>DAISXU010000109.1:0-7065 GCA_036825655.1 Flavobacteriales bacterium | reverse complement strand
GGAGTGATTTTAACGGGCTGAACTGCTTCAAAAACAAAGCGCTTCCCATCTTTCAAGAAGATGATCCCCACATGGCTGTACTTCGAATCCGTGACTTCCTGTATCATCTTGCTTTGGCGAGATGTGGAGGTATGGAAGATGACGTCTCCGTTTTGGAAGTCGGTTGTTTGGGTACTTGAATGGCAGCCGATGAGCAGCCAAGCCGCGAGAAGCACAAGGGCTATGTATTTCATCAACTCACTTAGATGTTAACTTGGAAACTTAGCACTCAATGCGCCGAGCAGGACCCATGGCACCACGGCATCCAAAAAATACGCCCAGATGTCGGGGTCTTTGAACCAAATGAAATTGGTATAAGGAATGAAGAGGAACCCCATCAAACCGATCACCGCGGATACGATCATCCGTTTGCCAAGGGATTGGTCTTTCAAGGCGCCAAGAATGATGTGCAACAAAAAGGCTGTCAAGAAACAGACCAGCAATCCGCGAAGCAAGTTCAACCCCATCGAATAGCTGTGTGATTTCTCGAAGTTGATCCTGGCATGGGGGCCGCCTTCGTGCTCATTTTGCCAAGCAGTCATGGCCTCTTGATCATTCCAAATTTCGGGTGCAGGCTGTCCCAAAACGTACATGCCCTCTTCGAGTCCGGTTGCTTCAATGGCCGTCAAAATTTCATCTTGCAACGGCGTATGTTCCATGGAACTGCTGTGAAAGGCAGGCATGGCATAAGCCAGAAATTGCCAAACAAATAGAACGATGCCCCCAAGCACCGTGAAAATGATCCTGTTCTTCATGGACCCCATGTTACGGAATTTATTCGTCATAACGAACTTTACACCCCTCGGGCAAACTACCCATCCAACGTGCAATTTCCTCCTGAGGAAGGGCTGTGCCACGAAGGTCCAACACCCTCAACTCCTTGCAATTGACGAGTGATTCGGGCAACGATTCAAGCGGATTCCCTCTTAAAATCAGCTTCTTGAGCAAGGCCAAATCGCCAATGGACGAGGGCAATTGGTCCAATGAATTGCTTGTTAGGTTGAGGGTAGTCAACGTGCCTATGCCGCCTAATTCTTCTGGAAGGACGCTGAATCCCATGCCACTGATGTCCAAATAAACGAGGCGCTCAATGTCCATGATTTCTGAAGGGAATTCTTGGCCCACCCACTCCTTGTCCATCAGCGGATTCAGGGAGAGCATGTAGCCGCCAATGGTCTGCTGCAACCGATTGCCCAAACGCTGAGCGGCAGTCATCTCCTGATCCACCCCTGCTTCCCGCTCCGGCGCGTCCGCTTCCGCCACCGCTTGCCACGCGCGCAGTTCCGCTGTAAAGTCTTCGTAAACATCCCTTCCCGAAAAGAAATCGACGTCTTTGTTTTCAGACCGTTTACCCAAGACGTCCTTCAAGTCAATGGCTTTGAATGTTTCGGCGTCTTCAGCACGCTCCACTTGACCGTTGGATTCTCTCCCCTTTCGCCTGTTGGCCAGCAAACCCCTGACGGATTCGATTTCTTGCCACGCTGCATCGCTGGGCGTGGTCATCCCTCTGGCAGCCAGCAGGCTGGCGGCACAGGCGGTAAAGTCCATTCGGTACAGGTGTGCCTGCGCCAAATTCAACTGCAGAGCCCGTGCGATGTCGGCATTGACGTCCGCCTTCGAATTCATCAAATCGGTCCGCTCGAGCCACGACTCCCAAACAGCCATGGGAACAAGCAATCCGTCCCAATCCTTCTCCTTGAAGGCAGCCAAGGCTTGCTCTTGTGCGGCATCCAATTCGGAATAGTCCACTTTGCGATTTTTCGCAGAGGCGATGTTCACAGACGCTTTCACGTCATTGAAGTACAAACGAGTTTCCAACACATCCACCAAGTTCGACAGTTGCGTCAGCACGGCCTTTCTGCGAAGGAACCGCTGGGCATCAGGCGATCGAAAGGCCGCCTCCAATTCCAGTTCGGAACTGAAATCCAACTTCGAACGCGTGTAGGTGAAATTGCCATTCTCCGTCGATCGCGTGGATACCTTTTCATTGCCGTACCTCACAACTACAGTGGCTGGCAATTCAAACCCATCGAGCAACTGTCCATCAACACTTCTCAATTGCACGGTCAAAGGAAGATTGTACTGCACCACGTACCAGTAGGTCATTTGTTCGCCTTTGACGGCCTCGCTTTTGACAGATCGGCTTCCCATTTGGCCTTCACCCAGCGCCACTTCAACTCGAATTGTAGGATTTGATTCAACGAGAGCGACTTCTCGGCCCAATGTGTAGTAAGACATTCCGGCAAGCCGTTCCCCCGCTTTTAGAATCGCCGCATTCCCACCCCAACGCCTCAAATCATTGAGGTTGAAGAACTCAAAATCCGAGTGCAGCGTGAATTCAATGTCACGAACCAAGTCTGCAGGAACCGTAGGGACTTCGGTGTAGTCGAACTTCTCTGACTTGGCAGCAGGGCGTTGGGCAAAGGAAACGCTGGACCACAAAATGGCCAAGAAAAGAGTTGCTAACAATTTCATATTCAGTTGTTTAATCTCATGATCAATGGCAGCTCAAGCCGATCAAGAAACGAATCAGGCTTTATCGCCTCCGAAGTAACGCTTTTGATTGAACAATATCCAGATCACCGCACAGGATATGGCTGCATCTGCGATGTTCCATATTGGAGGAAAAATCTCACGGCCTTGCCAGCTGGCAATGGGCCACCAAAGCGGCCAATCGACCGTGAAATGGAACATGTCAACCACATCACCCATGAACCAAAAGGCATACCCGCCTTCTGCTGGAAGAAAGGATGCCGCCTCTTCCCAACCCGAGCGGGAGAAAAGCCGACCGTAAAAAACAGAATCCAAGATATTCCCCACGGCACCCGCCCAAATCAGCGAAATGGACCGCAGAAAGCCCCGGTGTGCACCGGATTTCGCAGCATGAACTAAATACCACCCAATGGCAATCGCAGCGAGCACCCTGAAAATGCGAAGGGCCAATTTTCCTGCATCACCGGGCAATGCCCAACCAAAGGCCATTCCATCGTTCTCAATGAACTGCAACTCCAATACGCCAGGAAGGAAGGGCGCTTTTTGTCCAATGGTGAAGGAGGTCTTGATGTAGAACTTCAAGGCTTGATCCGCAATCAACACAGGCAACGACCAAAACAACAGCAGGTGGGAAACCTTCATGCCCAATTACTGGCGGTTCTTCGCCTCAATGGACATCGTGGCATGAGGGACCAACCGCAAACGTTCTTTCGGAATGAGGGAGCCCGTCACACGGCATACCCCATATGTTTTGTTCTTGATGCGCAGCAAGGCATTCTCTAAATTGACTATGAACTTCTGTTGGCGCGCAGCCAACTGAGCCGTTTCCTCCCGGCTCATGGTTTCTGAGCCATCCTCCATCATTTTGAAGGTTGGAGAGGTGTCATCGGTTGAATTATCATCCGCGTGAGAGAGAGCCCGCTGAAGCTCGTACAAATTTTCTTTTGCAACCGCCAGCTTATCTTGAATGAGCGACTCAAATTCCTTGAGGTCACTATCGGAATAACGGATTTCTGCCATCTCGGTTTTTTTAAACCATTTTACTCAATGCCAACCCGACGGAGATTCCATCGACCAGCTCTACTTGCAAGCCCTCACCAGCTCCAACCCACTGCACCTCATCCGCGAGAACTTCGGCCCGAATATACTCTAAATTTTGCTCGAAAACCTGCTGCAATTCAGCTGCAGCCGAAACCTTCAACTGAATGCGATCGGTCACCTCAAGTTGGCTGTCTTTCCGCAAGTTTTGGACCCGATTCACCAGCTCTCTCGCCCAACCTTCCGCTTTCAGTTCTTCATCCACGGATACGTCGAGGGCAACGGTAAGTCCGCCTTCCACACTGACCGTCCAGCCGGGGATGTCTTGGGTTTGGATTTCAACATCCGAAAGCACGATTTCTGCATCGCCCAATCCATCTTGAGGCTCCACAGTCAAGGCACCTTCACGCTCGAGCTGAAGGACTTGATCGGCATCCAGTTCAGAAATCACCGCTGCCAAGGCTTTCATCCGCTTGCCAAAGCGCGGTCCCAATGCCTTGAAGTCCGGTTTCACCTGCTTCACAAAACCGCCGTCTCCGTCCGTCAAGACATCCAATGACTTGACATTTACCTCCGCCAGAACCAAGTCCTGAATGGCCTCGAGGCGTTCCTGCAATTCTGCGGTCAAGGCGGGAACCATGATGCGACGCAAAGGCTGACGAACCCGCAATTTCTCGCGCTTGCGCAAACTCAATACCTGCGACGTCAACTGCTGAGCGAGGGCCATGCGCGCTTCCAATTCAACATCCACCTTCGACGCATCAGAAACAGGGAAATCCGCCAGGTGCACAGACTGAGACCAAACCAAAGTCGCTTGGGGGCGCTGTATCGATCCCGCCAAATCCCTGTACAATCGGTCCATGACAAAGGGAGCGATGGGAGAAGACATGATCGCAATCACTTCGAGGCATTCCGTCAAGGTCGCGTAAGCGCTAAGCTTGTCATCGGTCATGTCCCCCTTCCAGAATCGCCTCCGGCTCAGGCGAACGTGCCAATTGGAGAGCTCATCCACCGTGAAGTCCTGGATCGCGCGGGCCGCTCGCGTCGGCTCGAGATCCGTCAAGGCGGCGTCCACCTCTGCAATGAGCGAGTGCAACCGTGAAAGCACCCAGCGATCAATTTCGGGGCGATCTTTCACTTCCGGTGCCGCTTGGCTTCCATCCCAGCCATCGATGTTCGCGTAAAGTGCGAGGAAATTGTAGGTGTTGTGCAACGTACCAAAAAACCTCCGCGTGACTTCACCAATTCCCGCAGCATCAAACTTCAGGTTGTCCCAAGGTTGGGCGTTGGAAATCATGTACCACCGCGTTGCGTCTGGGCCGTACTCGCTGAGGGTCGCGAACGGGTCCACGGCATTGCCCAATCGCTTCGACATTTTTTGGCCGTTCTTGTCCAAGACCAAACCATTGCTGATCACTGCCTTGTAGGCCACTCGGTCAAAGACCATGGTGGCGATGGCGTGAAGGGTGTAGAACCAGCCACGGGTTTGGTCCACGCCTTCCGCAATGAAATCCGCAGGAAATGCCTGCCCACCTTCCACCTTCTCCTTGTTTTCAAACGGGTAATGCCATTGCGCGTAAGGCATGCTCCCGCTGTCGAACCAAACATCGATCAAATCCGACTCGCGGTGCATCGGTTCTCCTTTCGTCGACTTCAACACGATGGCGTCAACGAAGTGCTTGTGCAAGTCCACTTGGGCGTAATTCGCCTCGCTCATGTCGCCGGGCACAAAGCTGGCCAGTGGATTCTGTTCCATCAGCCCAGCCGCCACGGATTCGTCGCAAGCGGTTTTCAATTCTTCTACGGATCCGATGCAGCGGGTTTCAGAACCGTCTTCTGTGCGCCAAATGGGGATGGGAATTCCCCAGAAGCGGCTTCGGCTGAGGTTCCAATCATTCAGGTTCTCGAGCCACTTCCCAAAGCGTCCCGTACCGGTGCTCGCAGGTTTCCATTGGATGGTATCGTTGAGGGCTGACATCCGCTCTTTCGCGGCCGTGGCCTTGATGAACCAACTGTCCAATGGGTAGTACAAAATGGGTTTATCTGTTCTCCAGCAATGGGGGTAATTGTGCTCGTATTTCTCGACCAAAAACGCCCTCCCCCGTTCCTTCAAATCAATCGCAATCTCCACGTCAACCGAACGCTCTGGCGCTTCCCCCTCGTCATAATATTCTTCCTTCACAAAACGCCCAGCCAATGGGCCTACACGGAACCGTCCTTGCAAATCGACCAAAGGCACTTGGTTGCCATGCTCATCCTCTATCAACAACGGTGGAACCCCCGCCGCCGCCGCAACGCGCGCATCGTCCGCACCAAATGTAGGTGCCGTGTGTACAATTCCCGTACCATCCTCCGTCGTCACAAAATCCCCTGGAATTACGCGGAATGCGTCGGCCACATCCTCCAACGGCAAGGCCCAATCCAAAAGCTGCTCGTAGCGCGCTCCGCAAATGTCCTGTCCTTTGAACGTAGCGACCACTTCATGCGCAGGCGCCTTCTTGCCTCCAAAGTGCTTACCAATCAACGCCTCCGCCAACACGACCAAGCCTTCTTCATCGGTGTATCGGTTGCGCGTGCGAACCAAGGCATACGTGATGTTAGGGCCTACGGTCAAAGCCGTATTGGACGGCAAGGTCCAGGGCGTCGTGGTCCAGGCCATCAAATCCACCGGCAAGTCCTTCAACTCTTCCGCCCGTTCACCCGCGTGGGCCTTGATGCGGTTTGCGCAGTCAACCGGTGTCCTGAATTGAGCTACAATGGTCGTGTCCTTGACATCCCTGTAGGCACCAGGTTGATTCAATTCATGAGAACTCAGACCAGTCCCTGCTTTCGGACTATAGGGCTGAATGGTGTAGCCCTTGTAAATCAGATCCTTGTTGTAAAGCTCCTTCAAGAGCCACCACACCGATTCCATGTACTTGGGCTCGTAAGTCACATACGGAGCGTCCATGTCCACCCAATACCCCATCTTGTGGGTCAGGTCATTCCAGACATCCGTGTAACGCATCACGGCCTTGCGACAGGCATCGTTGTATTCTTCGATGCTGAGTTGCTTTCCAATGTCCTCCTTGGTGATTCCCAATTCCTTCTCCACCCCTAACTCCACGGGCAATCCATGGGTATCCCAGCCCGCCTTTCGCTCCACACGATGCCCTTTCAAGGTTTGGTACCGACAGACAATGTCCTTCAAGGCACGGGCCATGACGTGGTGAATGCCTGGCATGCCATTCGCCGAGGGTGGTCCTTCGAAAAACACGAAAGGCCGATCGGCAGGACGGTTTTCTACGCTCTGTCGGAAAGTCTGTTCTTCATCCCAAACAGACAGGATTTCATCCGCAGTGGCTGAGAGGTTCAGCGCACCGCGTTCAGGGAATCGTTTGCTCATCGCCTGCAAAGATACGCCCTTAAACGCAGGCGCAATCCTAGACGCGACTCAGCTTCAACATGTTGGTCATGCCCGCTTCTGCAATGGGCATGGAAGCCAAATGAATCACG
>DAISXU010000108.1:0-7174 GCA_036825655.1 Flavobacteriales bacterium | reverse complement strand
CTTGCGCTACAGCCAGCGGCTCCTCATCCGACATTAAGGAACCAACTTGCGCCACATGGCCGGCGTGATGATGGGCACGTTGTGGGCTTTGCACCGCGCATATTTTGCGGGGCCCATGAATTCGCCGGCCACTACGAAAGAGGTACGACCGTTGATGCCATTGGTAGGTTTAAACCCCAGCGCCTTCGCCTGGCTCCGAATTTGATGTTTTTCAAACTCAGCCAAACCAGACAGTGCAATTCGGTCTCCTTTTTTTGCTCCAGTGAAATTTACAGGGGATTCCCACCGGGTTAGTTCAATTCCAAACACAGAAGTAGTCGGTGATTGAGCAGGCTTCGGGGGCATGCTGGGTTTAACCAATTTCAGGTTAGACGGACGCCAATCGAAGTGCCGAATGACCTCTTCGAGGGAC
Source organism: Flavobacteriales bacterium (assembly GCA_036825655.1). GTDB lineage: Bacteria > Bacteroidota > Bacteroidia > Flavobacteriales_D > Sanyastnellaceae > JALQTD01. The sequence continues at coordinate 6,762 of DAISXU010000108.1, read as the reverse complement.
TCCAGTCCATGTTGTTCTGCAGCGGCGAGGACAACTTGACAGCAGACCCGAGCGTCGCTCTCAGGGTCGTGGTGATCGAAATCCAGTCCCAACTTCAATGCCAAGCGCCTTAATCCATGCGCCGGCTGATCAGGCCATGCCTTTTTTGCAAGGGACAGGGAGCACATCAACGGCGTCCGTTGCGGCGGTTCAATCCCGTGGTGGGCAATCGCCCCTCCCAAATAAATTGACTCACCGGTGCGCGCATTGTGAGCGACCAGTATTTGGCCTCGCAACTCCGCTTCCAACTCCTTCCAAACTTCAGGAAAAGTGGGTGCTTGCATCGCATCATGCAGGCGATACGGCAGGTTCAAATACTGCCAACTCCCCCATTCTTCATGTATGGGCCGGATCAAGGACTTATACGATTTCACCTCCCGTCCATCGCGGTACCAAACCACGCCAATCTCGCAGATGTTACCCGGCAAACTCGAAGCCAACTCCACATCGATCCCTACGAAATCGCCAAACCCTTGTTTCTTGGTCTCAATCATCATCCTGGGAAGTGGCTTGTGTCCGATTCATTAACTCGTCGTAAGACCAAACTTCAACACCTAAGCCAGTGGCCTTCGTGAGTTTAGATCCAGCCTTTTCCCCTGCAATCAAAGCGGTTGTTTGTTTCGAAACGCTTCCAGACACCTTGCCTCCTTGGCTGCGAATCAAATCGGCCAATTCTTCACGAGGAACGGGATGAGTGCCCGTGATGACAAAAGTTCCGCCAGCAAATGCATCTCCTCTCGCCTCCAGTTCGTCCAAAGTCATGGCCAAGGTCAAGCCCTCTTCTTCAAGTCGATCAACTTCCTTTCTGCAGAGTTCATCGCCTGACCACTGCACCACACTGTCCGCAATCTCCTCACCGATGCCATGGATGGAGAGCAACTCATCTCGGTTTGCCTTTTGCAAGTTGCGAATGGTCCCGAAAGATTCCGCCAACCATTGAGAAACTTCGGCGCCGACATGGCGAATACCAATGGCAAAGAGGACCTGGGCAAATGATCGTGATTTCGACACCTTGAGGGCCTCCACCAAGTTCTTCGCCTGGATTTCTCCAAAAGCAAGGCGCTTTCGGATGCTCAACCGATCCAGCAACACCTCAAAATGCGCCCACTCCTTGGGTTCCCAGCCCCAACCGTGCTCTGCGAAATGCAATGCGCGAGGCCCTTCGAGTAGCTCATCGGAAAATTCGACCTGCGCAACTTGCGATTCAAAAGCCGTTGGCGAATGACACAGGCAAACGGCCAGCACCTCTTTCCATGAATTGGCCAGAATGAAGGGCATGGCTTCGAGGCCCGGCTTCGATCGCAAAAAATCTGCTAATTTGTCCTGAGCCTTCGTCACCTGCTCCCCTTTCTGTAAGCGCTCAAGCTCCTGCGGGGCTTGCATCAGAGCATCCACGGCCCCTCGGCCGATCGAAGCGTGGGCGGGATTGGAGGGGCGGGCACCTTTCGCAGTCCGGTAGAACCAATTGGCCGATGCAAACAGCAACCTCGCTCGCTCGTCCGCATGGGTAACTGGCTTCGATGGAACTTTCCATGTAGCGGTTGAATTCCTCCACCCTTCTTCCGCGAAGAGCTGGGGCAATCGGTACAAATCCGACCCGCTTGTAAAGCCCGCCTTCTCCACGAGCAAGTCGATCCACTCTGGACCAAGGCCATCCACGTTCATCGCCTTTCGGCCTACGAAGTGCTCAATTCTTCCCTTCACTTGAGGGGGACATGCAAGCACGTTGGGACAATAATGCTGGGCTTCACCGGCGCGTCGAATCAACTCCGTAGCGCATTCTGGACATTGTGTGGCATAGGCATGGGGAACGCTGGCTGCATCCCTTTGGTCGAGGTCAACGGATATGACCTTGGGAATGATCTCGCCTCCTTTTTCCACGAAAACTTCGTCCCCCACCCGCACATCCAGTTCGGCGATTTGATTGGCATTGTGCAGAGAGGCTCGCCGCACAGTTGTCCCAGCGAGCAAAACCGGCTTCAGGTCTGCAACTGGGGTAATGGCCCCTGTGCGTCCCACCTGGTAAACAATGCCGAGCAACTTCGTTGATACGCGCTCTGAAGGGAATTTATAGGCAATCGCCCAACGCGGTGACTTGGCGGTCATGCCCAATTCCCTCTGTTGTCCATATCGATTCACTTTGATGACCACCCCATCGATCGCGAAAGGCAACTGCGAACGCTCCACGTTCCAACGCGCAATGAAATCCATGACGTCTTGAACAGAGTGGCCCACCTCGATCATCCCCATAGGCGGGACTTTGAATCCCCAAGTCGCAGCCTCCATTACCGCTTCGCTGTGCGTCTCGGCAGCACTGGATTCTTCAGAAACACCATATACCATCACATCCAGACCTCGCTGAGCGACGACTCGGCTATCCAATAACTTCAACGTGCCTGCAGCTGTATTTCTGGGATTGGCAAACAACTCCTCTCCTCGCTCGGTGCGCTGGCAATTCAGGTCTTCAAATGCCGCAAATGGGAAGTATATCTCCCCACGAATCTCCAATCTGGAAGGGGCTGATGGCGACAGTTTCAGAGGCAGGGAACGGATGGTCCGCACATTTGCTGTCACATCCTCGCCCACTTCGCCATCACCTCGGGTCAGCGCCCTCACTAAATCCCCATCTTCATAAGTCAAGCTGATGGCCACGCCATCGTACTTGAGCTCCATGACGAATTCTACCTCTTCTCCCTCGAGCAATTTGTCGGTACGCGCCGCCCACTCACCCACCTCCTCCGCCGAATAACTGTTCGAAAGGGAAAGCATTGGTTTGAGGTGCGGAACTTTTTCAAATCGATCTGTAAGCCCTCCCCCTACGCGAACCGTCGGCGAATTGACATCTCCAAATTCAGGATGTGCCTTCTCCAAAGCCTCCAATTCAGCAAGCATTTCATCAAATTGCCGATCGGTAATGGTTGGTTGAGCCAACACATAATACCGATGATTGTGTGCTCGCAATTCGACTCGAAGCCGCTCTATCTCCTGACTTACCTCCTCCTTTGTCATGTTTCGAATATACCTCGAGCAGACCTAACTTTAGGAGCTGAAAACTCTTGTTTTTCCCAATTTACATCACCAATTTCCACCATGCGCTGGACCTTGCCCATTTTTGGTTTACTTGTCACACTTGGCTTCAGCCGATGTTCATTTTACAATGTGTTTTCGACCGCAGAAGTTCGCACTCCTTGGAGTGTGGATAGCGTGGACATCTTCATGGAAGAAAGGGACTACGATAAAACCGAGTCGTTTTTATACCTCGGGATGGATCGCGCGGAAGTTACGTTGGACAATTACCAAGAGGGTCACGTTTTGCGAGCCGAATGCGAAGGCTACTTCCCTGCGAACCTGCCTGTGTTTCGGGAACGACTGAATTGGTGGAAAAGTGCCGACCTGTTGATTGGTGCTTCCATGATTGACCCGTTGGTTACGAATGAAGTGAAACCCTGGGGATCGAGGCAGTGGACACAGGCCATCTCCTTGTTTTACAATGTTCTGGGGCTCGCAGCATCTCCTTGGAGGGTGTATTCCAAATCCTATGAACTTCCGGACCTGAAACCCCTGCCAGTGGCAGACGATCTTGCCCCACCTGTCTGGATTGAAGCAGTGCACATCCTCGTGCCGGAAGGACAGCATCACGTGACGCACTACCGAACGCGAGATGCTTTTTACAACAACCGCATTGCTTTTGACTACCAAAATGACGAGGACATTTTATTTGAAGGCACCAATTTGGATGAAGAAGCCATCGAATTGCTTTGGAGCCAAGGGTATCAAGGTCCTGGAGGAAGCAGCTTGTTTACCTCCGAAGACGAAGTGATGCTGGAGGCTGCAGTTATTTCAGTGAAAGAAACGCAGGTAGGCAATTTGGCACAGTACGGTGTGCGAAGCGCATGGTGGGTTCACAATCCCTACGGATTGAATACGGATACGGTGCTCTACTTCCACAGGTCTCCTTGGGGGTTCGCCTCAGCGCATGAGAGTCCCTTTGACCGGCAGGCATTGGCTGATGTCATCGCACAGGCAGCATTCGAAGCTGCAGAAAATCCAATTTTGCGGGCTGAAGCTGCACGGAAAGATTCGCTGGAAGCTGAATGGAAAGCGGATTGGGAGCCCATTCTATTGAATCCGGTTCAATCAGCGCCTGGGAAGTTGTCATCGGCTTTGGCTTCAATTGTTACCATAGAAGACGAATATGGTCACGGAAGTGGGTGCATTTTATCAGAGGATGGATACATCCTGACGAACCACCATGTTGTGCTCGACACCGCTGCCATTCAGACCATTCACTTCCATGATGGAAGTAGCCGCATCGCTGAATTGGTGCGCTATCATCCCCTTTTTGATTTGGCCCTTTTGAAAGTAGACACCATGGAACTTCAGCCCTTCATGCCCGAACTGGATGAAGTTGCCGTAGAAGTCGGCGACGATGTATTCGCCATGGGAACTCCTTACGACGTTGCGCTTGGAGCATCGGTTACACGAGGTATCGTGAGTGCAATGCGGAAGGATGGAAAGCGCCAGTTGATTCAAACCGATGTGAGCATTTCACCTGGGAACAGTGGTGGTGCGTTGGTGAGAGCTGATGGGACATTGGTTGGAGTTGTCAATGAGAAAGTCATGGAATTGGGCGTTGAAGGCATCGGGTTTGCCATCCCCTTGCATTACCTCGAGGAAGCACTGATGGTGCGCTACCTCGACCCCTTTTGAGCGAGCACCATCCGTTGTTTTCCCTGCAGGTCGAGCACGACATCTGCGGACGTCCAATGGGCTGACGCACATAACGCGGCAACAGCTTCTGCAAATTCCTCGTGAACTTCGAAGGCCAGCAATCCCCCCTTTCGCAAAACCTCGTTCGACAAGCACGCTTCAACCAAAGTCATGTAGTGGACTAAGGGTTCCTCATCCGGCACAAACAAGGCCATCTCAGGGTCGTGATGGGTTACCAAATCTGCCATTTTCGACCGCTCCGATGCAGGTATGTACGGTGGATTGCTGATCACGAGATCAAATGGCTGGCCCAAACCCTGTCCCAACTCTTTAAAGGTCAACTGGTGAAACTTCACATCCAAACCTGTCAACTTGGCATTTTCCATCGCCAATTCAAGCGCCTCCGCTGAGGCATCAATGGCATGGACTTCTGTGAGGGGCAACTGGTTCCTGACTGCAAGGGCGATGCAGCCTGTGCCTGTGCCGGCATCGCAAATGCGGCTGACCGATGTGCTCTTTGCCCAACGCACACAGGCATCAACCAACTCCTCAGTCTCAGGCCGAGGAATCAAGGCACGGCCATCCACATGCAAGCGAAGCCCGAAAAATTCCGTCCAACCAACCACATGTTGCACGGGGACGCCAGCTGCACAAGATTGTGCGAGAAGGGCAAGCGCATTCAATTCCGATTCGCTGTACCTGTAATCGATGAGGCGTAGGCCTCGATTTGTTTCCGTAACATGATCCAAAAGCCACCAGGCCTTTGACTGAGCCTCATCGCCTCCAATCCACTCCATAAGCCATCGGCAAACAGCGCGCTCGTCATTGCCACTTGGCCATGGTCCCGTGTGCCTTAAATCAGACCCTGCCATTCACTCAGAATCCAGCGATCAACAAATGCGCAGTGGCCGCATTGGTCGCCAGTGGAATGTTGTGAACATCGCATTGGCGCAACAACATATTGATGTCCGGTTCATGGGGATGCTTGCCCATGGGGTCTCTGAAGAAGATGACAGCCTGGACCGTGCCCTCCGTTATCCTCGCCGCAATTTGAGCATCACCTCCAAGAGGACCCGAGGCGAGGCATTCCACTTCGAGTCCCACCTCACCGATCCGTCCCCCCGTAGTTCCAGTGCCTATCAACCTAAAACCCTGGAAGAAATCCCAATTGGCTTTAACGAAATCAACCAATGCTTGCTTGCGCCCGTCGTGTGCAATCAGAGCGATGCACCGCTTTCCTTGCTCCTTCATGGCTTTTGAATCCAAACCCCAAAACCATGCGACGGAAGAATTACAGCTCCTTCATTGTCACCCTGCACCGTTCTTCCCATGTACTTTTCGAAACCTTCCAGGGCAAGTGAAACCTCCACGGGTGCTTCACTGAGGTTCACTGCCACAACGACTCTACTGGAGTCGAGGGAACGTTCAAAGGCGAAAACCTCTGCATCTGAATCGGTTGAAATCATGGTGGGCCAAGCACCAGAGGCACCATTCCAAAGGGCTTTCTCCGAGGATTTCAGCTCGTTCAACTGGGTGAACAAGGCGGACCATTCGTACCCATTCCAATCCACCGTGTCTTTCTCAAAAAATCGAAGGCGTTTCGTGTTGGGGGCTTCTTGACCAGAGTAAATGAGCGGCATGCCCAAGAGGGTGCTGGCTACAACGGTCATCGCTTCCGCATTCTTCCCATGCCGCTCAAATACGGTTCCATTCCACGCGTTTTCATCATGGTTGGTCACGAACAGCATGCGGTAAGCATCACGAGGGAAGCGCTGTTCCTCCTGCCGAAGGAAGGAGCGTAAACTATCGATGGGCCAACTCCGCGAACCTACCTGATTCATCACGTGCATCCCACCCCATACGTAGCTCATGTCAAAAGCACGCTCATGGTGTTCCGGGACATCCGCTTCGGCCAGCATGAAAACCTCGGGCTTGAGCTCTTCCATGGCCAGACGAACCTGGTTCCAAAACTCTGTGGGCACTTTTTCAGCTACGTCACATCGAAATCCATCG
>DAISXU010000107.1:5689-7176 GCA_036825655.1 Flavobacteriales bacterium | reverse complement strand
AGATGCTTGCCATGTGAGTTGGGCCGAAGGGTCAGAAGGAGTTGCGAGGAGCGTCAACTCCGGTGTGTCGCAGTCTATTTGCGTGTCCGATGATTCGATGACCACTTCGAAAGCCTCCGTATTTTCCGCAATTTCAAGGACCTCAGACGCAAGGCATAAGCCACCTGCGGCGGATGCTTCGATGGTCACCGTGCCGGCTTCATCGACCACTGAAGAAGCGCCAGATGTACTCGCAAAACCACCGGGTGAGGTGGTGCTCCAAGTGTAATCGACGCCGGGAAAGTTGGAATTGACAATCAGGTTAATTGAGGGAACGTCACACGTAAGGATGAAAGGACCTGCAGGCTCAACGCTGAGCGTCAGGGGTTCAACGAAAACCGTGTATTCTGTTGCAATGGCATCACCGCAGAGCCCCGTATAAGAAACCGTGTACGTGGTTGTAGATTCGGGGGTGCACCAAGGGTTGGGAATTGAGGGGTCAGATAAATAGACGGGCGGAGACCATTGATAACTTCCTCCAGGCGAACCGACTACATTCAGTTGAATGGAATCTCCTGGGCATAAGGTTATTTCGGGTGGAGTCGTGAGGCTGTTTTCTTGAAGGCATACGGTTTGCACGTTGTAGGATCCACCTGTTGAACCGGTAAATCCCCAGAACACTTCACTTACACCTCCAAACACTTCGCCAATGAGATCAACCTGTTGCGTGAGTCGGAGGTCGCAATCGAACAAGACGGAAACCAGTTGTGTTGCGGGGTCCCAAATGATCTGACCGATGTGGTTTTGGCCATCTTCACCGTTCGCATTTCCAGCAATCAGAGCGACTGGCCCGCCAAAGGCAGAAGCAGCATTGTGGTCAACGCTTCCGTCACTGACGCATCCAATGTGATCGAAAACGGGGTCACCATATTGCCCATTTTGCCACGTGTCAAATTCTACACCAAAAGCCGTATTGAAGCCCAGAAATCCCAATCCACCTCCGGATTGGCCAATCGCGTTCGTGCCGTCTGTTTGGAGGACAAACATGATTCCGTCTGCTCCATTGACATCAAACGCCCCCAATCCGATTTCAAATGCGATGTTGAACGGCTGGGTCAAGTCCAATGGAGAAGCATACCAAACAGCACCTGTTTGTGTGCCAATGGCTGGAGTGAGCTGGTAGCAATCAGGTCCCGTGTTCGTGGCACTGCCTTGAAGGAAATAACTCTGCCCGAATATCCACGTTGGAATCATGAGCATCATCACCAAAATTCCAGGAATTTTCCGCCGTTTCATTCATGCAAAGTACGGCGAACACTGAACAATTAGAATGAAAACCCAATTTTCAGATTGACTCGGCGATCCGTTAGGAAATTGGATATGGCATACAATCTTCCGTTGACATCCTCAATCCAAGTATGATTGATGGTGTTCCGGATTCCCAAAATGTTGAAGATCTCAAGCGAAATGAAGCCTGTAGTCTCCCGTTTAGATTCCTCCTTTTCACT
>DAISXU010000107.1:0-5679 GCA_036825655.1 Flavobacteriales bacterium | reverse complement strand
CGATAAGGGGGCGTCCGAAGGATGTCTCGATGCCGTTCGAATGAAGGTGGACCAAAAGGCAGACCTGTTCCGAAGAACAGCGAAACCAGTACTTTGTACCGGTCGTCACCGGGCATTTCATCTTGAAAGAGCAAGGACATGTTGAAGCGTTGATCCGTTTGCCTCGGAATGAAACCCGGCTCGATTCTCACGCTGTCAACGGGAGTGTTGTTGAGCGTGAATCCCTGAATGATGTATTCGCCATTGCTGTTGAGGGGCTGCCAATACCCATCATCGACCAGGTCCTCGGCCGTTTTCATGATGCTTGCACGCATCCAACTTTGCACCCCTTCGATGAATTCTCCATTGAGCATCACATCCAAACCAGTTGCGTATCCATTGGAATTGTTCTCTGCATAGTAGCGCATGCGAACGTTCTCAATTTCATAGGGGATGAGTTGGTTTAAGTCTTTGTAATACAATTCACCCACCAATTTGAAGGGCCGACCGTACATCATGAATATTCGATCCATTCCCAACACCGCATGAATCGCTTGCTGTGCCCGGATGTCAGGGTTCACAGAGCCGTCGAGGTAGCGCATTTCACGATAAAAAGGGGGCTGGTAATAGACTCCTCCTGCGAGCCTCCAAACGGTTGATTGTCCTAAGGTGTCTTCGGGGGAAGTGTAGGCCAATCGCGCACGAGGTCCACCAACGAGTTGCTGGTTCCAACTCCACCAATGCCCGCGGATTCCAGCGTTAAAGTCCCACCGGCTTCCATCGCTCTTTTCATGCGACCAGGTGTCTTGAAAATAGGCTTGCAAACGCTGGGACACGACTTCGTTGTTGGCTCGGACAATGTCATTCAACTCGATCGACTGGTTCGGACGGTCGAGGATGTCCTCGTAACCAATCGAGTCGATTGGGTGTGGACTGATGTACCCGGCAGAATCAACCAAGGACCATTCGCTGAGCACATCGCGGATGTCCTCGTGGGTGCCTTTTACGCCCCATTCAAAAAAGTGCCGCGACCCACCGGGTGTCGATGAACCCTTAATTGCCGCACTTAAAACGCTTGCATTCAGTCGGTTTCTAGCATGGTTCAAGAAAGCCCCAACCCCTCGATTGACGAGGACGGAGCCGAGTTCATCCGAACCCAAATCACGGTCCAATTCATCCAAATAATACGCTCCGAGGACATCAAAATATTCGCTCTCTTGGGTTCGAAACGCTGACCCGATGAACCTCCAGCGAGTAGATTCCGTGGTGTGGTTGATGGATAAAGCACCAAAACCTGTGGTGTAAGAAGTTTGTTCTTGGCCGTCGAAGTTGATCGTCAGTCTCAATGCCTCGTTGATGTTGCCCACATCCGTCTGCCTGGTTTTCGGGAAGAAACGGTAGCGATTGGCTCCGACCATCCCGAGCAACTCAACGTCCCATGGACCAAATCCATCGGGGTCGTACGTGACAAATGCTTGCCCATCCAGGTAACGCGGTTGGTATTCACCTCCATCATCCAAGGTGCCCAGCACGTAGCTGTTGTCCCGGTACCTGAGGCCCGCATTCATTGTCCAGCGGTGTTTTTGACCCAAATCTGAAGAGGACACGGCATCCTGTTGCCAGTTGACACCGAGCATGCTCGCACTCAGCCGCGTGCCCGATTTCGTTGGCTTGCGGTAACGTATGTCTAAGACAGAGCTGAGTTTGTCGCCATACTTCGCCTCAAAACCACCCGCACTGAAGGTAATGGCCTCGACCATGTCTGGGTTGGGAAAGGACAGCCCTTCTTGCTGTCCAGCTCGAACCAAAAATGGGCGATAAACTTCGATGTCATTGACGTAAACCAAATTCTCATCAAAGCTGCCGCCACGTACATTGTAGCCCGAGCTCAGTTCGCTTGTGAAATTGACCGGAGCTTGGAGCAACAAGTCCTCGATGCTTCCTCTAGGAGAGGGGATGCGCACAGCCACGCGGGGATCTATTCGACGCACGGGCTCGGCCCGGCTTCCATCGGCGATGACTTCAGATGTGCCCAAAGACACACCGGCTCTCAGCCGGATGTTCATGGTGCGAATTTCATTATCTGCCAAATCCACATTGCGGATGACGGATTCGAAACCAACAAAACTGAATTGAACTGCGATGTTGCGATTCGCCGGGAGCTCAATCTCAAATGACCCATCGATGCCTGTGGTCCGTGCAAGTCGAGCGAAACCATCCGGCAAGACACTCGCTCCGGGTAGCGGAGTTCCAGAGGCATCGCTCACCATTCCTCTGATGAAGGCGGATTGGGCCGAAGCAGCCATCGAACACCATGACATCAGCCCAACAAGGACCAGCTTTAACCCGCTTGTCATCGTTTCAAATCTCCATTCCTGAGTGATTGGAAAAATTGTGCCCAAGCCACAGGGTTCAACAAATTCACTGTCGGCATGGTACCAAGTTGCCCATATTGAATGGCCTTCTGTTGCATTTGCGCAGAATAAACACCTTCTGCATCGTCGCCGATGTATACCAAGCGATCGAATGCGTCTAGGTCGTTGAGCCTTTCATTTCCAATGGAGTAGGCGTCCAAGGCGATGTCCAACGCCAGGAAGTCAGAACGGAATCGCTCTCGGGTTGGCCAGGGATAGACGAAGGCCTCTTCCAGTGCTATCGTATCCCTTTTCAGGGGTTGGACCACACGGAATCGGTCCTCATCCGAGATTTCTGGAATTACAAAAGCGTCCGAGACGTAGCCCACAGAGCTCACGCGAATGGTATCGCCCTCAAGCGCTGGAAGGGAAAAGAAACCGCGTACATCCGTCATGGTTCCGCGTTCGTCTCGTGCACGATAAACCGTAGCAAAGGGCAGTGGACTCAACGAGTCTCCAGTGACCACCATGCCACTCACCTGCACGACTCCCGGAAGCGCAATGGTATCTTGTTGTGACCAAGTTGCACCAAGCAGGAGGAACCAAGTGCATCCACATAAGGCTACCACGCGAAGGAGGAATTTCATACCGTGCAAGTTAAGTCAGGACGGAAGTTGGACGGTGTTAGGGTTCACAATGAACACAAATTGCTCACCCTTGGGCCGTCTTGAATTCCGAGGTGAAGTGGAAGGTGATTTCTGGGTAATTCGCAATTTCCATGTCCAGCAGGAACTTCGAGGGCGCCAAAAACACGTCGTTTTCGTCCTTGTCCTTCACCATGTCAGTGCCCTTGATTCGCTTGAATTCGTTGAGTTTCTCCTCATTTTCACTGATCAACCAACAGGCCTTGAAATAAGGCTTGGATTGGAATTCGCACTTGGCCCCGTACTCGTGTTCGAGGCGGTACTGAATGACCTCAAACTGCAGTTCACCAACGGTTCCTACAATCTTGCGATTGCCTACCTCGCGTATGAAGAGCTGCGCCACTCCCTCGTCAGTCAGCTGCTGAATGCCTTTTTCGAGCTGCTTGCTTTTCATTGGATCTTTGTTGACCAGTTCCTTGAAGATTTCTGGCGAAAAACTCGGGATTCCCCTGAACTGCATCTGCTCTCCTTCCGTCAAGGTGTCGCCGATTTTGAAGTTGCCTGTGTCATAAAGGCCGATCACGTCACCAGGCCACGCCTCTTCAATCACGCTTTTGTCTTGTGCCAAAAACGTCGCTGGGTTTGAAAACTTCAGCTTTTTTTCGACCCGGGTGTGGTAAAAAAAGGTGTTGCGTTTGAATACCCCACTGCAAACTCGCAAGAAGGCGATTCGATCCCGGTGCCTTGGGTCGATGTTTGCGTGAATTTTAAATATGAAGCCTGTGAAGGCCGATTCTGTCGGCGAAACATCACGAACATCCGTGGGGCGACTGCGCGGGTCGGGCGCGATGTCAACGAATGTGTCGAGCATTTCTTGGATCCCAAAGTTATTGACCGCACTGCCGAAGAACACCGGGGCCATTTTTCCTTCCAAATAGGGTTTGGCATCCCACTGCTCATAAACTCCATCGATCAGTTCAATGTCCTCTCTAAGTTGATTGGCGTGTTTCTCCGTTACCAAATCATTCAACTGTGGATCATGGAGGTTGTCAATCGCCACCACCTCCTTTGCGATTCGGGTTTTGTCTGGATTGAAAAGCCTCAGTTTCGAATCGTAAAGGGAGTAGACGCCTTTGAAGGTGTGTCCTCCACTGATGGGCCAAGAAAGGGGCCGCACGTGTATGTCGAGTTTGGTCTCCAACTCATCGAGCAAATCGAACGGGTCTTGCCCCTCGAGGTCCATCTTGTTGACGAAGATGATGACAGGTGTGTCGCGCATGCGACAAACTTCCATCAGGCGCTCCGTTTGCGCTTCCACACCTTTCACGCAATCCACTACCAAAATGACACTGTCCACAGCTGTCAGGGTGCGGTAAGTATCCTCGGCAAAATCCCGGTGTCCTGGTGTGTCCAGCAGGTTAATCAGCTTGTCCTGGTAATGAAATGCCATAACCGAAGTCGCCACTGAGATGCCCCGCTGCCGTTCAATCTCCATGAAATCTGAAGCTGCGGTTTTGGTGATCTTGTTGTTCTTGACGGCACCTGCGGTTTGAATGGCACCGCCAAAAAGCAGGAATTTTTCCGTCAGGGTTGTCTTCCCCGCATCCGGGTGGCTGATGATGGCGAAGGTTCTCCGCTTGGCTATTTCTTCTTGAATCTGCGACATGGAGGCGCGAAGATACAATCGGAATCGAGGCCGCGGCTGTGTGACTTCACGCACTGAGGGCTAAGGCTGCAGGCCTCAACTTTGTCACAAATTAATTGCACCATGTTTTTTGGACCCAAAACAGACCTTACAGCGGAGCAATTCGCTGCGAAGCTAAAGGAAGAAGGAGGAGTTGTCATTGATTGCCGCACTGCGGGAGAAGCAGCCGAAGGCACCTGGCCGAAGGCGCTCGTTGTGGATTGGTTAGGAGGCGACATGCACAACAAGTTTGAAGAATTGGATAAGACAAGCAACCACTTCTTGTATTGCCGCAGCGGTGCGCGAAGTGCTGCAGCTGCTCAGTTTTTGAAATCCAAAGGCTTTGACAACGTGTTCAACGTAGGTGGTTTCGGTCACATCGCACACCTCGCCTGAGCCATGGCCAAAGAAAGTTTCAAGGACCTCATTTCTGGGACAACTCCAGTTTTGGTGGATGTGTTTGCGGATTGGTGTGGCCCTTGCCAGGCCATGATGCCTGAAATTGATTCGCTGGCATCAGACCATGGAGAGAAGTTGCGGGTGTTGAAAGTGAACATCGACCAAAATCCGCAACTTGGAGAGGCATTTGCCATCCGAGGCGTCCCCACTTTATTGCTGTTCAAGGAAGGAGAGTTGGTTTGGCGTGGCAGCGGTTTCCACACGAAGTCTCAATTGGACCATGTGGTTCAGCCGCACGAGTGAGTTTCAGGTAAGGCAAAAAGCCCACAAAAGAAAAGGAGGTCCGCACGGACCTCCTTTTCTTTTGATACTAAAGTTGGAACCGGAGTGTGATGGCTCCTTCGTCCCCGACAATGCCGCTGTTTCCTATGACGGCCACACTGGGTTTCCAATCGGCACTTAAACTAATGGGCCCTTCGTTGATTCGGTATTCAATGCCGATGATGCCGTCCAGTCCAATGTCAAACGTGGAGAACCCATCCGTCGTGCTTCCCAATGCCAAATGCGGACCAGCACCGTAGTACCAACGGAGTTGATCGGATGCAAAATCGTAATTGTG
>DAISXU010000106.1:0-7237 GCA_036825655.1 Flavobacteriales bacterium | reverse complement strand
AGGTGAAATGCTCTCCAAAACGAACCATTGGGGTCCTTGCACTTCCACTTCAGGCGTGAGGCAATCGCTGCAGCTCAGCCAGTCATCCGGCGTCCACCACAACGTATCCGCGTCAACCGTTCCAAACAACCGCACTTGATCCAACCAATCCACTGAACGATTCGGTCCTGCATCCACGTAAGGCGGTTGCCAAACTTGAACGGTAATGTCAGTGCTACCGGTGCATCCAAATTGGTCGGTAACATAAACCGTAAATGTGGTCGTTTCAATGGGGAAAACTTGAGTTGATTGTGCCGTTGGACTCGCCGCCAATCCCGAAGGCGTCCAAGAATAATTCACCCCATCTGAGGCGCTCAACTCCATGGTTTCCCCACGGCACATCCAACCTCCACCCGTCGCATCCGCAGTTGGCGCAATCAATTCCACGCTCACGCTGTCCACCCCTACTCCGCAAACGTTTGCAATTTGCACGGTAAAAGTGGTGTTCACCGAGGGCGAAGCAAATGTGTTTTGAGCCAACGGATTGGTAACCAATTCAGCCGGTGACCAGAGGTAACTCATGCCTTCACTCGCCTGCAAAAAAGTGCCTTGTCCTTGGCATAAATAAATGGTTGGATACGTCTGGCCACCGGGAACAGATTGAACCACATTGATGGTCACTTCTTCTTCAGCCAGGCAATCATTGGGACTCGAAATCAATGCCGTATACGTTGTTGATTCGGTTGGGCTTGCAGTGGTTGATTCGGATGTTGGTGATCCCAATCCAACGGTGGGCGTCCAAATCACATCGCTCCCGCCGGTCGCTTCCAGATCCACCACGTCACCGAGGCAAATGGTCATATCATCGGTGATATCTGTTACCAATACCTCAACCACTACGGTCACCTCAGCGGTTCCTGTTCCGCACGCATTCGAATCTTCAACTGTGTATGTGGTGGTTTGAATTGGAGTCACCAGTGGATTTGGAACGGAAGGGTCGTCCATCGTCGGGTGCGGTTGCCATACAAGACCTTCGGTGCCGTAGGCTTGCAGATTCGTGCTTTCTCCTTCGCACACGGGAGGCACCTCGTCAATCAAGGGTTGTGGGATTTCCTCAATGAACAGCGTCGCAAATGCGGTGTCCGGTTCCAAACATCCCCCACTGGCCGTTGCGTCCGAAACAATGAGCATTACATCCCATTCACCAGGCGTGAGGTAAATGTATTCGGGATTTTCCTCATCGCTGATGCTCAAGTCTCCGAAATCCCAAACGTAATCATTGCCTCCGATGGAATTGTTGACGAACTGAATGGGCTCTCCAGCACAGATCAAATCCGGTGCGTCGATGTCGATGTCAGCAACCAAGGATCCCAAATTGAATTTGAAAACACCCAAATTGCAGTTCGAAGAAGAGTTGTTTCCAGACCAAGCTCCTGCGGTGGTCGGAAAATCGTCCCATCCTCCACAACCCGCGCATACAGCCTGGTAAACCGTGCCGTTCTTGTCAAAGCGGGAGGTTCCTCCGTCCACATGCTCGTTTGAAAAAGTGCCTCCAAAAAATGTCCCGTACGTCAAGTCCGATGCTTCCGGAGCCAAAACACCCAACCAAAAGTCACTTCCGTCCGTGCCAATTTGGTACGCATCAACGGTAGTAGGCATGCCGCTTGTCGTCGATTGTCCCGCATTGGAGCTGTTGCTGTTGTTCGTCACTCCTCCCCAACCGCTGATGTACATCTCATCGCAGTCAGACACCAAAAAGGCAGTAGGGCTGATGTCGATGCCCGACTGAGGAAGACCGACTCGCGTCACCCAATCCACGGCGTCCAGGTCCGATGTGAACCGCACCACAAATGTGCTCCCATTCGGGTTATCCGCGTAGACATCTCCAACCAACGCGAGCGATGAACCTACCGTTTGTCCGCACAAATGTGGCCGATCATCGGTGTCGAGTTGGACAAAATACGCTTGATCGTAATCGTCGGTACCGAAGTAGCTCGCCGCATCCAAAATCGGTGTCTCAGGCGCGTAGTTCAACGAAATGACATAGCCATCGCTCTCCCCTGCTAAGTTTGGTTGATAAGCGTCAGGCGAAGTTGGTAAATCACCACTGCGCGTTCCTCCCGTGATGTATGCTGTGGTGGTGCTTTGAGCAAACTGAATGGCATAAGCCGAATCGTCCTGATTCCCTCCAAAATAAGACGCGAACTCAAGCTCGGTCAAGTCCTCTGATAACCGAACAATGACGGCATCACTCGTTCCACTTAGCCCGGGATCAAAAGCATTGGCCATGGGGAAATCATTGCTCCGAGTACTGGTCGCGAGCCAAACGTCCCCTTGCGGATCAATCATGACTTCGCCCCGGCAAACATCCCCGTAATTGTAATTCAGCTGCGTGCCCAAGTTCAGTCCGTCATTTTCAGTTCCGCCCAAGAATGTTGAGGCCTCCAGTGAACCGTCATTTCCATCGATTTTAGAAAGAATGATGTCACAACCTTCGCTGAATGACGAATAAAAGCTGTAGCTCCCCAAATCAATGAATGGACCCCCGATGAATGCCTCTTGGAATGCCCCAACCGTTGTCGGAAAGTTGGAGGATCCGGTGGTGCCCATGACGTAGATGTCACCGTCTGCATTGGTCACGAGGCTGTGCGGATAATCGAGGTTCGATCCACCGAGGTAGGTGCTGTATTCGAGGTTGCTCCCGTCCGAAGAAAACACACTGATGCCAAAGTCAAAATCTCCGCCATTGAACGCCGCGTCAAATGCCCCTGCTGTCGTCGGGTATCCTGCATCACGAACACCTGAGCCTCCAATGAGTCGGCCCTCATCGTCGTAAGCAGCGGTGAATCCCCAGCTGTCTGCGGTTGAACCGATGTAAGAGGCAAATTCAATTTCGGGATCAATGATGAGCGCCCGCGACTCATCGTAAGCCCCAAGCTCATAGGTGATCCGCCGTGCGCCGTCTTCCATCAATTGCAAATGGTACGAGCACTCCACCTCTTCCATGACACTTCCATTCATTTGGTAAGCGAATGGAGCTGCCTCGACAATGTGTCCCCAAGCTCCTGACATCGCCAAGCCTTCACCCACGGATGGTCCCAACAAATGCTTCAGTGTGCCATCTGCCTGCAAGACCGTTTCAAGGCCTCGGTAGATGGAGGATATTTGCCCAGGGTCAGCACCCGGATCGACTTTCCAGTCGCATTTGATGTGACCTGCGTCGCCCTTCATGCCATCGATTGAGCCGTGAATCCCCGGCCAAACATGTGCCAATTTGAGTTTGCCTGAAGGCCGAATGCCCTTCGCCCATTTCGATGGGTCGTCCCCGCGGTAGTAAGAGACATGATGATCGGCAGGGTGATTGGCCGTGATGTCATAATCGCCGACCGCATCCTCCCATTCCACGTCCAGAACATATTTGGTCAGGCCAGAAGGCGATTCATGACGTGCCAATGCATCATAACCCGCTGCGAGCATTCCTGCCTTCCAACCCTGCTTGGTCAACCACCAATCCCCCCCATGAATCCGCGCTTCCGCCAAAACATCATCATGAAATTGGCCTTCATTGGGCACAAACCAGACGCCTTCAGGAACGTGACCGCGCTGCAGAATTCGCGCATCGCCTTCATCGGTTTGCGCAGAAGCACAGATGCCGAAGGTTAACCCTACGAAGACCTGAATCAATACAATTATATGCTTGTCGTCACGCAACATCGGGAGTGGAACAGATTGCTTTCTAACAAATAACGGACAAAAGGCCGTGCAGGTTGCCTTCGCTTTGTGCGCTAGACAAACATTGTTTTCAATCTAAGCCAACTGCTCTGTAAGCAACCTCATCTCGATGACAGGAGACATTCGCTCATGGAGGATTCGGTGAACGGAATCCGCAATGGGCGTTTCCACCGAAAACTGCTCTTTCATGCGATGAATTCCCTGAGAACCGTTGAATCCCTCCGCCACCATGTTCATCTCCATCATTGCCCCTTTGACACTGTATCCTTTGCCAATCATCATGCCCAAGGTCCGGTTGCGACTGTGCGGACTGTAGGCGGTCACCAACAAATCGCCGAGGTATGTGCTTTCCTTAACGTCGCGGTCCATTTGGTGCACCGCCGCCAGAAATCGCTTCATTTCTTGGGAAGCATTGCTGATGTATACGCTGAGAAAATTGTCCCCATACCCCAATCCCAATACGATTCCGGCGCCAATGGCGTATACATTCTTGAGCACCGCCGCCAACTCCGCTCCCACCACATCTTGGCTGGTTTGAACTCGGATGTAGCGCGTGGCAAAGGCTTCTGACAAGGTTTGAGCCAGCTCCAAATCTGGGCAGGCCATGGTGAGGTAACTCAGCTTTTCACGCGCCACTTCCTCTGCATGGCACGGCCCTGCTAATAAGCCAATGCGCTTATACGGAACATTGAACTGCTTGTGCAAATAGCGCGCGGGGATGCTATCGTACTCCACCACCATGCCCTTGATGGCATTGATGATGATCTTGTCTTCCATGCCCTGCGGGTCGTGCGTTTGAATCACTTCATCCAAATGGATGGAAGGAATGGCAAAAATCAACACATCACTGGCATCGATGATTTCCTGCATGCTGTTGGAAACCGTGAGCTTATTGGAATCAAAGGCGATGCTTTGGATGTAATGTGGATTGCGGCCAAATTGCATCAAATGCTCCCGGGTTTCCTCCCGTCGTACCCACCAACTCAGGTGCTCTTTGTTGGTGAGTACCATCTTAGCAATGGCCGTGGCCCATGAGCCGCTTCCGATAAGTCCGTAACGCAAGTTGGATGGCATGGGGCCAAAGGTAATGGAGAGCACCTTGTGTCTGCCGCAAAAGTGAGGCGGTACGGTTTCCGAGCGCTACCTTTGCCCTCGCATCCAGCACATTCGATAAAAACATGAGCGACGATCTTCTAAAAAAAGTCATCAGCCACGCGAAGGAATACGGCTTTGTGTTTCCTTCCAGTGAAATTTATGATGGCCTGTCCGCGGCCTATGACTACGGCCAACTGGGCGCCGAATTGAAAAACAACATCAAGCAGTACTGGTGGACTGCAATGGTTCGGATGCACGAAAACATCGTTGGCATCGACGCTTCCATTTTCATGCACCCCACCACTTGGAAGGCTTCCGGACACGTTGATGCATTCAACGACCCGCTAATCGACAACAAAGACTCAAAAAAGCGCTACCGCGCCGATGTCTTGATCGAAGACCACATTGCCAAGATTGAAGCAAAAATTAATAAGGATGTCGTCAAGGCAGCAAAACGCTTTGGAGAGGCATTCGACGAACAGCAATTCCGCGAAACCAACGGACGCATTCTGGACCGTCAAAAGCAAATTGATGACATCAACAGTCGGTTCAAATCGGCTATGGAGGCGGATGATTTAGCGGCGGTAAAGGCCCTGATCGAAGACCTGGGGATTGCCGATCCCGACACCGGCAGCCGAAATTGGACCGACGTGCGGCAGTTCAATCTCATGTTCAAAACAGAACTGGGTGCCGTGAGCGGGGACAGCGGTGTGATCTACTTGCGGCCTGAAACCGCCCAAGGGATCTTCGTCAATTACCTCAACGTCCAGAAAAGCGGCCGTATGAAGTTGCCGTTTGGCATTGCGCAGATTGGAAAGGCCTTCCGAAATGAAATCATCGCCCGGCAGTTCATTTTCCGCATGCGGGAATTTGAACAGATGGAAATGCAATTTTTCGTCAAGCCCGGCACCCAGGAAAAGTGGTACGAATACTGGAAGGAGGCCCGCCTCAAATGGCACAAAGCCTTGGGTTTTGGCGAAGGCATGCACCGGTTCCACGATCACATCAAGTTGGCGCACTACGCCGACGCAGCAGCCGACATCGAATTCAACTTCCCCATGGGCTTCAAAGAGCTCGAAGGGGTGCATTCGCGCACGGATTTTGACTTGAAGCAACACGAAGAGCACAGCAACAAAAAATTGCGGTACTTCGATCCAGAGACCCAAGAGAGCTATGTGCCTTATGTCGTCGAAACGTCCATTGGGTTGGACAGAATGTTCTTGGCAACGCTGAGCGCGGCCCTTCAAGAAGAAACATTGGAAGACGGATCACAGCGCACCGTGCTCCGCATTCCGGCGCCTTTAGCCCCTGTCAAAGCCGCTGTATTGCCGTTGCTCAAAAAGGATGGACTGCCTGAAAAAGCGCGCGAAATCTTGAAAATGTTGCAACTGGAGAACAACGTCC
Organism: Flavobacteriales bacterium; assembly: GCA_036825655.1. Lineage (GTDB taxonomy): Bacteria > Bacteroidota > Bacteroidia > Flavobacteriales_D > Sanyastnellaceae > JALQTD01. The sequence continues at coordinate 1,027 of DAISXU010000106.1, read as the reverse complement.
AGTACGACGAGAAAGACGCAATTGGTCGCCGCTACCGCCGACAGGATGCCATTGGAACTCCGCTCTGCATCACCGTGGACCACGACACCCTCACGGATCAAGCCGTGACCATCCGCGACCGCGACACCATGGCCCAAGAACGGATTGCTATTGCTGATTTGGCCGCACGTGTTCACGAAAAAGTGGGCCTTGCACAACTGTTTAACTCCAACTCATGAACCTGACCGATCTTCACCTTGAAGGCGAGCGAGCGCTGATCCGCGTTGATTTCAATGTGCCGTTGAATGAAGCGCGCGAAGTGACAGACGACACGCGCATTCGGGCAGCACTGCCAACCATTCAATACGTGTTATCACAGGGTGGATCCGTGGTGCTCATGTCACATCTTGGCAGGCCAAAAGGACCCGATGCCCAATTCAGTCTCAAGCATATTTTGCCGCGACTGGAAGCGCTACTCGGCCAGTCTGTGAAATTCGCGCCCAATTGTGTGGAAGACACCGCACTCGATGTGACACAATCCCTGAAGCCGGGTGAAGTTGCTCTTTTGGAGAATCTCCGCTTCCATCCCGAGGAAAAAGCCGGTGATGAATTCTTTGCAGGACAACTCGCTGAAAACGGCACCGTGTACATCAACGATGCCTTTGGTACAGCTCATCGCGCGCATGCATCCACAGCCGTGATTGCGAAATTCTTCCCCGAGGACAAAGCTTTTGGATTGCTGCTGGCGAAAGAAATCGACGCGTTGGAAAAAGTGCTTGCACACCCCCAGGCTCCCCTCACAGCCATCATTGGTGGGGCGAAAGTCAGTTCAAAACTGGGCATCATCGAACACCTCATCGGTCGCGTTGACCGTCTCATTGTTGGCGGAGGCATGGCGTACACCTTTGTACAAGCGCAAGGCGGAAAAATTGGCAATAGCCTTGTAGAATCGGAAATGCACCCACAAGCGCTGGCCATTTTGGAAAAGGCAAAAGCCACTGGCACCGAACTGTTACTCCCGCACGACACCTTGATTGCGGATCAATTC
>DAISXU010000105.1:0-7328 GCA_036825655.1 Flavobacteriales bacterium | reverse complement strand
GGCATCGACTTCAACACCGAAGAAGTGAAATTCGAGCTGGCCGAGGACGGCACCCCGTTGCGGGTGGTGGTTAAGGTGATGAGGGAGTCCAACAAGCTCATCGAAGACTTCATGCTCTTGGCCAATGTCCGGGTAGCCTTGTTCTTGGGCAACCCTCCCCGTGGCAAAGAGGGCATGCCTGCGGCTGGGCGGCGGACAGCGGTTTATCGGGTGCACGACCAACCGGATCCAGAGAAGTTGAACCAACTGAGGCAGTTCGTGGAACGGTTTGGTTTGGAAATGGAAAAATCCACGAAGGCAAATGCGGAGCAAGCCATCCGCAACCTCCTGCAAGCGGCTGCTGGAAATGCAGGCGAAAATGTCATCAAGACCATGGCCATTCGCTCGATGGCTAAGGCGGAGTACCACGTGGAGAACATTGGGCACTATGGTTTGGCCTTTCCCTATTACACCCACTTTACCAGTCCCATCCGCCGCTATCCGGATGTGATGGTGCACCGGCTGTTGCAACATTACCTCGACGGCAAACCATCGCCTGATCAGGGGCCATTAGAAGCCCAATGCCGCATTTCTTCGAACATGGAAAAGCAAGCGGCAGACGCTGAGCGGGCAAGCATCAAGTACAAGCAAGTCGAATATTTGAGCACCCGAATCGGTGAAACGTACGCAGGGATTGTCAGCGGATTGATTCCACGGGGCGTTTTTGTGGAAATCGAGGAAAACAAGTGCGAAGGAATGATTGGCAAGGAAGCCTTGCCCAGTGGGGATCATTGGGTGTACAACGATGATGTGGTGTGCTTTACGGGGTTGCGGTCCAATCGCCAGATTCACATGGGTGACCGGGTCCACGTGCGCGTAGTGGCTGCGGATTTGGCTCGCCGTCAATTGGAATTTGAGTGGGTCGAGGCCTAATTGAATTCAATTCAGGCTTGGTGGGCAACGATGTCCATCGGGACAAATTTTGAAGTGGGGGTGTTGCTCTTGTGCGCTACCCGCTCAATGGGCACGAGTACATTCGCTTCAGGGAAGTAGGTGGCTGCGCAGCGACGTGGGATGTTGTAGGGGATGACAAGGAATAGACGCGCTACCCGTTCGCGCCCATCGCTTCGGTTCACCAAATCCACCAAATCACCTTCCTTCAAACCACGTTCTAGGCAATCCTCCTCATTGAGGAACACCACCCTCCGCTCGTTGCGAACGCCGCGGTACCGATCGTCCAACCCGTAAATGGTGGTATTGAACTGGTCGTGGCTTCGGACGGTCATTAGGATGAACTCGTGTCCCTCGAGGTCCAGAGGTTCTGCCGTGGATACGGTGAAATTTGCTTTGCCCGTCGAAGCCGTTGGAAAGGTCCCTATGCGTGCCGAATTGGGCAGGTAGAAACCACCTCGTTCGCGGGCACGTTCGTTGTAACGTTCGAATCCCGGGATGGTCCGTTCGATGAGGTTTCGGATGGCGTCGTAATCCGCCGCGAGCATCCGCCAGTCCACAGGCTTGCCAGGACCGAGGGTGGCCTCACCCAGGCGGCACACAATTTCCGGCTCGCTGAGTAAGTGGTCGGACACCGGCTTCAGGTTGCCCTTGGATTGCTGGACCACGCCCATGGAGTTTTCGCAGGTGATGAACCGCCGGTTTCCCGAAGGATCCAAGTCTTCGTCAGTTCGGGCCAAACAAGGCAGGATGATGGCCTCTTTTCCAGTGATCAAGTGCGACCGATTCAATTTCGTCGACACCTGCACCGTCAGTTCGCAGCGCTCGAGCCCCTCCGCTGTGAAGTGCGTGTCCGGGGTTGCGCTCAAGAAATTCCCTCCCATCGCGAAGAACACCCGAATTTTACCCTCGTGCATCGCTTGTATGCCATCCACCACATCCAAACCGTGCTGCCGAGGCGGCTTGAAGTGGAACTCCCGTTCTATCGCATCGAGCAAGGCGGCAGGCGGCTTTTCGAAAATCCCCATCGTGCGATCTCCTTGCACGTTGGAATGGCCGCGCACGGGGCAAGTACCCGCGCCGGGTTTGCCGATGCTGCCTTTGACCAACAGGAGATTGACGACTTCTTGAATGGTAGCGACCGCATTCCGTTGCTGCGTCAGGCCCATGGCCCAGCAGGCGATGATGCGTTTCCTTCCTTTCAACAGGTCAAACGCTTGCATCACCTGTTCTTTTGGCACCCCGCAATCAGCAATGAGGTCGTCCAATGACGCCGCTTCGAGGTGCGCTTTCCAGGTTTCAAATCCGTGCGTTTTCTCCGCGATGAACTCGGGGTCGAGTACGGCATCTTCAGAGGCGAGCATGAGCTTGCAAAGCGCCTGCAGCAAAGGGAGGTCGCCGTTGATCCGGACTTGCAAGTAGAGGTCTGTGAGTTTGGCCTTCTTGCCGATGGCACCTCGCACTTGTTGTGGGTTTTTGAAGGCAACCAGCCCCGCTTCCACCAAGGGATTGACGCTGATGATGACTGCCCCATTTTCTTTGGCTTTTTGGAGCGCTGACAGCATCCTTGGGTGGTTGGTTCCTGGGTTTTGGCCCAAAATCACAATGGCCTCCGCCTCATAAAAATCCTCAAGCTTCACGCTGCCCTTTCCAATTCCCAGCGACTCGCCCAATGCCACCCCGCTCGATTCGTGGCACATGTTGCTGCAATCTGGCAGGTTATTGGTACCGAAGGCCCTGACAAACAGTTGATAGAGAAAGGCTGCTTCGTTGCTCGTCCTTCCCGAAGTATAGAACAGGGCTTCATTCGGCGTGTTGCAGGCATGGAGCTGTTCTGCGATGCGCTCAAAAGCACCGGCCCAACTGATGGGGGTGTAATGCGTCGCATTTTTTTCCAGGACCATGGGTTGGGCGATGCGCCCCTTCTTTCCAATTTCGAAGTCGTTCAATTCCGCTAATTCCCGCACGCTGTGTTCTGCAAAAAACGCTGGGGTGAGTCGCTTATTCGTGGCTTCTTCCGCGATGGCTTTGGCGCCGTTTTCGCAATACTCTCCTAATCGGGAGCGCTCGTCATCAGGGTCTGGCCAAGCACAGCCCGGGCAATCCACTCCGCCGTGCTGGTTGAGTGAAAAGAGCGACTTGACACCACGGGCAACGGGCATTTCTGAGAAGACGTGTTGCACCGCAACGGCCACCCCGGTGGATCCAGCGGCCGAGTCCGCTGGTTCGCTGCGCTTGAGTTGGAGCAGCTCTTCGGGCGGCTCGGGATTGGGCCGCTTTTTCGACCTCGCCATCAGCAGTGCGAATTGGGGTTGGGAAACATGTCGCTCTCGTCCTCATCCCGGTCTGGGGCGAGGCAAGCGAAGTCCTTTTCTATCAGCAATGCGACCTCTTCCCCATGGGGCAGGGTGAGTTTCGAACTGAGCCCGACCTGATCGGATTGTGCCCATGCACGGGCTTCTTCTGCTGGTATTTCGACCGTGATGCTGCCGCCATCTAAGGTGGCAGCATACGCTTGTCCACGCTTGAGGTGGTAGTGAAACGTTCCGCCGATCAAGGGAGTCGCCTCGGTACAAATTCCTGAGGAATCGAATTCGGAAACATCCGTTTGCGTCAACCGCAGTCGGACCGAAGCACCTTTGATTCTGATTTTCATGCTGAGGTAGGTTCTAGGGGAATGCGGTGAGCTCCCGCGTATACGTTGAGGCGGTCGGCTTTTACAAAACCGGCCAGGGTCATGTTTCCATCTGCCGCAAGTTCTACGGCGAGGCTGGAAGGTGCTCCAACGGCTGCGACGACCGAGATTCCGGCAAGGCGAGCTTTTTGAATGAGCTCAAAACTGGCCCGCCCGCTCAGCAGGAGAATGCCAGGAGGGAACGGGATGTTACCTGCTCGAAGCTGCCGACCAATTAGCTGGTCCAAAGCGTTGTGCCGCCCAACGTCTTCTGCGACGTCGAACAATTGTCCGTCTGGCGTGAACCAGGCGGCGGCGTGGATGCCACCCGTGGATTTGAATGCGGCTTGCGCAGTGCGCAGTTGATCAGGCAAACTGCGGATCACACGGGCTTCCACTTGAAATTCTGTCGGCTCAATGGTGCAGGCTTGACGCACCGATTCGATTGAAGTTTTGCCGCACACCCCGCAAGAAGAACTCATGAAAACATGCCGTTCAAATTGCCCCCAGTCAGCCGACAGTTCATCCCGCAAATGCACCTCCACTACCTGGTGGTGAACCTCTACGCGAAGGACGTCGTCGGCTTGCTTCACGGCTCCTTCGGTGAACAGGAAACCGCAGGCCAAATCCCCATCATTCCCTGGCGTTCGCATCGTTACGGCGAGGGTTCTCGCTCGGCCGGCATGGACCACTCGAATTTCCAAGGGCTCTTCTACGGCAACGAAGTCGCTCTCCACCGTTCTTCCTTGAGCGGCGGACCACCGCACGATGGGGGTATTGAACGTGGCTTCCATGCAATCGAATTTACGCCTTTCAGGACAAATCCTGAGCCCGGGGGGTGTCAACGCTCACAATCCCCATCCGTGGATCATGGGGCAGTGCGCAGGCGCCCCTTTCCGCCAGAAACCGCCGAAGGGAACGGCCACCTTGCCCATGCCATTCTCGCAGGGCTTGCAGGTCCTCAGGGCTGTAAAAGGCTACCAGCGGCTCGAGGTCTGCAGCGGCATCCGAAGTTTGTTTGAAGCAAATGCTTCTGGAGGAAAGCAAGGCGCTACTCACCAGCCGTTGCAACGCCATGGGGTTGAGGTCTGGATAATCAACTCCCAAGACGAGCAATGCATGTCCGGGGTATTCTTGCGCTGCAGTGAGCACCCCGCTGAGGGGTCCGGAACCAGCCCAATCCGGATGGTCGGGCAAGGCGCGATGAGGTGGATAGCTCGATTTTCCGCTGATGAGCACGTGGTCGCAGTGAGTTGCGAGAAGCTGGGCGGCGTGGTGGTAGGCAGGCCTGCCTTCGCGTTCAATCATGGCCTTGTCTGTCCCCATGCGTTTGCTCTCGCCTCCGGCCAAAACCAGTCCGACGCACGGAGGCAGGGCCCGGAATAGGTTTGGGTCGTTCACTCGAGCGTCATGCAATCCCCATTTGTCTTGGGCTTCGAGAAGCATGAAATCGCGTACCACGAGGTAAGTTTTCACGTCTTCGCGCTGCGCTGCCTCCGCGATGAAATCGTCAATGCCCGGCGCAAATCCCGTTGCTTTTCTGATTTCCAGAGGACCCACTTCATCCACCAGGATGGTGTTGCAGGCTGGATCATGGAGGGCGTTGAGCACGTGATTCAATCCCAAATCAAATGCAACAGGATTCAATCGAAACCGCCCGATTTCAATGGCAGCGGCATGCGGCTCTGCCGTGTAAGGCGTTTCTGTTCCCTCAGGAAGCACTTTGAGCCGTCGGTCAGAAGCTCCTCCAGGGGTGATGAAGCCAAAAACGCCCGGCTTGCCAAGGAATTTTTCCTCCAACCAAGTGGACTTCCCGGCTTGAACAGGAAACGATAGGATTTCAACGGGCATGGGGCGGGTTGATGATGTTCAACAACATCCACCTCTCCAATCCAGACAGAGGGACTTTCCAGGCAGGATAGTGCCTGCGAGCACTTTGAAAGGCCCAAACGAATCGCCTGCGTTGTTCATCGAATGTGGAAATAATGCCAAGGGCCTGGCTCGTTTTTTCAGGGCTTGCGTAGTTGGTCAACAACTTTCGCGTCAAGGGTCCTAACACGCCAAAGAGCAGTGCGGTAATGGCGATGGTCCGCGCAATCAGCCAACCCAATTCGCTCGCAGTTGCACCAGCAACCGCGAGAATGATCAACACGGAAACTAGAAGTAAGTGCTTTTGGAATCGTTTCTTTTGGGGAGGCCGGATGGGCATGGAGGCCCCGAAGCGCTTCCAATCTTCTTCGATTTGCGTGCTGATGAACTGGGCCCTAGAAGGCCAACCCCCTACCGTCCAACCTAGAATGGCGCCCCATGCTACATAGACGCCAATGAAAAGAGCCAATAGGAATGTTCCATCGAGGGCTACATCCCAGCCCAGTGCTTGGATTTGGCCTGATGCATAGCCTGTGAGTGCGTCCAAAGCGTCTACGAAGGCATGTCCATAAACGAGCAGGAGCATGAGGAATTTCTGAGCGGCCGATTCGGCCATTGCTAAGACGGAGAAAGCAAGTGCAGCAAGGCGGAAGGAGGGAATGATCCGGAACAGCACAGTGGCGATCAACCCTTGGAAGGCGACGGCGACATAGGCTGTTACAGGGGAATGGGGACTTGCGAGTGCCTTGATGAGTAGAACCGTTCCTGTCACCTTGAGCAGCAGTAAGGTCGAGCGGGTGCCAGTCTGCTGGGGATGGTATAAGCCTCTCTCGTGTGCCGAGAGGGCGATGAGCACTGCAGCTGCAACACCTCCTACGGTTAGGCCTGTGAAAGGGAGCTTGAGCCCGTGCATGATGCCGCCCAATCCGGCTTCCGCCACTCCCCAGACCGAAGCAAGGCCCCAAACAGCGGGCTTGGATTGCCATTCTTTCATGTGTGCAAGCTACAGCATCTTATGGGGTGTCGAATTCTGTCTCGAGTGCGTTAATTTTGTCGGCTACGCATTGCGTAGCCATGCGCCCATAGCTCAGTTGGTTAGAGCAGTGGACTCATAATCCATTGGTCGCAGGTTCAAGTCCTGCTGGGCGCACGAGTTGATACAAGCCTCGGATTCATCCGGGGCTTTGTCGTTTCTCGTTAACCCTTGATTTTTTGGTAAATAGGACAGTTTATTATACCTTAGCAGGGAAGTCATGACTGAAAATGACACGTGATTTATATGGTATATTTAACTCATATTGTAGTTCATATTCCTTATATCTCATCTGAATTCGCTGAATTGGTGAGTTGTTTGTTAACTCCGACGATGACGCTGTTTCCATTCTTTTTTAAGAGCTTATCAGTGACGCATTCCATGTTCCCGTTGCTCCATTTAGGGAGCATTGAGTGGAACTTGAGTCATTTTATGGCATTTTTGATGGGTCTGCTCGTGCTTACAAACGCCCTCATTTGGTTCAAGTTGAGCCAGAGAAGCAGAGGGAAAGAGAAGACCCAAGAACGTCAGACAGATCATTCTGAGGAAGTTCAAGGCTACCAGGAAATTGTAATTTGGGAGGTCATTGAGCGCATATTAAGTCAGTCCAATAGACGCCTAAGTAGCGAAGAGCTGAATTCGCTTTTGGGAATTGAACCGAATGTCAGCAGGGACTCCCAACGAAGCCGGAGGGCGAAGTTGATCCGGCAGATGAACTCTGCATTTGAAAGCAAGTACAGGACCAATTTCATCAATCGTGAACGTGCCATGCACGATCGGAGGCATCTGCACTATAAAATATCGGACATTCCCGTTTCTTGA
>DAISXU010000104.1:0-7423 GCA_036825655.1 Flavobacteriales bacterium | reverse complement strand
ACCGCCCGCAGAGAGGCCCTTCGCTACAATTCCATCATAGAATTTTTCAAGCAAGCGTGGCACGGCCGTGAACATCGATGGCTGAGTGGCCGCGAGGTCTTCTTTGATGGTCTCCATGCTTTCCGCGAAATGAACTTCCACACCTACATAAAAATAGAGGTAGTGCAGCATCCGCTCAAAGATGTGGCAGACGGGGAGGAAGCTCAGAACTTTGTGCGTTTTGGATGCGTCAAATAGGGGCAAGCGGGGGATGCTGATTTCTACGTTTTTCGTGATGTTTCGGTGACTGATCATGACCCCTTTAGGCAATCCTGTGGTGCCCGAAGTGTAAATGATGGTGGCCAAATCTTCCGAAGCAACTGCGTCCCGTCGGCGGTTTAATTCGTCGTGGTGTTCGTCCCCTGATCCAGCGACCTCAACTTCTCGCCAATTCGGCGCTCCCGCTACTTCCTCGAAAGTGAAAATACCAAGCAGGCCAGGCACCTCCGATTGAATGCTCTTGACTTTGTCGTAGAGCTCTTTATTCGAGACAAAACACCACTTACTTTCCGAGTGGTTAAGGATGTAGGTATAATCCTGTTCCGTCATGGTTGGATAGATGGGCACGTCGATGCCACCTCCTTGGAGGACGGCATGGTCCATCAAATTCCACTCGCATCGGTTGTTGTGAGATATCAAGGCCACCCGGTCACCAACTTCCATTCCTAGGTGGATCATGCCGCGTGAGATGCGGTCCATGGTGTCCACGAATTCTTGGGTAGAAAAGGTCAGACGATTCCCCCCGTTGGGCATCGTCATCATTACCTCTAACGGGTTGTTTTTCAGTTGGTAACGAGGGAAGTCAAACAGTCTAGTTGGAGCACTCATTGCGAATCTATTGCATCTGATGGCACCGCAGCCGCCAGAGGGATGCGTCCAAAATACACAACATTTTCTTGTTCTACCCTAATGTTGCTCCACAACGGAAACAAAAGCCGGCTTCATTCCGGTGTCCTTCCGCACCGCAATCATCACACGCCTTGGTCGTTTCGGAATTTGAATTCCTGACCCATTCTGCACCGACAATTCCCGTCGGAACGGCGATGATCGCGTAGCCCGTAATCATCATGAGCGAAGCGATGATTTGGCCTAAAACAGATGAAGGCGCCAGGTCGCCGTAGCCCACAGTAGTTACCGTAACAATGGCCCAATAGACGCTCCGTGGAATGCTCGTAAATCCTGATTCAGGTCCTTCAAGGAGGTACATGATGGTCCCCATGATGGTCACAAGGGCGAGCACAGCAACCAAGAACACCGTGATTTTGGGTCGACTGGCGCGAAGGGCTTCAACGATGGTGCTGGAAGCCTGGGTAAAACCTCCGAGTTTAAGCACGCGGAACACCCGGAGCAATCGGAGGATGCGAATGATGCGCAAACTCTGCAATCCCGGAAAGAGCAAACCAATGAAAGTGGGCAGGATGGCCAATAAATCAACCAATCCAAAGAACGAGGTGGCGTAGAGCAAGGGTCTTCTTACTGTCCAAAGCCTGAGCATGTATTCCAACGTGAAAATCCCCGTGAACAACCACTCAAGCCCATTGAAAACCGCTTGATGCTGGACTTGCAAGTGGGGCACGCTCTCGAGCATGATCACCGCAACATTTAAGAGGATGGTCCACAAAAGGACCACATCAAACAGCTTTCCCGCTGGGGTTTCCGCCTCGAAAATGATCTCATGCAGTAGCAGTCTCCAACCTTTCATGATGCGATGTTAATGAATTCTTGGGCCAAAGACCGATTTTCTTGCCTGCGAAAACGCAAGGTCAGATGCGATTCAATCGCGTGAGCAAAAGGATGCGCCACCTTGAAACAATCAGTTTCCATGCTTGCTTGGCGTAGCGGACTCCTTTCTTGAACCTTTTGCGAATCGCAACCCGTGTGAAGTGTGTTGAACCCTTGCTCGATTGATGGTTCAGGAATTGGATCACTTGTTCAAGTCGTGCCTGTGTTTCTGTTGGCCAATTGGATTCATTTCGCTGTGAGATTTGATGGAGGACAACTGCGAGTTGCATGCACTGATTCCTCGACATCCATAGGGCATGCTCCTTTAACGAGCTCAGGAATTGCTCTGGCCAAAGCGTTTCTAAACGCAAGATCTGCCCGCGTTGTTTTTCTGTGTAAGGCGCATTCTCATGGACAACGAGCAAGCGGTTGACTCGGTGAATTGCGCTTTTATGGACTTCGTTGACTTCATCGTTCATGAGCCCATCCTTGGTCCCTGAAAGTCGATGCAACACCTTGAAATCTTGTAAATTGAACGCTGCACCCTTCGCGGCTTCTGCTATGGCCCATCGGGATTCGATGGGAATGGAAACGTTGAAATTCTTGCCTTTAGAACTGACATATCGTGCGGTTGGAGGCATGCCGAGCCATTGCTTGAATTGCTCCACCAACCCTCCTTTTTGAAGCCAATCCTCTACTTTAACCACATGCAGCTCCACAGAATTTGACCACACCTTTTCCAAGGTTGAAGGCAAATCAACGAGGAGTTGAGTATGTTCAGCAAAGAGTTGGTCGTCGTCGAACAAGCGACCGTATTTTTGCGTTTGATTCCTCAAACTGATGCTCCAGGAGATGGGGTGACGCGTAAGCAAGAGGCAATTCACCTTGGCGCCTTCCGCGAGATAGGGTTGGAGAAATTCAGCCAACAATTGCCACTGTTTTTCTGAAAAAATAGAAAGCCCCTCTGCTGAGATGAGGAGTTTGGGGCCTCTTTGCAATCGCAACCAATGCTGAAAACATCGGACCAGTTCGGGGTCAGATTTGGTACCCAATGCAGTGGCGTGATTTCGCCCTCCAGCAATTGACCAAATGAGCATTTCATTCCTCCAGTTTTTGGCTGGACAAATGCGCATTCCAGGAAAGAAGCAAATGCCTTCGGCAGCCAAAACCCTGTGATTTCTGTTCAAGAAGTTCTGCATGCTCGTGGATCCTGTCTTTGGCCCCCCTACATGCAAAATGACCTCCTGGAACTTCCTCATGCCTTCAGCATTCAATGCAGCTCAAGTTTGCCGATCAGCTGAAGCTTGGGGATACTTTTAAATCCTTGGAGCCCGCTGCGTACAGGTAAAACCCTTCTCCAGACTTCCTGCCAAGTTTCCCAGCGGTTACCATGTTGACAAGCAGCGGACATGGAGCGTACTTTGGGTTGCCAAAACCTTCGTGAAGGACCCTCATGATGCTGAGGCACACATCGAGTCCAATGAAGTCTGCAAGCAATAGCGGGCCCATAGGATGCGCCATGCCCAACTTCATCACCTCATCGATCGCCTCTACGGTGGCGACGCCCTCGTGCAAGCTGATGATGGCTTCATTGATCATGGGCATCAGGATGCGATTCGCCACAAATCCAGGGTAGTCGTTCACTTCTACCGGGATTTTCCCAAGCTGACGACTCCAATCCATAACGCGTTCTGTGACGTCGTTGGAAGTAGCGTAGCCACGGATGACCTCAACGAGTTTCATCACCGGAACGGGATTCATGAAGTGCATTCCAATGACCTGCTCTGGGCGCTCGGTAGCGGCTGCAATCGCTGTGATCGAGATGCTTGAAGTGTTGGTGGCCAAGATGGCATTTTTGGGTGCGGAAGCATCCATTTGCTTGAAAATGGCCAACTTGAGGTCCAAGCGCTCGGTGGCTGCTTCAACGACAAGATCGGCCTGAGCTACGCCTGTGGCCAAGTCGGTCGTTGGCGTAAGTCTGGCCAAGGTTTGGGCCTTCTCTTCTTCGGATAAGGAACCTTTGTTGATTTGTCGGTCAAGGTTTTTACCAATTGTGGCAATTGCCCGGTCCAGCGCATCGCTATTGACATCAATGAGGGTGACCTCTGAACCACTTGTAGCAAAAACGTGAGCAATGCCATTGCCCATCGTCCCCGCTCCGATCACCGCTACATGCTTCATGAATCGGATTTCTTTGTCGCAGGCTTTTTCGCTAAAGGCTTTTTCGCTGCAGGCTTTTTCGCTGCAGGCTTTTTCGCTGCAGGCTTCTTGGCTGCAGGCTTCTTGACTGCTGGTTTTTTCTCCTCTTTGGCTTCAGCAGCGGGTTGTTCAGCTTGCTCCGCCGCTTGTGACTCCGCCTCTTCGATCTCATGCTGAGACTCCAAGGGGAATGCATTCTTCTGAGCCAACAAATTAAACCACTGAACCAATTTCTTCAGGTCCGAATTGTATACGCGGTCGTGATCCAGTTCAGGAACAATGGCATCGATGAATGCTCGGATTTCGCTGTGGTCTGCCTTGTGCGAAACACCTTCTTTTCCTCCTGTGTGCTCGTGGATGCGGTGCAAAACATCCCGCAGGTGGATGTCTTCATCTGTGGTGTACATGGTAATGTCACCGAGGCTCGAGACCCTGCTCGAAGCGGCGATGCTCATGCGTTTTCCATCCGTCATGGATTCAACAACTAAGTTGTTGCGTCCCGTTGTGAGGATGCGAAACAAACCGGGTTTGCCGGCAATGGCGATGATTTCTTGAATGATCATGGTCGTAATTCGTCGCGAAAATAGCGAAATGTAGCGCTATCCCCGAATGTTCTTCACTCAGACTGTTGATTCAACGGCAGATTCGTTGAGCCATCCAACTCGTCAAACGAAGGGATGGTCATTAAAAACTGAGGCATTTTATCCTGCGAGAACTGCAAGGCATGGTGCTGGATACCATTGGAAATGACAAGGATCGGAACTTGCAAGGTCATGTTGTACCGTGCTGCTTGTTGGTAGACTTTTTCGTCGAGCTTGATGTCTGGTGCTTTGCATTCGACCATCAAAATGGGCGTCCCTCGGCGGTTGTGGCAAACGATGTCCGCCCGTCGCTTCATCCCATTGATCTTCAAGGGGCATTCCACTGCAATCAAACCGGCTGGGTACCCCAATCCATCGCTTAGGTAGGCCAACCAGTGCTGCCTAACCCACTCTTCGGGCTCGAGCTTTACATACTTTTTCCGGGAACGACAGAGTACTTCGTGGAACCCATCGGTTTTGCGGGCCGTTAGCGCAGCAGGAGGCAAGGTCAGGACGGGCCCGTAGGCTGATTCTGGCCGTTGGGGATTTGTGGGCAACTCCTGCTCGCCGGACATGGCATCGAAGTTAAGGCGACTTACCTTTGATGTCATGCCGCATCGTCAAATTCTGCGCGACATTCAAGCAGGAACGTTGAAACCCCTGTACTTGCTCCATGGAGAAGAACCCCATTTCATTGATGTTCTAACCAAGGCCTTGGAGTCTTCTGTGGTGGACGAATCGATGCGGGATTTCAATCAATCCGTTTTCTATGGCAAGGATTCGGATTTGGAGTCCATTTTGGATGCGGCCCGTCGCTTTCCAATGATGTCAGAAAGGCAGTTGGTGTTGGTCCGAGAAGCCCAAGACTTGGCAGCCTGGAGGCGTTCTGCGGAAATGGAGCGTTTGGAAGCCTATGCTAACCAACCTTTGGACACGACAGTTTTGGTTTTTGCTTTCAAGGGTAAAAAGGCTGATGGTCGGTTGAAGGCGGTAAAGGCCATTCAAAAAAATGGGATCGTCTTCCTGAGTGAGCGCGTAAGAGATTACAAGCTCCCGGCATGGATTGAGGGGGCGGTGAGGGAGTCTGGGTTGGCAATTAAGCCGACAAATGCCACCTTGCTCGCAGAGCACCTTGGAACGAATTTGGGCAAAGTGATGAACGAGCTCAACAAGTTAGCCATTGTCTTGCCAAAAGGATCAGAGATCACTTCAGATGTAATTGAACAGCACATTGGGATCAGCAAAGATTACAATGTCTTCGAACTCCAAAATGCACTGGCCTCTAAGGACATTTTAAAAGCAAATCGGATTGTGAATTACTTCGAATCCAATCCTAAAGATCATCCTGTGGCCATGCTTATGCCTGTACTTGGGAGCTTTTTCGGCAAACTTTTTGCTTACCAATCCTTGTCCGACACCAACCCGCAAAATGCGGCACGCGTGCTCAAGTGTGCGCCCTTTGCAGTGAAGCAATACGCAGCGGCCTCGAGGCAATATTCCGTAGCGAAAGTTGGGCGCATTTTTGGGTATTTGCGGGAGGCGGATAAGAAATCAAAAGGACAGGGCAATGCGTCCATTTCGGATGGGATGCTGCTCCGAGAGGCCATTTTTAAAATCCTTCATTAGTGGTGGGATTGCCAAGATTTCAGTAAAGATGCTTGGATTTTTTGGCGAGCGGCGATGCATCGTTAACTTCGGCCGCAAAGTTGACCTCCTCATTTAATTGATTCATTTGCATGAACGCACGTTCACTTACTTTTTTGCTGGCAGGCGCTGCATTGGTGCTCTCGGCTACTCTTACAGCTCAAGATAACCTCGTTCCAAACGGAAGTTTTGAGGAAGCTGATGTCCGGAAATTGAAGAATTACGGGCAGTTGACAGATTTAGCGGAGCCTTGGTTTCCACTGACAGAGACTCCCTTGGACCTCTATGCAGAAGGAATGAAGGGTGAGAAAGTCAACATTCCCAATAATTTGTATGGCAGCCAAGCGGCGTCGGAGGGGGCGCACTATGCCGGGATTCGTGCGTATTCCAAAGACTCGCGTTTGTTTCGCCAGTATTATCAAGTGAAGCTCACCGAATCACTGGAGGAAAACCAGATGTACTGTGTTTCTTTTGACATCTCGTTGTCGGATTTGTCCCGCTACGCTGTGAATGGCTTAGGGGCTTACCTGAGCGACCGAAAGCTTGCCCAGGGGAATACAGGGGTGTACGTTACAGATGCTTCTGTTCAGCACCATGCTGATAAGGTCATGATGTTCATGGACGGTTGGGAAACGGTTTGCGGTACCATGATTGGCACAGGGGAGGAGGAGTACCTCATCATTGGAAACTTCACAGGAGACAGTGACCTGAACATTGAAAAAGTGAAGCGCCCAAGCGGATTTACGGGTGCACAGGCGGCTCAAGCGTATTACTACCTGGATAACATCCAAGTCCAACCTGTGGATGCAAAGTCTCAATGCACTTGCAGCGCAGCCGATGAGGTCAAGGAGGACTTGGTCTATGGCTCCTCAACGGTCCTGAATGAGAACATGTCCGATCGTGAGAAGTTGAGCGTCATGGCGGTTTATTATGCATTCTTGAAGCGCACGGCCACGGGTGCGGGGCAACAGACCATTGCAGCTGTCGCTGAAATGATGGCGGCTAATCCCAGCTGGAAGTTGCGGGTCGTTGGGCATGCAGATGATGATGAATACAACGAGGGCCGAATCAATGCGCGGTACACAGCCTTGGGTGAAAAGCGAGCGAATTTGGTCATGAAGGCTTTGATGGACGCCGGAGTTCCAGCGGATCGAATGGTGGTGGATGCGCGCGAGAACGAAGATCCAGCATCCACCCGCGACACCGACATCAGCCGAGCTCAAAACCGGCGAGTTACC
>DAISXU010000103.1:0-7628 GCA_036825655.1 Flavobacteriales bacterium | reverse complement strand
CATATCGCTCTGTGAAGTCTGCGGCGTTGAATCGATTTTCGGGCACATGTGCGTCATTTATGCCGAGACCAAATATGACCAAATCCGGTTGCAATGCTTGCCAATCTCGTGCAAACGCTTCATCTGCAGCCCCCCTAAGAACACTGGCTGTGCTTGCCCCGTTGTTTCCGATTTCATGATAAATCAACCCTTCACAAGGGCAAGAAGTGTCTTCAGATACCAACCCGTGTAGCCTGAACCAACGCGGTCCTTCCATGGCTGCGGTATCGGTTGAGAGGCCCAGAAAAATCGTGTCGATGGGTTCATTGAAGGTAAACGTCCACCCAGAACCAGTTTCGTGGCGTTTTCGGGTGACCTGTATACCGGGTTGGGTCCCCCTCCATTGGGGCACAAAGCCATTGGATTGGGCCAAAACCGTCAGCTTGGTCGTTGCGTAAAGGCTTGAGTCAATTCGGATCGCCGCGTGCCACCAAGTTGATGAAGAGTCGAATGTCACTGCGCTCAAGCCCGTGCCTCCAAAAGGTCCGTTGTGCCGACTTCTGGAGCAGCGCGTCCCATCCCAATCTCCCGTCATTTCCGTCCTGATTTTTGGGGGGGTATTCGTCCCCGCTAACCGATAGGGCGCAATGAGTCCTCTGCTGCACGCTGTGCCAGCAAGCTCCAGCCAGCGCTCGCGGATGCGATCGCCCATCCAACCCGCTTGGACATGTGATCCGCCGAGGTGCACGATGCGGATTCCACCAGTTCCGTCCACGAGAACTTTCGAGAGCTGTTCATGGTACCGATCAAAATCACCCCGTCCACCAGGGAATTGCAACGGTTGTGGTCGAATGGGAAGGATGTGATGCAAAGAGTCATGCCCTCCCCATTGCAAATCGACTGAAAACGGGGCCTTCAGCGGAGCGGCGGAAGAACAAATCAGTCCAGCCAAAACGATGCAGCAGAAGATAACCTGGGTTCTCATGGAGCAACAGGGGTTGAAGGGGGGATGGAATCTTGGATTTGATGCCATAGGTTGAGTTCTGCAGAAAACGCGTCGCTGAGCAACCGACCCACCTCTCGCGCTCCGCGTGCAGAAAAGTGAATGTGGTCCGCAGCGGCCAAAGGCGGGTCCGCTTGTACCCAAGCAGGCATTGAATTCAAACCACCCATTACCGTGAAAAGGTCCCAATAGAGAATGTGCTGGGCCTTGGCCATCTCCATGAGAGCGGATCGAACCTGGAGAAGGGCAGGGTAGGTGACGAACTGGAGGCCTTCTTTTGTTGACATGTCCGAAGGCCCGATGAGTACAATTGGGGTTTCCGGAAGGGTGGACTGAAACAACTGTATTTGAGAACCCAACCACCTTGCGTAGCGATTGGCATCTTCTGCGTCGTCCACATAAGGGACGGTGTTTCCGCCATATTGCAAAAGGATGAGCCCGGGATTTAACGACTGAATTTGACGTGCCCAATGGACTCGGTTGGCCTTTCTGAAAATGGTCCCCGAGCTCCCGCGCATGGGGATGTTGTGGACGACAATACCAGCGTTAGAATAGAGGCCAATGGCATTGATGTCTGGGCCGGGTGCCTCAAATTGGATTTGCAACTTATTGGTCGTGGAAGGCAGGTCAATGAACATGCTCCCAGAGATGGAATCTGATTGAATGGAGGCTACGTAGGTAGTTGAATCACAAGATATTTGAACGAGCATCGAATCCGATTCAAAGGGCCTGCTCAAAATGTGCAGGGAGGCCCAATCACGGTTTAGAGCATGGCCCATGTTTCGCTTTTCGAAAGAGATCGGAGAGGTCCAACGCACAGAATCGTTGGGAATCCATCTGCCCAGGGTAGCCAATAGCCCAAATTGATCGTGCCCTAAGGTGGTGTCTTTTCGTCCAAATGATGTATGCCGCTCCCAACCCTCAGCTCTTTGCTTGAAGGCTGGCATTTGAGCTTGGGGAACGGCGGAGATGAAACCGGGGCCACTGCCGCCCCAACGCGTTTGAAAGGCGTGGCGCAATTCGGAAGTGATGCGGTCACCTTCAATTTGAGAATCACCGAAGTGAAGCACGTGCATTGCATGAGACTCCATGCGAAAGGCATCTTGGGCCGCACCGTAAAAACGCCAGAGCCGCTCAAATGCAATGGAATCACCTTTGAAAAGGAGGTTTTCGTGAATGCTGGTTGGAATCCAAGTTTCAGCGGCCCGGCGACTGGCTGCTCCATTGCGCATTGCAGCAGGTAGGGGAGAGCCGCTTAAGGTCTGTCCATCCTTATTTTTTGCCTTGATCCACTCGGCCAGAACGGGTTCGTTGATGGGGAGCTCCAGCGTGTCAGCGAGTGCCGTATCGACCAGCGTGACGTGGTCGTAGGCGTTGAGCAAAGACTGCACTTCTTCAGGACTGACGACCACCGCAGCCGCTGTGCCTGATGTTTGCTGTGGGAACGACACGATGGTCACTCCGCCCACACTCCAGTGAACATCGAGCCACGAAAACACAAAACAACAACCTCCCACCATGGACAGGAAGAACAACGTGCGCTTTAGGCTATGTTGTCGGTTTGAAAGGCTCATTCCAGAGGGATTCTCAAAGTCGCTCCAATGATGAGTGGATCAGCGTGCGGATTCAATTCCATCAACTGCTCAACGGAAACACCGGGGTATTCCTTGCTAATGGACCAGAGTGTTTCACCTTCTTTCACCGTGTGAATTCCAATTCGTGTGGTGGGGCGGTCGGTCGGCTTAGCCGTCGTGGGGGCAATGACACCACGGATTTCGAGTTCTTGCCCCACTCGGATTAAATCAGTTTTCAAGGCATTCCATGTTTTGATCTCCTGTACGCTTACGCCGTATTGGCGGGCAATCAGGCCAAGCACTTCACCACTTTTTACACGGTGTATGCTGGTGTGCGATTGGCTATAATCTTCGAATAGGTGGGGGGACCATTCATTCCATTCTACCGCATTGAACTGTTGCGCGAGGGCGCTCGGCAATCTCACTTCAGCGGCATTCCAATCTTCACAATTCACGAAAGCCCCTGTCCACCAAGGTAGGTAGGTGCGCTGAGCCCGCCGATCCAAATTCGCCCATTCTACCATGCTGATTCGGTCTACTGGCCCAGGACATGGCACCACTTCCCAACCTGCGAAGTCCGCAATCCAATCGACGGTTAAGCGATCGCGTTCCAGGTTTTCCCACAATCGCGCCACAACTCGGTAGAGGATGAGCCACTGGTCGAGGAGTGGGTCGTCGCCTGGCTCTCCACTCCAATTGTTTCCATATCCTGGGCCTTTCACATAGGCCACAAGAACCCGCAGCGGGTCATCTGGAAATCGATTGCTCAATGCAGAAAGCTGAGCCACAGCAGCTTCCGTGCACATACCTGCATACATGCGTTCATCGACCCCGTCTTTGGACATGTCCAGTAAAATCTGGGCCGATGGCCAATCCAAGGCCCACAGGCCGCCTCGATCACCGGGCCCTGCATAAGCGTAGTCAAAACCGGTTAGCATGGCGGGGATCCAGGCAAATGAAGATGGGAGCCCCACATTTTCTACTGCCGGAACAATTTCGGGCATGTACAAATCGGCAAGGATCCCAATGATCTGCCACCTTCTCATTCCGTCATCCATCAAGGCCTTTAAGGCGAGGTTCTCAAGATCTGGTAGCGATTCCCATTGTAACAACTGCTCCTCGAGGGCATCGAGCCCTGCAATTTCTTGAGCCAAATGAGGCACCGCATCTTGTATAAAAGCCTCGGGATGCTCAGCTTCGAATGCTGAAAAATCTGGAAATTCAGCGCGCTGATCAATGAGCTGTATCCAGCGGCTCAAGTCGGGCTGTGCAGAGAGGGGCAACGCCATGCAAACCACAGCAAGCGCGAAGAAACGTCCTATGTTTTGTTGGGAAAGCCATCGCTTCATGCCCTAAAGTTACTTGCTGGAAACAGGTCATCCGACAGCCCTTGCATTCAGTTTTTCACCATGAATTTGGTTTCGCTTGATTTATTTTCATCGAATCAAAATGCGAATTAATGGGCAATATAAAGTCGATTTATCTTTGTTTTGCGCTAAATTAGTCATTGGGTCATTGAACGAATGTTCATGGAGGACCTAGTTGTGAATCGTAATGGAGTGTTGGCAACGGCCGGCGCTCCATTCTTGATTCCTCTCATCAGTTCCCCATGCATTTAGGGATTCAATGCCAAGTCAATCAAGTGAAGAACGTGTCCCCGGTGTGCCTTCGTCAGAGCGTCTGAACTGCTTGTCCGGTTCAGTTCATTGGCGAGCGACTTGAGGGTGCTGAGTGCCATGGATTGAGAGATCACATCATAGGATTTCCCTTCATCCAACACCTCAATCAGCCGCTTAACAAACTCGAGTTGGACTTGTTGACGGAAGGAATTCACTGACGTCTTCATGTCTGCCGCGAATAACGCATCGCGCAAATCACTGAAGTAAACATCAATGCTGTACTCATTTCCGTAGGTGCCTGCGTCAATGATTCGCTGTAAAACACGTGGGTGCATCAAATGATCAAGTGCGCGTTTTTGAGCTTGCAGAACTCGCGCATGGATTTTAGGATCTTCCGGGGTGCTGAAGTAACCAAACCCCCTTCGTTGATCCTGAAGAAACCCATAGATGCTCGATTCTGCGGAGAAGGCATCGGGTGAAAATGCGTATTCGGCGAGTGCCTCCATTGCGGCTTTTTGCGCTGTGCCAGCAACAGGCACCAACGGCTGTCCATCCCATTCGCTCGGTGCAAGGCGGTGGTAGCGCACACCTCCAATCTGCCGGGTCATCACTCCCAACTGGGTCGCATATTCTGCAGAAAGCGTCAGGTATGCTTTGCGGACTTCTGCAAAGTTAGGTTGTTCATCCGTCGCGAATTTTTCAGGCAAATTGGGAAGCAACGACCGAACCAAATCGCAGCGCATAACTGCATATGCTACCGGATCGTCGGAAAGGTCATAGATGTTTACGTCGGGATTCATGCCTCCACCCGGACGACGCATGTCGTCGGCGTCGTTTCCGAACCGAAGGGTAGGGTCAGAAGATCGGTTCAGAAGGCTGCTCAATTGGCTTTCATCTGGGTGATAGCCATAAGCGATGGCCCACATGTCATATGGCCCAGGCGTGTCATCATAGAATTTGGAGTGCGTTGCAGCATCTCCTGTAAAATGAATTGCTGGGTAATCCATTACACTGTTGCTCAGCCCTGTCGCCATCACCACTTCGGGAATCATCAATTCTTCTGGAGTGTGCAACGTGGTTCCAGCCATGTTGTGGCTTAAACCAAGGGTGTGGCCTACCTCGTGCAGAACCAAACGGTGAAGGGTTTCTCGCGTGAATTGCTCTTTCAATTCGTCGCTTAACCCCGCAGCGCGCATGACGGCTGCTCCCAAAAGCGATTGCTGCGCCTGAGCTGCGCCTGCGTCGCAGCGGTGCATCCACTCTGCAAAGTGGGCTCGGCTGTCGTGCTTTGCCATCCCTGCTGACTCGAATACTTCTGCTCGCCACAATCGGCCAACCATTCCTGCCCATTCCAGCATGATGTCTGCCCCAAGGATCTCTCCCGTGCGCGGATTCACAAAGCTGGGGCCATAGCCGGAGTATTGCAGTGAGGGAGAAGAGGTCCAGCGCAACACGTTGTATCGGATGTCGCCTGCATCCCATGTTGCATCGTCTGGCTGCATGCGCACTTCTACGGCATTTCGAAATCCGATGGCTTCGAATGCGAGGTTCCATTTTTCTACGCCAGTGCGAATGTATTCTCGGAACTCAAGAGGCGTGGTGTTTTCCATCCACCAAACAATGGGCTTCACAACATCAGAGACAGCTTCATTGGGATTTACCTTTTCCAATCTCCAGCGGTGTATGACATCGTTCCAGGGCAGAGACTCCTCGGAAGTCATGTCTGTGATTTTCGTTGTGAAGTAACCTACGCGCTCGTCTTCAGCGCGTGGCACGAATCCTTCATCCGGCACTCGGATCAAGGCGTGGTGGTAGGCCACCGTGATGTAACGTCCATCCACTACCGCCGATCCACCTGCTTCAGGTTTACTGTTGTCATAAACATACTCCACAGCGAGTTCTGTGTTTTCTGGGTAGTTGTTGACGTGGGCGATTTTCGTTTTGTCTCCATTGAGTTTACCCAAAACATCTTTTCCGCGTGATGGTGGCTTCACCATTTGCATGTGTTCAGAGAGGAACAACTCATCGCCACTGATCAGGAAGCCCATTGCGGTGTCTTGGGCGCTGATGCTCACACTGGCCAGAATGGGTGTGTTCAGATTTGCTCCAGCGGCACGGCTCAGCGGTGATTCCGGATTGAAGTAATAGGAAGTGTTTTCAGCATGCACTTCGATTCGGTCGTAATGGCGATGGAAACTGATGATTTTAGAGCCGCGGTAGCTTCCGCGCGTCAGGCCAGCCTCATTGACTCCGTCGTCAACTTGGGAGAAATAAATGAACTCCTGCTCCAGCATGGAATCGGGGATTAGCAGGTAGGAGTCTCCCGTTATGCTGTCCAGATATACCGTGAAAAGCCCCGGGTAGGCTGTGGAATTTTCAGTCAGATCAGCGATGGATTTTTCGCTTTTCTTGTCTTTTGAACCGCCTGGTTGTTCAGTCTGGTTGCGTTGTTTTTTGTTGCGTTGCGCTATGGAATTGCTTGGCAAAGAGACCAAAAGCACACAAGAGATTAGCAGGGCGATGAGGCGCATGATTCGTGCAGATTTCCGCACAAATTACACCCGCTTATTTGCGCTTGCAAGCAAGAGCTGATGCTGTTGTATTTTTAGGCCATGCAAGGAATTTTGAACGCTGCTCTCATGCTGATGTTTGCCATTGCGGTGAATGCACAGAGCATGGATTGGTGGGTCAGTCCAGACACCTTGCAAGTGCAAGAATTGCCTTTGGACAGCACCGTTGCAATTGCCGAAATCTCATACGGCAACCTTGCTGCAGAGGACTCCGTAATTTGGGTTTGGAAACGCGTAGAATGGACCGCTCCGCAAGGTTGGGTGGCGGACTTGTGTGACCCGTCAGTTTGTCACACGGGCGTGCCTGCGAGCAGCATTCAGCTGCCACTTGCGCCAGATGCACCATCATTTCTGAAATTCTTGATCTCTTCCCGTGGAATTCCCGGAACTGCTGAAGGGGAATTTTGGGTCTATCCTCAGGGTCAAATCGAGGACCGCATATCCTTGCATTTCACCTTTTTTTCAGGGAGCACGCACGCCCAAGAGTTGAAAACGAAACTTTCATTTCGTCCCTATCCCAATCCTACGGAAGGTGCAATCTCCTGGGATGGTCCATGGCCTTTGGAGGGGACGTGGACCTTGTATTCCATCTCAGGCGCTGTTTACAAATCCGGTTTGTTCCCAGTTCGGCCTGACTTAGTGGGAGCTCCGGCAGGTGCCTATCTTTTTGTGCCGAGCCACACAACCCGCTCATCCACTTGGATCCTAAAACATTGAAATCATGAAACACCTTACTTCTCTGCTGCTTTTTTTGATGTTTTTTTGGGCTGATTCTGGAGCGCAACTGACGAACTTTAGTTGGTTGCCGCAGCCTGATGGTTCCTTTTTATTTCATTGGGATGCTCCGATTTTGGAACGCGTTCCCGTGGAGGGAGGATGGGTG
>DAISXU010000102.1:0-7740 GCA_036825655.1 Flavobacteriales bacterium | reverse complement strand
GCATTGACCATATCGTACAACGACGCCAACTTGTTCAATCTGGACAGCCCTTCAGGACCGTCCGTGAATACAATTGCACTGGAAAAGGCAAGAAAACAACACTTTCGCTTCAAGGTTTATGACCGGATTCAGCGCATCAATCAAATGCGAGGTTCGCTTATTATAGATAACGAGATTGGATCCAATATTGTGAGTTTAGGGGCCTCAAGCACCCTGCCTGATAGACCAAAGCAATTTCTGAGCATCCTCAGCGAAGAATTTATTGAGTACACCAAAGAAGCGCGTTTGCAGTCCAGCCTAAAAACTGAAGCATTCATCAACATCCAGTTGGAAGAATTGATTCGCATCATGGATAGCCTCGAGATAATGGTAGATGGTTTCAAGGCTCAAAATGAAATCTTGGATCTCACGCGTGAGCAGTCCGAATTTTTCAATGCACTCGTTGCACTCGAGACACAGGAAAGGGAACTGCAATTTCGTCTCGAAGCGTTGACTTCGCTAAAAAGTTATCTCGCATCCGGATTGGAGACCAACAGCTTGCCCCCTACCTCCTACCTCATCGATGAAGACCCCTTGCTCATTGAGCAAGTGGGAGCATTGTATGAAATGCGAAGTGATCGGACGCGCGCCCTGTTAGATGTTACAGAGGATAGTTACCAGATTCGACGACTGGACAGCGCAATCAGCAACGCGCGATTTTCAGTCAAGCGCTACATCGAGGACACGCGCATAGCGATTGCCGACCAACGACGCAGTGTAAGAATGCAAATCACTTCGTTGGAAAATCGCCTCAGCGGCATCCCAGCCACACAACGAGACATTTTTAGCATGGAGCGAAAACTTTCGGTCAATGAAAAAATGTACGTCTACTTGCTCGAGGCTCGCGCCCAAAACATCATTCAACGGGCAGGAATTGCACCTGAAGCCTCCATCATTGAAATTGCACGAAGTACTGGAATCATTGGACCAAACAAACGGTTGACCATTCGTAATTACACGATATATGGCGCGCTACTGGCACTGGCACTGGCCTTTGCACGCATGCTGCTTTTTGAACGCATTGAATCCACGCAAGAGCTGCGGGAAGCATCAGACATCCCTGTAGTGGTTGGTCTGCCACACTATCCGAGTATTGAGGAAAATCCAATTGCGATATTGGGCGACTCACGGGCTCAAATCACGGAGGCCTTTCGAAGCCTGCGGACAAACCTGCAGTATCTGTTGGCAAAAGAAGGTGCGAATACCATCTTGGTGAGTTCCCTCCACCCGGGCGAAGGAAAGTCGTTTGTTTCTTCCAACTTAGCGACGGTGCTGGCCAAAACCGGAAAAAAGGTGGTACTCGTTGACTTCGACATGCACAAACCAAAAGTCCACAAGAACTTCAAACTATCGAATCAACTCGGACTGAGCACCTACCTCATTGGCCGCTGCTCAGCCGACGAAATGGGACAAGCAGGACCCGTCGATTCGTTGACCATAATCACCGCAGGTCCCGTGCCGCCAAACGCATCGGAATTGGTCATGAACGACCGTATGGATCCCTTTTTGGAGAAATTGCGTGCTGAATATGACTTTGTCATCCTCGATACGCCCCCCATGTTGCTGATCACAGATGCATTGCTACTGATGAGCAAGGTGGACACGGGCTTGCTGGTCGCCAACACCCAGAAAGCAACAAAACGAGGCATCAAGCACCTTGAAGAATTGCTGGGTCAAAATGACCTGAGCCACGCCTCGCTAGTCATGAACAACATTCGCGCCACCCGCTTTAGCCAGTATTACGCGAAGTACGCCTACAAATACGGCTACGGCTACGGTTATGGTTATGGTTATGGCGGATACGGCGCAGGCGCTTACGGGGACGAACCCGAAACAAAAGCCTGAGCCTCCAACCATCGACGACCACCTTTCACACCTTCATTCTTGGGCAGATGCAACAAAGGCAATGTTTGTAACGTCTTACAAATGAGATGCAAGCGACGATTTGATTTGTAATTTTGCCATAGGCTCGTGAAAAAAGACATGCACATACGACTGAACAAGAACAACTTGTGCTCGATGGGCGCCTCTGTGATCCTTTTTGTGTTCAGCATTTGCACGACAAAAACGGGCTGGTGTCAATTGGAAACGACCATGCAGTGCGTGCAGGTGAACCAAGCCGGAAACACCTCCATTTCTTGGGGCCAAGCGATGGACCCGACCGGAGACTTTGTGCAGTACACCATTCATTTGTTCGAGCCTTCGAGCGGACTGGTTTTGGACACCTACAACATCCCCAATCCCACCGACCCTGCGAACCCGTCGTTTGTGAATACAACCTACGATGCGAACACCACCGAATTGTGTTACTTTATCGTGACAGAGGGCCCGGCGGGCACATTTGGCCCCTCGTCAGATACGCTCTGCAGCATACATCTGACCGCAGACCCTTCCCTGACTCCGGGCACGGTGGATTTGAACTTCAATAGCCCTTGGATTGGAAGCGAAGTCCCGGCTCTTTTCCCAGAGCCACTTTCTGTTGAATTGGAAGAAGCCGACGGTTCCTGGAGTGAAATCGCCCTTGTAGCGGACAACGGCGGCATGATGACAACGCCGTACACCTTGGATGAGTGCAGTGGTGATCTTGTTTTCAGGGTTCTGCAACCCAACACGCTTGACTATTGCAACCAGCAATCCAATCAAGCAGAAAGCACACTGTCCGATGAATTCGATCCTGACCCTCCGCTGATCACAGCTGTTCAAGTGGATTATGTCTTTCAAGAAGCCAATGTGGAATGGCAGGCCAGCACAGCAGAGGACTTGGCAGGTTATATCATTTACATCTGCAACGGGGGATTTCAAATGGCCATTGACACCCTATTTGACCCCACCGCCACCTCATACTTGGACCTGAATTCCAATGTGCAGGCCTACATTGAATCCTACAACGTCGCAGCCTTTGACTCCTGCTTTGTCGGTGGGGAACCCGACCCGGGTGCCGCCAGTGCATTTTGCGCCAGCAGCATTTTCCTCAATGCGACGAGCGCGAATTGTTCGGATCAAGCCACGTTGACATGGACCGGCGGCTTCAATTTACCGGGAGATTTTGCAGGTTATGAGATTTGGATCAACGAAGAAAGCCCAACAGGCAGTGGCAATTGGTCAGGACTTCAAATGATTCAAACCCTGGACGGGAGCACTGGGCAATGGGTCTTTGAAGAAGGAACGTTCGGCTCTACTTTCCAATTTCACGTTGCCGCGCAAACAACCGATGGCTCTTCCGTTTTATCCAACGTGCGCACCTTGGATTTCAGTTATCCCGGCGCGCCCGAATTTACTTCCCTCCGCCGGGCAACAGTCAGCGACAGCGGCGCGGTCAATGTGGTTGTGGACTTGGACCCCAACTGCACGGATGTTCACGCTTATACCCTCCAACGCAAGCGCGCGGAAGACCCGGATTATTTCGACCTCGCGACGTTAGAAGGTGTGGCGGGCATGACCTTGCAATTCCAAGATGTGACGGCCGAGACGGATGCGATGAGTTACCAGTACCGCGTCCAAGTTTACAATGACTGCGGCGATTCAGTCGGCGCGTCCAATGCAGCGGCGACGGTCCACTTAGAAGGAATTTCAGATTATGAACTCCTCAAGAACACCTTGCACTGGACGCCGTATGCGGATTTCCCCGGAGCCACAGCTGGTTACCGCATTTATCGCCAGACCAACAACGGAGGCAGTTCAGAGGTATTGACCCAATTGCCATCGGGTGTCTTAACCTATGAAGACGATGTGAGCAACATGCTATTGAGCCCGGGAGATTTTTGTTACATCATCGAAGCCACAGACGCGAATGCTGGCCCTGACGGCGCCGTCAATTATGCCCTCTCCAACAAACTCTGCCTGACACAAGAGCCTGTGATTTGGGTGCCCAATGCCATGCTTGTCGGCGGTTACAATGATGAATTCAAACCTGTCATCAGCTTTGCCGATTTTACCAATTACCGATTGGACATCATCAATCGCTGGGGCGATTTGATGTTCACCACGACTGAAGTGGAGAATGGATGGGACGGCCAGTTGAACGGCGAACCCGCTCCCGAAGGAGCATACGGTTTCTTCATCACCATCCAAGATGGATCTGGACGAATCTTTGAAGAACAAGGGATGATGACCTTGTTGATCAGCGAGTGAACTTCGCACTTTGCAAAATCATGTGAATGCGCGCATTAAGAAGCGCGCAAGTAATCGCGCTTTGATTACCTTTGCGCGAATCGTGATTCGCACGTGCCCCGAGGGGCAATCGTGAATTGCGGCCTTACGATTCAACTGCCCGCCATGGCCACTGCACAAAAACCAAAAATCGTCGGAGAAGGCTTGACCTACGACGACGTCCTCTTAATTCCAGCTTATTCTGAAGTTCTGCCACGTGATGTGCAGTTAGAAAGTCCTTTCTCACGCAACATCATGCTGAAGACTCCCGTGATTTCTGCGGCAATGGATACCGTCACGGGAAGTGCCATGGCCATTGCGATGGCTCGCCAAGGCGGAATTGGTGTCATTCACAAAAACATGACCATCCAAGAGCAAGCGGCAGAAGTGCGTCGGGTGAAGCGCTCAGAAAGCGGTATGATCCAAGATCCGATAACATTGTCTCGGAATTCGACAGCAGGGGATGCCTTGCTGATCATGAAGGAGCACCGCATTGGTGGGATTCCCGTAGTGGACGAGTCGAACACGCTGGTCGGTATTGTAACCAACCGCGATCTGCGATTTGAAAAAGAGAGGAGCCGTCCCATTTCGGAATTGATGACGAGTGAGAACTTAATCGTCACCCAAGATGGCCGAGATTTCCAACGTGCAGAAGAGTTGCTTCGGGAGCACCGCATCGAGAAACTTCCCGTGGTAGACGCTCTTGGAAAGTTGGTGGGACTGATTACCTACCGAGACATCATCAAGTTGAGCGAATTTCCACATTCGTGCAAAGACCAGTTTGGCCGTTTGCGTGTGGCTGCTGCAGTGGGCGTTACCCACGATACCATGGAACGAACAGAAGCCCTGGTCAATGCAGGTGTTGACGCGGTCATCATCGACACGGCCCATGGCCACAGCAAAGGCGTATTGGAGACCTTAGCGAAAGTGAAGCAAGCCTTCCCTTCCATCGATGTCGTTTGTGGCAACATCGCGACGGCAGCTGCGGCGAAGGCCTTGGTCGCGGCGGGTGCGGATGCCGTCAAAGTTGGCATCGGACCTGGGTCCATTTGCACCACGCGAATCATCGCAGGTGTTGGAGCTCCCCAATTGGGAGCCGTCATGGACGTTGCAGAAGCCCTCGAAGGCACAGGAGTTCCCGTCATCGCTGACGGTGGCATTCGATTCACCGGTGACATCGTCAAAGGTTTGGCAGGAGGCGGACACACTGTAATGATTGGATCCATGCTAGCCGGCACCGAAGAAAGTCCCGGTGAAACCATTATCTACGAAGGCCGTCGCTTCAAGAGCTACCGGGGAATGGGTTCCTTGGAAGCCATGCAGAAAGGTTCCAAAGACCGTTATTTCCAAGATGCTGAGGATGACCTGAAAAAGCTAGTCCCTGAAGGAATTTCAGGGCGTGTTCCCTACAAAGGCAATGTCCAAGAAGTAATGCACCAAATCATTGGCGGATTGCGCGCTGGGATGGGTTATTGTGGGGCTCCGGACATCGCACATTTGCAACAGGCACAGTTCGTTCGCATCACCTCAGCAGGCGTGAAGGAAAGTCATCCGCACGATGTGAGCATTACGCGCGAAGCACCCAATTACAGTATTCGCTGATTGCGACTTGGATCGCAGCTGAACCAACTAAAGGACCGAATTGAACGAAACCACAAGCAGTTTACCTACGCCATGACCCCTCCTACTAACCTCGTTATCCGATTCTTCGGAGCCCTTGCCCTCATTTGGGCGATGCCACTTGCTCAGTACGCGCAAGAATCAGGAACCATTCTCACGGTTGGCACCGAAGAAGTCAACGCAGCTGATTTCCAGCATGTGTTTTTGAAAAACAACCGAGACAGCGTCATAACAGAAGCCGCGCTCAACGAATACATGGAACTGTTCATCAATTTCAAGTTGAAAGTCCAGGCTGCGGAGACGTTGGGCATGGATACCATTGAGACATTCCAGCGGGAACTGGCCGGTTATCGAACCCAGTTGGCACGTCCGTATTTGACCAATAATGACCTCTTGCAAGATTTGGTGAAGCAAGCTTGGGAGCGGCAACAAGAAGAAGTGCGCGCTCGCCACATTCTGGTTTCGTGCAGTGCGGAAGCTTCTGCTGCGGACACGCTCAAGGCATACAAGCGTGCGCTGGCCATGCGCAAACGGGTTGAAAACGGTGAAGACTTTCAAAAAGTAGCCCAATCAAAAGGCGGATCTGACGATCCAAGCGTCCGTGATAACGGCGGAGACCTCGGTTGGTTCAGTGCCTTTCAAATGATTTATTCGTTCGAAGATGCCGCTTACAACACCCCTGTTGGCTCATTGAGCGAGATCGTTCGCACGCGCTACGGTTATCACGTCCTCGAAGTGACAGGAAGACGAGACGCCCGAGGAGAAATCCGAACCGCCCACATCATGCTCCGCACCAAGGAAGGTTCATCCGAAGACGAGGCAGCCCAAGCCGAAAGCCGCATCGGACAGGTTTATGACTTGCTCCAAAATGGCTTGCCTTGGGAGGAACTCGCTATGAAAATGTCGGAAGACGCCACCACCTCCGGGAAAGGAGGTGAGCTACCCTGGTTCGGCACCGGAAAAATGGTCGAGGAATTTGAGAATGCTGCCTTCGGTCTGAAAGCCGATGAGGCCATCTCACGGCCATTTCAAACATCGTACGGATGGCACATTGTCAAGCGACTGGAATACCGTGCACCGTTGGATTTCGAGGCATCCAAAAGGGAACTTCAAAAGCGCGTCAGCCGAGACAGCCGCTCCGAATTGACCCGAACCTCCTTCCTTCAGAACCTCAAAGTAGAATATGGCTTCACAGCAAACACGGCTGCACTGACGAGCGTCAAGCGTTATGCTGCGCGCCAAGACAGCGTTTTCTTTCCCAACCACGAATTGAAGATTGGACGAAGCAGCGATCGGACCAAAACATTGGTCACCCTCGCCGGACAAACCGCCACAGTGCAGGACTTCGCAGATTACCTCAACAAAGCCAAAATCCGGAACCTGGAAAAAGCGACCGGTGAAGTAATCGATGAACAGTTTCAAATTTGGTCAGAGAAACTGATGCTCGACTATGAAGACACGCAATTGGAGGCAAAACACAATGACTTTCGCCTGCTCATGGAGGAATACCATGATGGCATTTTACTCTTTGAATTGACCGACGAGAAAGTCTGGAGCCGAGCGGTCAAGGACACTGCCGGACTCGAAACCTTTCATGCGGCCCACCGCAATGATTTCATGTGGGGACCAAGAGCAGAAGTAACCATCTTCACCTGTGCCAATGACAAGGTGGTAAAAGCCACCAAGAAAGCCATCAAAAAAGGCAAAGACCTGGTGGCCTTTCAGCGTGAGGCAAATGCGGAAAACAGCACGGCGGTGCGCATGGAGTCTGGACTGTTTAGCGAAGGTGAAAACAACTGGGCAGACCAAATTTTAGCCGAAAATGCTGCGGGGACCCTGGCCACCGAAACCGCTTCCTATGAAGGGGCGGGTGGCGAAACCATTGTGGTATACATCCAAGATTTGCGCGACGCAGAACCCAAGACGCTGATG
>DAISXU010000101.1:5373-7899 GCA_036825655.1 Flavobacteriales bacterium | reverse complement strand
GTCTGCGAGGTTTCCCCCTACGGTTACGCTGCAAGCCAAATTGCGGCCGTTGAGTAGGCCTCCTTCTTTGCCAAAAGCCCACCCCCAGGTCAGAACATCGTCCATCCATTGCTTCAAGCACGCAGGAGGACCGTACCAATACAATGGGAATTGAAGCACAATGTTTTCAGCTCGTTCAAATGCAGCCTGCTCCTCACGCACGTTCACGCGTCCTTCTCCAATCCAGCGCACAATAGTGTTGGGCCTAGAAGCCCAGAATTTAGCCATTTCAGCGTTGAGCTGACTGCCTTCTTGGTTGGGGTGTCCAACGATTATTAAGGTCTGGCTCATCGCTCACTGACGGTGAAGACACGGCTCAGATTGAAGCCGAAAAATAGGTTGCCATTGGCCCATTCACCTGATGTCTCAGACAAAAATGCTCGCTCGAACATGCCTCTCGAATTGGTGACGTGAAGTTGGAAAACGTGTCCGCCGGTTTCGATGTCCACACCCAATGAAAGGCTGTTGACGTAGGGATCGCCGCTGGGCACATTGAGTCGAGCGAAATACTCTGCGTTGATGCTCAAACGTTGATTCAATTTGTATCTGCCACCAGTTCCAATGATCCACTGATCGTGTGGATCGGTGGTCTCTGCCACCAGGTTGCGATGCACAAAGGACGGAATCAGCGCCCAGCTAAATTCCGAGTTGAATTTTCGGGCGATAACCAATTGATGCGCATAACTCAATCGAGAAGTGAAGTAATTCTGCACTTCAGCTTGCGAAAACCGAAGTCCGTTGCACATCATGACAGAATAACCCGTTAAGCTTAAGGGAAACGCTCCTTGTTCAATCAGCCTGACTTTCGCATTCGCTTCATATGTCTTCTGGTAGGTGTTACGGGCCAAACCCACTGCAATCCGATCTGTAATGCCGTAATCAAAGGCCATTCGCATGCTCGCATTGTCCAAGCCCCACAGCTCGTAGGGGCCGTCACTTATTTGGCCAAAACGATGGGCAATCACGAAGTGCAACACACCCCCAGCCGGCGTTTCATTGCTCTGGGAATTGATGATCCGTGTATCCTTAAAGGTCGCCTTGACCGGCCCCGCTTCAAGAAGCTCCCCGCCTAACAAATCCAACAGGTCGTCTTGAGCGTTGAGGTTTAGTGCGCTCAGAAGAAACAGCAGGTGCATGCACGGTTTGCGGATGTTCATCGTGGATTCAAGATAGCATCAACCGATACAGAGATGGACTCAGCAATTTTGTTTTGAACCACTTTGGGGATGGGGATCTCGTGATCAGCGGTCTTCACCTCAAATTGTGCATTCAACTTCCAACCCGATTCCATGCGGGTAGCGGTCCCTTCGATGGTGCGGGGCGTTGAAACCCCATGAATGGTCAAATCTCCAGTGGCCGAGACATTTTGAACAGATCCAATTTCAGCATCGGGAAGCAAGCCATCTAAGTTTCCTTGAAAAGTCGCCGAAGGAAACTTCTCCGATTCCATGTAATTTTCATTGAAATGCTCCTCCATCAGTGCGATTTCAAAGTGAAAAGAGATAATGGGGATTTGAAATGCGAGGCGGTTGGATGCCAAATCCAGAACGGCGCTTGCTTGATCTGTGCTGGCTGAAATGTCTTCGATGGGCGTGGAAGAGAAGAAGGAGGCTTGGGCATTCCGGCTCATGAATTGTTGCCCCGAGGCAAGTGTAACCAAGGCCAAAGCCAAGGTGAGTGTGCAAAAGTGTTTCATGGATGTTAATTCTCAGGAGCGCCAGCTGCGATCCAAAAGGTCAGGTATTCAAGGTTACAGGAACTCAAAGGCCCGTTGGGTGGCATCAATTGTGCATCACCAGAGCCGCGATTCACACGGTCTTCAATGGCTCCAGAAAGGGCGGCAGATCTGATTTCTGCATAGGTGGTCAGGGCTAACCCTCCATCAGGTGAATCACCACTGTGGCATCCCATGCAATTTTGGGCAACCAGAGGTTCAATGTGGGAAGAGAAACTGGTCAAATAGGTGTCGCAATCATAAGCGGGGTTGAGTTCGGATTCCACATCATAGTAACATCCGAGCCAACCAAAGAGGCCCACAACAAGTAAATAGGGAGTTTTTTTCATCAGTTATTGGGCATTCCATCTTCGAGCCAAAGTTCGAACATCCGAATCTCGCATTGGTTCAATGCGGCGCCAGTAGGCGGCATGGCCTCAAATCCATCTTCTTGGCGAATGCAGGCCATGAGGTTTGAATAGGATACGGCAGAAGAAACAAGGGCATGTGTGGTCAGGTCGACACCCCCGCTCGGTGCGCCTCCACTGTGGCAACCCGAGCATGTTGTGGCAATGAAGGGTGCGATGGAGGAACTAAAAGTAACAAGGGTTGTGTCGCATTCTGAGCAACTTAAGTTGAGTGCTCCCTGTTCAATCCAAGTGGTAAGTGTTGCAATTTGTTCATCCGTCAAAGCGGCATTGGGTAGGGGGGGCATCCGGTCATTACCATCTTCATACAACACCTCAATTAAATCGCTGTTGCCTGGGTCAAAG
>DAISXU010000101.1:4204-5363 GCA_036825655.1 Flavobacteriales bacterium | reverse complement strand
CAAAGGGCTCGATCAAACCGTCTTCATTCATGATGGATGCGTAGGATTCAATTATGATTCCATCTTCATGCGTTATGGCGTCATGGCAGCTGCTCTGACCACAGGATGACACGAGCAAAGGCAGCACGTCTTGCTGAAAGTAGATCGCATCGGGATCGCAGGGTGGATCTTGGATGACCGGTTCATTCCCAGATTGGGGTGGATCTATAGGGTGCTTGCAACTTGGGGTGGCCAAGGCGAACAATAAAACGACAAGAAAGACTCTGGACTGCGCTCGCTTGAAGAGGTTGAAAGGGAATCTGCTCATGGTCATGAAAATGTCACAATGCGAATATGACAAAAGTCGGATAGAATTAAAATCATCTTCTCACAATATTCGGCAAATGCGAGTGGCAGCTCTTTAAAATCTTTCGATATTCGCACGAACGACGTGAACTATGGGAAGAGCATTTGAATTCAGGAAAGAGCGCAAATTCAAGCGTTGGGCAGCTATGGCGAAGACTTTTGCTCGCCTGAATAAGGACATCATCATTGCGATTCGGGAAGGGAATGGTGCAGACCCGGAAATGAATCCGAGGTTGAGGGCTGTACTGCAGAATTGCAGGGCAGCAAACATGCCCAAGGACAATGTGGAACGCGCCATCAAAAAAGCTACCGACAAAGACACATCCGACTTCAAAGAGGTAACTTTTGAAGGGTATGGTCCACATGGCATTGCCGTTTTTGTTGAAACCGCGACAGATAACAACAACCGCACGGTAGCCAATGTCAGGAGCTACTTCAACAAATACAATGGAAGTTTGGGCACCTCGGGCAGCGTAGAGTTCATGTTCGACCACGTTTGCTTCTTCAAAATCAAGGCAGAAGGGCTAGATGTTGAAGAACTTGAATTCGAGTTGATTGACTTCGGGGCTGAGGACGTTGGACAGGACGAAGATTCAATGATGATTTATGGCCGATTTGAGTCGTTTGGCTCCCTGCAAAAGAAATTGGAAGAAGACGGCAGAGAAATCATTGAATCCGGATTGGACCGCATTCCGACCACCACCAAGGAACTCGATCAAGAAGCCACTGCAGAGGTAGAGAAGTTGCTCGAGAAGTTAGAAGGGGATGAGGACGTTCAAAATGTCTTCCATACCATGAGTTCTTCCACACCTTC
>DAISXU010000101.1:0-4194 GCA_036825655.1 Flavobacteriales bacterium | reverse complement strand
GAAATTCGGTTACCCCATCTGTGGGTTGAGTTTCCATTCGAAAATCTCCAAATCAAACGAGGGGGCTGCTGCGATGAGGTGATCCAAGATGTCGGCCATGAGCGTTTCATAGGCGGCCCATTCTTTGTCGCGAGAGAAGCAATAAAACTCCATTGGGATGCCTTCCCCAGTGGGCTGAAGGTGCCGAACCATCAGTGCCATTTCTTGGTTCACTCCAGGATGATTGCGGAGGTACCTTTCCGTGTAGCTTCGAAACAGACCGATGTTGGTCAAACGCCGGCCGTTGATCATCACGGTGGTTTCCACGCCTTGCTGCTCATTCGATTGCTGAATCACTTTCAATCGCTCTTCCAACCATGGTGCCAATACGTGCACTTTTGCCAGCCGGCCAATCAGGGCTTCATCGGCAAAGCGCACGCTGGAAGACCTGAGACTGAGCGAGCGCTTGATTCGGCGTCCTCCTGATTCACTCATGCCACGCCAGTTTTTAAAACTCTCTGAAATCAAGGCATAGCTTGGCACAACGGTAAAGGTCATGTCCCAATTGCGGACTTTGACAGTGGTGAGGTTGATTTCCACGACGTCACCATCTGCTCCGTACTTGTCAATTTGGACCCAATCTCCGATTCGAACCAAGTCGCCCGAGCTCAATTGGACACTGGCTGTTAGGCCAAGGAGTGCATCGCGAAATACCAAGAGGATGATGGCTGTGGCCGCACCCAGTCCGCCGAGGACAACACCGATGTCTTGTCCGATGAGCAAGGCAATGATGGCGACAGTGGCCAATACGGAAGCTGCAATTTTCGCCAACTGGATGTAACTCGCAATCGGTTTATCTTTCAACCGTTTGATGCTCATGAGAACATCTTCAACGCCATTGGCGAGAGCAAAACCGACCAATAAGAGGTTGACGATTCCGGCTAGGCCGAAAATTCTACCAACCACCACCTGAAGGTCGGGGAACATTGGGAATAGCGAATCATTGGCTAGGCCCAAAATGCTTAACGGAACGAAGAAAGATAACCTGGATAGAAAAGGGCGATTCAGCAACTGATCATCCCATTCAACACGCGTTCTTCGCGCCAGACCGTGGAGTACTTTGTCCAAGAGCCACCGGGCAACTCGCCACAAAATCAGAGACGCGATGATGAACCCTAAACTCAACACCGCCAATCCAAGAGCGTGGTTGGTTCTAGGCTGAAAGAGGTTCATGGATTTCAATAATTCCATAATCCAAGGAGCGAGTTCTGCCATCATGCGGCCAAGGTACATTATACGGGACTATGCCAGTGGCTTCACTGTTCAAAACAGGTTCAAAACGTGTTAGGAGTTTGTTGAAATCGCATCGTTCTATTGTCCAAATTCGTAGGTGGGAGAATTGAGCGTCTACGCAGCGCTTTGCCCTGTAAAAGGGGACTTCCAACCGGATTCGTCGAGGGGAATGGGTCAGTTTGATTTGTTTCCCTCGGCCCCCGGTTGATTCGCAGGTGCCGAGGCGTGAGCTGCTTGAGTACCTTTGCCCCATGATAAATATGAAAGTGTCTGCCAACATGACCCTATTAGAGGTGTGCATGTCACAAGGCGGATTTCCAACGAACACCCGCGCGCGGAAGGCCATCAAAGGCGGGTTCGTAACGGTAAACGGTGAAGTGAATCGCATTCCTTCAACCGCATTGGAACCTGGTACGGCGGTTACCTATAACCCCCAAGCCGAAGGGGCCGCAAGCCCGAGGCCGTCGGTGGTTGATTTTGATTTGGGAGCTGCACCGAAGCAACCGAAGAGCACGCCTCCACCATTTGAGGTGGTTTATGAGGACGATTACTTGTTGGCGTACATCAAGCCGGCCGGCTGGGTTTTTGCCTCTCCTAATCCGAAGGTGAAAACCTCTTACACGCGAATGAAGGATTGGATGTCACAAGCCCGCCCGGATTGCTTTGACGTTCATTTTGTGAATCGGATTGAGAAGGAATCCTCTGGGATTTGTTTCATTGCAAAGGACCTCCAGTGGCGTGTTCACCTCCAGAAGCATTGGGGTACCTACGAGCAAGGACTCTATGTTGTGGTCGAAGGTCACTTGCCTGCAGACGATGAGATTTTTGCATTCCAAGATGTAGAAGGTTCGAAAAAGCGTGATCGGGTGAGTTTTCCGTACCGAACCATGCGCGCAACGACCACGCATACGATGTTGAAGTTTCAAGTTGGTTTTGATGACATACCCGCGCTTTTGAGCGGCTTACGCCGTGCGCAGTGCATGATCATTGGCAAAGGTGAGTTGGCACCGGATCCCATTGGTCGCAGTGGGCTTCACCTCTACCAGGTCACAGTTCAAGGTCCAGAGGGTGAATTGGTCGAGGCCAAATCCCGTGTGCCTCGTGAGTTTTTAAACCTGATGAAAGGAGGGAAAGGGCCTCGAGCTCGATCTGCAGCTGAATTGGCTGCGGATAAGCGAAGAAAATCGGAGGCCCGAGATCCTAAATCAGGAGGGAGGGACGACCGACGAGGTGGACCTCGTGATGATAACCGTCCCCGCAGGGCAGATGGCCCTCGCACAGAAGGCCGTCCTCACAGGGCAGATGGCCCTCGTACAGAAGGCCGTCCTCACAGGGCAGATGGCCCTCGTACAGAAGGCCGTCCTCAGAGAGAGGATCGGAATTCCTCCCCCCGCAAAGCACGCGACAACAAGCCACCTCAACGTGAGAAGAAGAGCAATGCTGAGTCGAAAGAGGGAGGAATGGCCCCGAGGAGGTTTGGGCCGAAGGGAGAGTAATTACAATGCGTAATGGGCTTGGATCCAATCCCTGAGCGCCACCGTTTCATGAACAGGTAAGGTTCGAAAGGCGAGGCGCATGGCTCTGCGCATCATTACCGGCTCCGCATGCACGTGTCGTATGAGCGACTTGTATTGCTCCAAGATGGAGGGTGCGTGATCTAGCGGAACTCCGGGAATGTTCATGATGCAGGTGTTTAGGCCAAAATTTGTTTCAGCACCGCTTACGCATTCCGTTTCGAAAATGTTTCGTTCATGCGCTCAAACCCCGTTTTACAAGGGTTTGAGTGTGACAGGTCGGATTCAAGTGAAAATCTCGTGGCCAACCAGGGTGGAGCAGTTAAATTTGGGCCAGCAAAAGCAACACACCTTACACCATGTCCAAAACCGTATACATCGTCGCAGCCGCGCGCACTCCCATGGGAAGTTTCCTTGGAGCTTTATCGTCGGTTCCAGCGCCTCAACTTGGGGCTGCCGCCATCCGTGGAGCCATTGAACGCGCAGGATTACCAACCGAAGCTGTGGATGAGGTGTTCATGGGCAATGTGCTTCAGGCGGGATTGGGTCAAGCTCCTGCGCGGCAGGCTGCTTTGGGTGCAGGCCTCACGCACGAGGTCCCTTGCACCACCATCAATAAGGTGTGCGCGAGTGGAATGAAGGCCATCGCGCTGGGCTCCGCAGCCATTGGCAACGGTGATGCACACATCGTAGTTGCGGGTGGAATGGAAAACATGAGCCAGGTGCCGCATTACCTGCAAGCTCGGAGTGCCGTGAAATTGGGTCATGTTCAAGCGTTAGACGGAATGGTGTTGGACGGACTTACTGACGTCTACAATGCCACGCACATGGGCAATTGCGCAGAATTGTGCGCGAAAGAAATGAACTTCACGCGTGAGGAGCAAGATGCCTTCGCCGTGGAGAGTTACCGCCGTTCGAGTGCGGCGTGGAGCGAAGGCCGATTCAATGACGAAGTGGTGCCAGTGGAGGTGCCTCAGCGACGTGGTGAACCTGTTTTGGTAGAAAAAGACGAGGAATTCACGAATGTTAAGTTGGACAAGATCCCCAGTTTGCGTCCGGCTTTTGACAAATCAGGCACAGTAACTGCAGCCAATGCCTCAACTCTGAATGATGGCGCCAGTGCTGTGATTTTGGCTTCTGAGGAGGCAGTAAAGAAGTATGGATTGACGCCTTTGGCTAAAGTTGTTGCTGCTGCGGATGCGGCACAAGCGCCGGAATGGTTCACCACGGCACCAGCCAAAGCCTTGCCTAAAGCACTTGCCAAAGCCGGATGGGCCAAGGAAGAAGTTGACCTGTGGGAGTTGAATGAGGCTTTTTCGGTGGTGGGTTTGGCCAACAACAAGTTGCTCGAGCTCGATGCGAGTCAGGTCAATGTGAATGGCGGTGCAGTTTCTTTGGGACACCCATT
>DAISXU010000100.1:0-7944 GCA_036825655.1 Flavobacteriales bacterium | reverse complement strand
GACAGGCATGGTTGAGGGCCATGTGTCCGTTAGGGCGTGCGGGTTCGAGTCCCGCCCTGGGCACTTACTACAACACCTACCCGGGTGGCGAAATTGGTAGACGCGCAGTCTTCAGGCGGCTGTGCCTTCGGGCGTGCTGGTTCGAGTCCAGTTCCGGGTACTTCCCGAGCCCTGCATGAAGCCATGTAGGGCTTTTTCAATCCTGACCCCTTCGCAGAACAGAAGCCCTTCTTTAGCGGTTATCTTTGAACCGTGAATCCGCTGTCATCACCTCAGGACATTCATTTGAGCATCGAAAGCACCTCCCCCCCAGTCGTTATTGCAGGTCCTTGCAGCGCAGAGTCGCGAGAACACCTCTTGACCACCGCTCTACAGCTTGCAGCTACGGGAAAGGTGCATTTTCTCCGTGCTGGAATTTGGAAGCCACGAACCCGGCCCCAATCTTTTGAAGGCGTGGGGCTAGAAGGGCTGGATTGGATGGTGGAGGCTCGATCGAAAAGTGGACTCCCCATCTGCACAGAAGTGGCCAACACGAAGCACGTTGAAGCTTGCCTGAAGGCTGGATTGGACGCACTGTGGATTGGGGCGCGGACCACCGTCTCCCCTTTCGCCGTTCAAGAAGTTGCTGAAGCACTGAGAGGCACCAACATACCGATCCTGGTTAAAAACCCACTGCACGCAGACCTCAAGCTATGGATTGGTGCGATCGAACGTGTGCAAGGGCAAGTTAACGGTCCCGTTTGGGCACTGCATCGGGGATTCACGGGATACCATTACAAAGAATACCGGAATGCCCCCATGTGGGAGCTGCCCATCGCCTTGCGCGCTCAAAAACCAGAGATTCCAGTTTTCTGTGACCCGAGCCACATTGGTGGCCGCAGG
This sequence comes from Flavobacteriales bacterium, assembly GCA_036825655.1. Lineage (GTDB taxonomy): Bacteria > Bacteroidota > Bacteroidia > Flavobacteriales_D > Sanyastnellaceae > JALQTD01. The sequence goes on along the minus strand of DAISXU010000100.1, from coordinate 7,062 downwards.
GATCTGCTCGAACCTGTAGCGCAAAAAGCCATGGACTTAGGCATGTCAGGTCTGATGTTGGAGGTTCACCCCAATCCAGAAAAGGCGCTAAGCGACGCAGAACAGCAGATTACACCGAGCCGATTCAACGAGCTCATGAACTCGCTGACCATCCGAGCGGAAAGGCCATCATCAGAACTCATTGATGGTTTGGCCTCGCTCAGGTTACAAATGGATTCAATTGATGAGCAAATCATCGAACTTTTGGCTGCACGCATGCAACTTGCCCGCTCCATTGGTCAATTTAAGAAAGAGCATGGCATCACCATTCTGCAGCTCGAGCGTTGGAGGGAAGTGGTTCGCAGCAGAAGCCAGTGGGGTACCGATAGCTTGTTGAGCGACGCATTCATGACCAGCCTACTTGAACAAGTGCATAACGAGAGCATTCGCGTCCAAACGGACGTCATGAATTCAGAAAATTATCTCTCGTAAACCTTTGATTATAAGGGGTTTATTATTTTTATTCGGTTTTATTTCAACTTTTTTGCAACCCTTTTTGATTGGGCGCCGTAAAGGTGCTTGGTTTTGGTTTTGCCATTCTCTACGGAGAATTACAGAAATCAGGCGATTTGGTGAGAAAGGGGGCCTCAACGGAGGTCCCCTTTTGACTTTTATACCTTTTTGCGCTTGGTAAGCAAGTGAATCCAAATGGACCGACTTACCCGATAAATAGCCGGAAGCAGTACAATCAATGTAGCAATTCCCGTGCTGAGGAAAAGCGTGACGTGGGTGAAGAATGAAAATTCAATCCAACCCAAAGCATCCAACGCATAAAGCGCCACGAGAACCGCAACCCAGATGGCGACCGTCAATCCATACGACACATAGGCAGCACCGAAATAAAAACCTGGTTCTCGTTTGAAATCCTCGCCGCAAACGGGGCAAGAAGCATTCATTTTCGTTGTGGTCTTTATCCTGTAGGCATTGGGCTTCTCAAAAAGGTCCCCTTCCCTGCACTGTGGGCACTTCAGGAACAAAACCGAATGGATGGTGGATGAGGAGTTCGCCATGCTCCAAAAGTACCTCAATTTGAAGGTCCTAAATGCGACTTTCGTCACCACAATTGGAACTTGAAATCAAGCCAAATCTTGCATTTCCACGAGGCGGCAATAAAGCCCCTTCTTTTCGAGCAATTCCAAATGCGTTCCGGACTCGACGATCTGCCCGGCCTCCATGACCAAGATGGCATCAGCATGGCGCACCGTGCTCAAGCGATGGGCAATTACTAAAACAGTGCGGTTGGCCATCAAGCGATCAATGGCCTGCTGCACCAGCTGCTCCGACTCCGTGTCCAACGCCGAAGTCGCTTCATCCAACAACAAGATGGGCGGGTCCTTATAAAGCGCACGTGCGATGGAGAGGCGTTGCCTTTGCCCACCACTCAATCGACCGCCGCCATCGCCAATCGGCGTGTCTAAGCCCTCTGGAAGCGCTTCAATGAATTCCAGTGCATTCGCTGCCTTGGCCACTTCACGGAGCCGACTGACATCAGGCTCCGATTCACCAAGGGCTATGTTAGCTGCGACGGTGTCGTTGAACAAAATCGCCTCTTGCGTAACGACACCGAGTTGACCTCTTAAATCTGAAACGCGAATGGATCGAATGTCCAGTCCGTCCACAGATATGGCTCCGCTCGTTACATCGTGGAATCGAGCCAAGAGGGATGCCACCGTCGTTTTTCCAGCGCCGGACGGCCCTACCAATGCGATGGTTTTACCCTTTTGCAATTCAACATTCAAATTCGACACCACCAACGCATCCGGTTCGTAGCCAAAACTGACATTTTGAAAGGCAATTCGATCCGAAAAGGCATCCCACTCACAAGGCTGATCTGGTTCGGGAATTGCAGCCGTTTCTTTCAAGATGGCATCGAGGCGATCCAAAGAAGCAGCACCTTTTTGCACTTTAAACCAGCCATCACTCAAGGCCCTCGCAGGAGGAATGATTTGTGAAAAAACCACCAAGTACCCGATGAACCAATCACCCGATAGGCCGCTGTCCCCCTCCAACACCAAGCGCCCCCCAAACCAGAGCAGCACCGCCATCACCGTCAAACTGATGGTTTCACTCATCGGAGAACTCAGATACTCGCGCTTGTATAGCTTGCGCATCAACTCAAAGTAACGACCATTGGTCGCATCGAATCGCCGCTCAAAGGCTTGCTCTGCATTGAAAGCTTTCACAACGCGCATGCCGCCAATGGTCTCCTCAATCACACTCATCAAATCGCCCAATTGGTCTTTACCGCGTTTAGCAGCATGCTTTAAGCTCTTCGCGATTCTGCTGATGAGAAATCCACTGAGGGGCAAAAAAATCAACGCGAACAAGGTCAATTCCCAGCTCATGACGAAGAGCGTAACCAAAGACACGGTGAGCATGATTGGGCTTTTAAAGAGCACCTCCACTGTGCCAATGATGGAAAACTCAACCTCCATCAAATCGTTGGTCATCATGCTCATTACATTGCCTTTTCGGGATTCCGAATACCATGAAACCGGCAAATGAAGGAGGCGTTCGTAGAGTTTTTTCCTGAGATCTCGGGCGACTCCCGTTCGGATGGTCGCTAGGCTGTACAAGGCCAAATAACTCACGATGTTCTTCAGCAAAGTCAAAACCACAATGGACCCGCAAAGCGTCACCAAAGCAGCTCCCGTTCCCACCCGTGAAACGTAAGCATCAAACTGCCCTCCGATTTGATCCAAGAATGGCGCATCCTCAGACCATTCAGTCACACCGGTAGGGCCCGAAAATAAGATGCGAAGGAATGGAACGACGCTGAGGAAAGTGAACAAAGACAGCACCGCATTCAAGACATTGAACCCTGCATTGGCCAGCAAATTCAATCGGTAGCTGGCGACCCACTGCCACAATTCCTTGAATCGGCTCACCGTTTGCGATTGGTTTGAAGGGCCAAATTCGCCAAATCAACTGAACGCCCGATGTAAGAGGAAGGGGTGATTTTCTTCAATTCAATTTGAATGGCCTTTGGTACATCCAACCCTTCGATGAAGTTCGCAATGGCCGCAGCATCAATTACTCCATGGGTGCGGGTAAGGGCTTTCAATGCTTCATACGGCTGAGGATACCCCTCCCTGCGAAGAACCGTCTGAATCCCCTCCGCCACAATGGCCCAGTTGGATTCCAAATCCGCCGCCAAGCGATCGCGGTTAAGCAACAACTTACCGAGGCCTTTCTCCAAGGAGCGCAGCGCTATGATGCTATGACCAACTGGCACTCCCAAATTGCGCAGCACCGTCGAATCCGTCAAATCACGCTGCAACCGACTGATGGGAAGCTTTTCTGCAAAATGAGTGAGCAGCGCATTCGCTACGCCCAAGTTGCCTTCGCTGTTTTCGAAATCGATGGGGTTCACTTTGTGCGGCATCGCACTGGAGCCCACCTCGCCTTCTTTGATGCGTTGTTTGAAGTAGTCAAAGGAAATGTAAGTCCAAACATCCCGATCCAGATCCAAAAGGACGGTGTGGACACGGCGAAGGGCATCACACCAAGCTGCTAAGTAGTCGTAATGCTCGATTTGCGTGGTCGTTTGGCTCCGAGTCAAACCCAAGTTCTGCTCGACAAACTGATTTCCAAACGCAATCCAGTCCACCTCGGGGTAGGCCACGTGATGGGCGTTAAAACCGCCCGTTGCGCCGCCAAATTTGGCTGCATAAGGAACTGCATCGAAGAGGGCTAATTGGTGATCCAAGCGCTCCACAAACACGGCCCATTCTTTCCCCAGCGTAACTGGCGAAGCCGTTTGGCCATGGGTGCGAGCTAACATGGGAATCGCTGCCCACTCCTTCGCCTGAGCTGCCAATTGGTCTCGGACAGCTTGAAGCAAAGGACGAAGAACCTGTTCCGTCGCTCGCTTCATACTAAGCGGAATCGCCGTGTTGTTGACATCTTGGGACGTCAATCCAAAATGGATGAATTCGCTAAACGCCTCCAAACCCAACTCCCTCATGCAATCCTTGATGAAGTACTCGACGGCCTTGACGTCGTGGTTCGTCGTGCTTTCAAACGCCTTAATCCGGAGCGCATCTGACTCGGAAAACGCCCGGTAAACCTCGCGCAATGGCTCCACTTGGGCTTGAGGAAAATCCACAAGTTGAGGAAGTGGGATCGCTACCAGAGCCAGGAAATATTCCACTTCGACCTCCACCCGATGCGCCATGAGGCCCCACTCCGATAACAACGGTGCGAGGGGGGCGGTATGTCGGCGGTACCTTCCGTCGATCGGGGAAATTGCAGTGAGCGCGTTGAGGTCCATGGTTGCGATTTGTGCTGCAAAAGTAACGCATGCCGAGGAGAGGTAGGCCAGGTTCATGTTGCCGTACCTTTCGTGCATGCAACTGCACACGATTCAGACCGGGTTTTTCAAGTTGGATGGAGGGGCCATGTTTGGCGTAGTTCCTAAGCAACTTTGGTCCCAGCATGTGCCAGCAGATGAACTGAACCTCTGCACTTGGTCCATGCGCCTCTTGCTCATTGAATCTGGCAATCGGCTCTTGCTGATTGATACCGGAATTGGGGACAAACAGAGTTTCAAGTTTTTCAGTCATTACCACTTGCATGGTGATTTTACGCTAGACGGTGAATTGGAGAAACGTGGATTTCACCGCGATGACATCACCGATGTATTGCTGACGCATTTGCACTTTGACCATGTCGGAGGTGCTGTGAAGCGAATGGAAGATGGAGCGCTGATTCCAGCTTTTCCGAACGCCACCTTCTGGAGTTGCGAAAAGCACTGGGATTGGGCAACGGCGCCTAATCCAAGGGAGAAGGCTTCCTTCTTGGCTGAGAACATTTTGCCCTTGGAGTCCAGTGGGAACTTGAAGTTCATTCCGCGTGAAGGAAGGTGGTCACGCGGCCCCTTGGGCCAGCACTTCCCTGATTTGGACATTTTCTTTGCGGATGGCCATACGGAAAGCCAAATGATTCCCGTCATCAACTGGCGAGGCACACGGGTGGCCTACATGGCGGACTTGCTGCCAAGTTCTGCTCATGTCCCACTGGCCTGGGTCATTGGGTACGATACCCGGCCGCTTTTGACCATGGAAGAGAAGGCACTCTTCCTTCAGGCTGCGGCAGATGAAGGTTGGGTTTTGTTCTTCGAGCACGATGGGCAGCATGCAGCCTGCACTGTACGCCACACGGAAAAAGGAGTCCGAGTGGATGAACGGGCCACCACTTTGGAAGAACTGCTGGACCAGCACTAACTCAATCCCCTGACTATTTTCTTCACGAGGCCAGGTCCTTGGTAAATCAAACCCGTGTAGACCTGAACCAGCGAAGCACCTGCATCGAGCTTCTCTCTTGCGGATTCGGCACCATCAATCCCTCCCACACCTATAATAGGAAAGGAGCCATTGGATCGTTTGTGAATGTACCGAATTACATCCGTGGAGCGGTCACGCACGGGAACCCCGCTCAACCCTCCTGCTCCAATGGCCTCAACCGCAGCGTCATCGGTGGTTAAACCAGAGCGATCGATGGTCGTATTGGTTGCAATCAAGCCATCCACGCCAAGGCTTTGCACCAACTCCACGACATCGTCCAACTGGCCATCGCTCATGTCTGGGGCGATTTTCAACAACACAGGCCTTGGCGGGTTGAATTCGCGGTTGCGCTGAACCACAGCTTGAAGGAGCGCCTCGAGCGGCTCGCGTTCTTGCAAAGCCCGCAATCCTGGTGTGTTGGGCGAACTCACATTCACCGTGAAATAGTCCACATGAGGGTGCAGGGCATCCATGCAGGTCAAATAATCCTGAATCGCCAATTCGTTGGGGGTCACTTTGTTTTTGCCAATGTTTCCACCAACGATCAAATTCGATGGACGGTTCTTCAGCCGATTCACAGCGTCCTCCACTCCGCCATTGTTGAATCCCATTCGGTTGATGACAGCTCCATCAGCGGGCAAGCGAAACAACCGAGGTTGCGGATTCCCGCCTTGCCCAACAGGGGTCAACGTTCCAATTTCTACAAAACCAAAGCCCAACACGTCCAGCTCTTTCAGCCAACGCGCATCTTTATCAAAACCGGCAGCCAAACCTACCGGATTTGGAAAGTGCATTCCCAGCACATTCACCGGGTACTCCGGCGCTCTAAACACCCTACGGAGCAATGCCGCGCCTCCAGGAATGACACAAACCCAACGCAACAGCCCCATCGTGGCATAATGCGCACGCTCAGGATCGGTTTTGAAAATCAACGGTTTCAACCATTTATACATGGTGACAAAGATAAAACTCGGCATCGCGGCAAATGTGTAATTGTGGAAAACCCTGTGAATAGTGTATAATTCGCACCCCTTCGAGACCTCAATTGCATCCCGTAGATTTGATTTCCAAGGATGAATAATTGGGGACTGTTTGGAAAGCTGGTGAAGCAGAAGCTCACCGAGGAGCAAGTGGCAACGCTGTTCGTCAACACGACGTTTCAAAGCGTTGAGAATGGTTGGCCTTTGGTCGCTGACTTTTTCAACGAATGCCCCCACTTTGAACGCAATCCCGAGGTCAACCCTGAAGATTACGGGCGTTTCCTGCTCGCCGTCGTTGTGGCGAACCTTCAATCGATTCCAAAGCACTTTGCCCCAGGTGTAGACCGCAGACTTGTTCAGCGGATTTGTGCCAAATTTGCTCGAGCACTGGACATCCCCACCGATGATTTTACGCGAAGGGTGAGTTCGTACCGTTCATTCATGAAGCAAGTGAATCACCCCTCGAAAAAAGTAGATCGAGGAATGGCCCGGCTCGTGATGTTCAAGTACCAACTCATGCCTTTTCAGGATGCTTACTTTTCAGCCATGTCCAATCCTGACCCTAACATTGAAAAGGAACTCCGCAACCTGATGGTTCACTTCCTCTGGGATTGGCAGGAATTTGTATCCACCTACCGCGTGAAAGCCCAACCGCAGCTGGAGGTATAGGTCAATCCAATCGGCGATCGAGGTCGCGGGTTACGTCTTTTTGCTTCAAAGTTTCCCGCTTATCGTGGAGCTTTTTACCCTTTGCGATG
>DAISXU010000099.1:0-7988 GCA_036825655.1 Flavobacteriales bacterium | reverse complement strand
GATGTGATCCACGGGCCTCAAGGCCTTTCTGACCAGAAGGTAGCCGCCGCTGACGCCGAAGGCGCCCATCGTGCCCAGACCTGCAAGGAGAAGAATCAGCAGCCGGTTCAAGGCGTCCTGGACCGGAGCAAGCGACGCGCCTACTTCGATCAGAAAAGGCCCGCCCTGGCCCGCGGGATAGGGAATCGCCGCCAGGAGGATTCGATGGTTATCCCGCAGATTCACTTTTCGTGAGAAGGGTTTGCCGGGCCGTCCTTCCGGCAAAGGAATTTCAATGGAATTGACACTGGCGGTTGATTCACATCCCAAGTAGGTGGTAACGAGGGACACTGTTCCTGGGGAGTCCACCGTTGCGCTCGATGATGCCTCATCTGTCGACCACAAGTACTCATCGGCTCCAAAGGCTGCATTCACAGTGACTGTTTCGCCGGCACAAAAAGTCACATTTGAAGGAAGTTGCGCGTCAAATGATGGAATCAAAGTGGCAATCACCTCGTCACTTGTGCCGCAATAACCATCGAATACCTCGCACAAAATTGTTCCTGGAACACCTGTAGACCACTCATTCACTTCAACGGCTTGCACTTCACCGTCCAAGCTCCAAGTGCACCATTCTGCTGGATATGCAGCCACCCAACCTGCCTCCTCTCCAGCACACAAGTCCAAATCCGACCCCAGGTCCAACGATGATACATCAGAAACCACGACGTCCACAGCGAAACCATTTAAGCATCCGCCAGCCAATACATCCACCCCATACGTGCCGGGTTCCGATACTTCCCACACTGCGTCATTTGGTCCTCCATCCCATTCAAATGTCACAGTCCCTCCTTCCCAATTCACATCCGTGGCATCCAATGTTGCGGTTTCCCCTTGACAAAGGAGCTCATCCAGCAAAAAAGTAGGGTCATAAATCGGAACAACTTCGAATTCCACTGCATCTGAAACAACACAGCTTCCCTGGGTTACCGTAACTTCAATGGTACCATTTGCCTCAGGGCTGAACGTTGCGCCTGTCCCTTGAGGGATGTTGTTCCAGGCCCATTGGGTCCAAGCATCGGGATAACCCGAATTCAATTCAACGACATCACCAGAGCAAGCTACCACATCAGCTCCCAAATCAACCGCTCCAATTTCTGCTGGATTAACGGTCGTTTCCCAGAAAGATGAGCAACCGCCTGCTGTAACTTGAACTCCATAATCCCCCGGTAAAGAAACTGTGATGGAGCTTTCTGTCCCATTCACCCCCCAATCGAACGAAGGCACAGGACCCAACCATTCATTTGAAAGCGCAACAATGTCAATTGCATCCCCTTCACCACACAGCGTCCACTCGGATTCCCAGTCCAAGACGTAAGCTGGAGTTAACGTTACTTGAATGGCATCCGAAGCAGTGCACAGTCCTGTCCCATAGGTGGCGGTTACCAACTCACTTGATTCGGAGATATAGGTAGAGCCTATGCTGTTATCGCTCCAAACGGTCGCCGGTTCACCGCTGTCGAGCACCACCGTTTCTCCTGGGCACAGCACGACATCTGCTCCTAAGTCCAAATCAGGCAACTCTATGTTACCTACTTCCAAGGATTCCTCGTAGAAACAACCTTCTGGAGTGCCGACAAAATACACATAGCTCCCTGCGGCATCCAGGCTAGTCGGCAGGGCACCACCGATGCTTCCCCATTCAATTGAATACCCTTCAGGTAGCACTACGGATGGGAAGGGAATGGACGCCCCGTCGCACAAAGTCAAGTCCTCCAATGCAAGTGGCAGCTCAAGTTCATAAACCGCTACATCGAAAACTCCCGCAACCTCGTTTCCACACTCATCCTCCCACGTGACGGTGAATTCCGTCGTGACTTCGGGTGTTAATTCGAATGAATTTCCAGCTGCCGATGTGACGCCTGTTGACGGCGACCAATTCACATTCACCAAGCCCTCCGGCAAGGTGACCAAAACGCTCTCTCCAGCACAAACACTAAGATCCTCCAATTCCACCTCTTCAGGATCGACCAACTCAGCTTCGCAGAACCGGTGCTCATTCTCCTCCGTTTCCGTGCTCGCCACAAACCCCCATACCCCTTCAGTTGCATCAATGATATCAGGTAGGTCAACCGTCGTTGCAATTCTCAAGAAACAGTCAAAATAGACCTTCAAACTGTCATCAATGGGATTCCAAGTAACTCGAAAGGTATGGTCTTGATTGTCCTCAACATTTGAAAAATCTGGCAAACAAGGAACAGGATCAAAAAGGCAGGTCGGCTCATCGTGGTCGGGCTCTCCATCGCGCATCACCGCCAAATGGTCCCAATTGGGATCATTTGCTTGGTTGTTGTCATCCGTATCGATTTCCACCTCAAGACTTAAGTCTATGTCGCCATACCCCAAGTACTGTCCATCTTGACCTGGCATGCTATTGGGCTGCAAGTCATTGCTGATCTCATTGCGAATTACCCAAGCCATTCCATCTCCACCGTTGTTGGAATTACCCAAATAAATGGTATAAACCAAATCGAATGGTGCGTCCAAGCTAATGGGTACATTGAACCAAGCCGCACCGATTTCGTTGTTGTCGTCCGCTGTTAACTGGTAGCAACCTCCTCCTTCATCATTGGCATCCCCTTCGAGCGTGAATTGAGAACTGGCTAATGCTTGAAAAACGAGCACGAAACATAGGAGCAAGGTGATTCTATGCCCCACGGTAAAATGTGGTTTCACTAAATAAGGCATGCAGGTTTCCTTATGTTCCCAAACTTGCTCGGAAACGGCGGTAATTTCGGGAATTTTATCAAAAAACCGACATGATGGCTTTGTGAATGTTCTTTGAGTCACTCTCCCAATGCAACTGCTCCGCTGCGAAGGAACACCTTGCTCGGATTTGAACTGGGTCTACGTCGATCATAGACTCAATGGCTTGGGCAAGAGCCGAAGGTGATGTTTCATTTAAAATTTGGCCAACATCAAATTTCTCTATGATACGCTTGACTTCGGGCATGGAAGTGGCAATAACTGGAATGCATGCATGGATGTAATCGAACAGTTTGTTGGGCAGACTCATGTAAAAATTACCGTGAACTCCCAAATCCAAGGACAAACCAATGTCAGAAGATGCCGTCAGTTGGGCTAGCTCTTCAAAGGGCAACTTTGGAATGCAGTGCAACCGCCCATTCCATTGATTTTGTTGCGCTTGAGCCCAATCAAACTCAGGGCCAGCTCCCACGAGAACAAGCCTCCAACCGGTGCCGAATGCGAGTGATTCCACTGCCAATTTTGCTCCCCGGTCTCGGTCCATGAAAGCCCCTTGTAGAATGGCAATTGGTAAATCTGTTGGAACGCCCCATTGTTTCCAAACGCCGGGTTGTTTCTGAACCGGAACTTGGCGCTTCACGGGCATGTTTCGGATCACCATAGGCCGACCAAAGCGTCCTTTTGGATACCGTTGCGCATAAGCGTCAGCTATCCCGTCATTTACAGTAATGACAGCGAGTTGTTTGGGTAAAAGCCATTTTTCCAATGCCAACCAAACGCTGCGTTGAAAGGGGCGGCCCGTGAGGCCCTCAGCTTCTGTGAAATATTCATGGCTGTCATAAACCACCGGAATTCTCCTCATAAAACCCACCAAATGAGCAGGCAACAGGGTGTCCAAGTCATTGGCCCAAATCATATCCACCTCCTTCTTCCAGAGAAGCTTCCAAAAAAATGCGATTTGAAGCGTGCTGTAGAAGCCCACACCTCTGTGAAATGGAAGCCGAACCCTCTTCGCATGGTGGGTCCAAGGCACCTCCTTGGAGTCAGGCATCAGGCGGCCAAGCACAGATACCCTCCAGCCCAATTCTTCCAAGGTCGCAGAAGTTTTCCGAACCCGCTGATCGAAAGTTAGATCATTAGAAACCAGAACCACAGCATGCCCATTCTTCATGCCTTAAGCATTCATGCCCTCCCAGACTTTCCGGAGGGTTCGCTTCGTGTAATTCGGAAAATCGGCGTCCATCATCCACCCGAAATATCCCGGATTCAAGGCCAGCACTTCTTTCACCAACTTCCCTTTGTGCTGCCCAAAATTAAAAAGCACTTGCCCATTCTCGTCATACACAAAACGTCCAACCAGGTCTGCGAACGGTTGTCGTTGGCAAAAAACATGCAATTCGTCCATGTCTGTGGGCACAGGACCAATGGCCTCCCCCATGCTGTCCAAAACAGTGGATTGTTGATACCGCTCCAATTGGGCCAACAGGATCTCCATCGTAGCCTCCGTATCAGGCAATGCCTCATGCGCCCCATCCAGTTCTTTTCCGCAGTAAAATTTAAACGCCGCGCGAAGGGTTCGCTGCTCCATCTTGTGAAAGATGTTTTGAACGTCAATGAGGTTGCGGCCTTCTAGCCCAAAATCAACTCCAACCCGCAAGAACTCTTCCGCGAGCATGGGAATGTCAAAGCGGTTGCTATTGAAACCCGCGAGGTCGCAATTTTCAAGGAATTGAACAAGCCGAGGCGCCAACTGCTTGAAGGTGTGCTTTCCGGCAACATCCGCGTCCCAAACTCCGTGGACCTCACTCGATTCCCGAGGAATTGCCATTTCAGGATTTACCAAAATCCGATGCTCAGCTCCCCGCTTTTCAGGCTTTTTGACGATGGAGCCATCGGGCGAAATCTTGATCATGGCAATCTCCACAATGCGGTCTTTGCCCACATCTGTCCCCGTTGTCTCTAAATCCAAGACCACCAGTGGACGCTTCAAGTTCAATTCGGACCAGTTCATTGCCGCTGATTCAAGAGTGGTTATTAATCAATGGCGCGTTCGGGGTCGAAGCCTTCCAGATAGTCTGCAACCCTTCGAACAAAGCTCCCGCCTAACATGCCATCCACAACCCGGTGATCGTAGCTGTGAGAGAGAAACATCATATGCCTTACCGCAATCACATCGCCATCAGGGGTTTCAATGACCGCTGGTTTCTTCCGGATGGCACCCAAGGCCAATATTCCGACCTGGGGTTGGTTGATGATGGGGGTGCCCATCACATTCCCAAAGGTTCCGACATTGGACATGGTGTAGGTTCCGCCAGCGATGTCATCGGGTCCCAACTTGCCAGCACGAGCCCGGTTCGCTAAGTCATTGATTTTACGCGCCAGACCCACCAAGTTGTACTGATCTGCATGATGAATGACGGGCACGATCAAATTGCCCGAAGGCAATGCAGCAGCCATGCCCAAATGGATGTCACGCTTGATGATGATGCGGTCTCCATCGACTTGTGCGTTCACACCCGGAAAATCTCGAATGGCCTTGACAATGGCTTCAGCCAACATGGGAGTAAAGGTCAACTTCTCGCCTGTCTTGGCGAGGAAAGCATCCTTGTTCTTCTTTCGCCAATTCACGATGCGGGTCACGTCCGCTTCCACGAAGGAAGTAACGTGAGGGCTGGTCGACACAGACCGTACCATATGCTCCGCAATCATCTTCCGCATGCGGTCCATTTCGATGACCTCATCACCCCCCGATAGGCTCGTAGCTGCTTTCGCCGCAGGAACAGGTGCCGGTGCCGGTGCCGGTGCCGGTGCCGAATTTGCAACAACAGGAGCTGGAACAACCTGCACTGATCCCGTTCCACGTTGTTCGATGAAACTCAATATGTCCTTCTTCGTTACCCGACCGTCACTGCCGCTGCCTGCAATGGCTTCCAACTCGCTAACGCTTACGCCTTCAGCGGCAGCAATGCTCCTCACCAAAGGGGAAAAGAACTTGCCAGATTCACTGACCCGAGGTGGCATTCCATTCAAAGGCGCCTCCAATGCCTCAATGACAGACTCCACAGGTGCAGGTGCGGTTGATGGGGAGGAAGACGTTTGAGCAGGAGCCTGAGCCGCAACAGGCCCAGCTCCTCCTGTCTCGTACCTAGCGATCGCTGCCCCCACTTGAACAACATCACCTTCAGCGACCAGCCATTCGACCAAAACGCCATCCTCAGGCGCTGGCACTTCGCTATCCACTTTATCGGTGGCAATTTCTACGATGGGCTCATCCGCCTGTACCGACTGCCCTGGCTGGGCTACCAAATTTGTAATGGTGGCCTCTGCCACACTTTCCCCCATCTTCGGGAGTAGAATTTCAATCGTTGCCATATCGTTGTATTGCGCTTTGCGAAATTAAGGCGTTGCGGACGACGGACAGGTCTGTTGTCCAACGATAATCTCGCGCGTAGGCCAAATCCGATCGTTGAGACGTTCGAACATCCATTGAACTTGAGCGGCGAAACACCGATTTCTTCAGTGTTGGCAGGCCTTTACGAGGTTCTGAGTACCCCACCCACGTCCTTCTTTGAAAAAGCACTCCGACCGCCATTCGTCCCCAACCGACACGCCCGGAGATGCATAAAATTGGTGAAGCGAGGAATAAAATGAGTGCAGAAACTGCGTCGAACATCCGTTTTTTCCTGCGAGAAACAGGCGACTGAATCGCACGCCTAACATCCACAAAGCCTTCCAACCCTTCTGGCCCTCCTGGCCCGATCAACGGACTTCCCGGCGCCCAGGCGATCCGAAATTGTACACCAGGCTCCCCCACCGAAGTCATGGCATCGATGATGGCTGCTGCAGACAACTCCCTGCCATTGAATACCACCTCATTGATGCTGTGAATGCGCATGGCCTCAGCCAAATCCTGCAAGGTCCCTAACACTTGGACTCCGCCCAATTCATCCGTGGTTGTGCGCTCTGGCGTCAATGCCCAACAACCTCCAGCGTTCCCCGTCCCACTTAGCATAGGCAACAACTCCCCCATGGCCGAAGGGGAAGCGACAACCAATCGCCTCCGTTTTTGAGCGTGCTTCCAACGGCGCTTGAAGAACAACAACCGAAAACCCAAAAACACCACGGCAGCCCAAGCGGTCCCCAAAACCAGCACAGCTCGAGAAAACTGAACAGATTTGGGCAGTAAACCATACCCTGCCAAAAGGATGAGTCCCCCCATCCCAATTCCACTGAGAACGGATCCGATGCGCCAAGGGCGATCGTACCCTCCACTCCAAGTCAATGAGAGGAACCAAACCAACGTGTAAACAGCAAATGCAGTAGCGGCTAAAGGCATATCGTACACGATGCCGGACCACTTGGAATACCCCTGTAAAATGGCCAGAAGGCCGACAAAAACCATGGTAGCTTCGCTTACCTGCCTGCCCCAACGATCAACTAAACGCTTCAACACAGCCAATCCAGCGCGCAAATAAATGGCCAAGCGAATCAACCAAGTCAGAAACTTGGCTTGGCGACCTTCAAAATGCGTCGATGCAAAAATGAGCATGGCACCGTAAAAGACGCTGACGTAATTCAATGAACCCTTTTTCGTGCTTTCACCTTTGTAGTGAATGATGGAGGTCTCGGAGAAGTAGTGGTTTTCCCAGCCACCTTGAATCAAGCGCCAAGACAAGTCAATGTCCTCACCATACATGAAATAGGATTCGTCGAGCAGGCCCACCGTGTCCAAAGCTTCACGGCGCATCCACATGAAAGCCCCTGACAAAATCTCAATGGGAGCCGTTACCTCCCTTTGAATGTGTCCGAAGTAATACCGGTTGAATTTGGAAGAACGCGGCGCCAATCGATAGACTCCCGTGATCTTGCAAAGGGAAGCCCAAGGAGTAGGCAAGCCCCTTTTAGACTCAGGCAAGTACCGGCCTGCACCATCGACCATTGGAACCCCCAATCCTCCCATGCGAGGCTGAGCGTCCGCATAGGCAAGAACCTTGGAGAACGTATCCTCCTTCACCACGGTGTCTGGATTCAATAAAAGAACCCACCTTCCTTTGGATGCACGGATGGCGACATTGTTGCCTTTGGAAAAACCCACGTTCTCCTCCAGAGCCATCAACTGAACGTCAGGGAATTTTTGGGCCACCATGGCGCAAGAACCATCTACCGACCGGTTATCGACCACGAAGACCTCCGCAGAGTGCCCCTTCGCCTCCAAATCATTCACCGCGCGACCAACAGACCTC
>DAISXU010000098.1:0-8334 GCA_036825655.1 Flavobacteriales bacterium | reverse complement strand
GACTTGAAACGAAAGAGATGAAGATGATACAACGACTTGCGGGTTTGGCCTTGGGTCTGCTGCTGAGCGCCACAACGATGATGGCCCAGACAACGATCGAAATCGACCCGCCGTACAACCCGGACGCCGATGAGAACGGATCGATCGGCTCGTCTGATTTGATGTCGCTGCTTGGCGTGTTTGGATACGATTTTACGCCGGAAGGCATTTTCGTGGACGGCATGACGCTGGAGGCGTACTTGCTGGAGTTGACCGCTTGGGTGACCGAGTTGGAAGCCCAAATCGCATCCGCGGCAAACTTTGGCGTAACGGATGTCGCCGTCAACCCCGATAACACCCTCGTTTTCACCTTCTCGGACGGCACCATCCTCAACACGCCGCTCCTGGTCGGCCCCGCGGGTGAGTCGGCCTATGAAATTTGGCTGGAGCAAGGAAACGAAGGAACAGAGGAGGAGTTTTTGGCATCACTGGTAGGCGATTCAGGACTTCCTCCGGCGGATGGTCAATCCCCAGGAGCCTTGCTCGTTTGGGACGGGGAAGCTTGGGTTCCGACTTCTCCAGACGCCATAGGATGCTTGGACAGCAATGCCTGCAATTACAGCAGTGCAGCAACGGTTCATCTTCAGAGCTTGTGCACTTTTCCGGATGCATGTGGGATTTGCAACGGACCGGGAGCCATTTATGCCTGCGGGTGCAGCGACATTCCTGTGGGGGACTGTGATTGCGAAGGGAATGCGTTGGACGCGGTCGGGGTGTGTGGTGGTGGGTGCTTGGTGGATGCGGATGGCGACGGGATCTGCGACAACGAGGACCCTTGCGTGGGGTTAGCAGACGAAGATGGGGACGGCATTTGCGACCTGGAAGACCCCTGCATCGGCGTTCCGGATGCTGCAGGGATTTGCAATGGCGATTGCCAGACGGATGCCGATGGTGACGGCGTTTGTGATGACAACGGGGCGGATCCGTGCGATGGCATCGTCGATGCATGTGGTGTTTGCAATGGCCCAGGTCCCATCTATGATTGCGGATGCACGCCGCTGGAAGTTGGTGCATGCGATTGTGCAGGAAACGTGCCCGATGAAGCAGGGGAGTGCCCCGATTACCTGGCCGACCAGGATGGAGACGGCATTTACGATGAGGTGTTGGATCCTTGTTTGGGGCAATCTACCCTGCTGTACCATGACAAGACCTACGCGGTGATTCCCCTCGCAGGAAGCTGTTGGTTTCAGGAAAATCTAGCCACGCAATTCACGCGCTCAGGTGCTCCGATTCCATTCGTGGTGGACCCTACCGTGTTGCAAACGTTTGAAGCGCCTGCCATGTCGATTTATTTGGCCTCCGCTGCAGATGCAGTGACCTCAGAGGATGCCAACAATGCTTGTGGTTTGCTCGAATCGTATGAGCTATTCGTTGGGAATTCGCCCTATCCCTTTGAGGTTGGATGGCGCATCGAGGATTCGGATGGTGCTGTAGTTGCGCAAGCGGGCGGTCAAACGGGTAACAATGGAATCAACTGCATAGAAGGTTCAGGCGAAGGCACTTTTGAGGTTCATTTGCAATCCAACACCATGTACACCTTTGTGTTCATCGATTGTTATGGGGACGGATGGAATGGCGGCGGTGTCAGATTGAAAAGGTTGTCGGACAATGCATTCATCATTGGCTCCTACTTATCTCCATTGGAGTTTACGAGTGGTCAAGGTTTCCCTTCGGGTCAGCAATACGCATTTCCCTTCATGACTCCGGATTCTGATTTGGGTCAAGCTTGCGGTTGCACTGATCCCGGTGCGTGCAATTACAACCCCGACGCGAACCAAGACGACGGAAGTTGCATCCCCCAGTCACAATGCAGCTCCCAGTATGGTTTCCTTTACAACGGTTTTGCGACTTCCATGGATGTGGGTTTGTGTCCTGCGGGTTGGAAGGTTCCCACTTCGGAGGACTGGGATGCACTCATCGATTCTTCGGGTGGGATGGAGCAAGCGGGAGGGGCTTTGAAGGCTGCTGGCACCGCTGATTGGACGGGGTCAAATTTAGGAGCTACAAATGCCACCGGGTTCACCGCTTTCCCCGGGGGGCAATTCACGGGCGGAAGCGCAGGGCATGTGGGATTGGGAGAGGAAGCATGGTTTTGGAGTGAAAAGGCAGGCAATGTACAAGTTGCTTCCGCCTACGGATTGACTTCGGAATCTGAGTCGTTGTCGTTGATCCAACATGCGTTACTTCGGGGGCACAGCATTCGTTGCGTGAAAGTCACGGAAACATTGGGTTGTACGGATCCGGATTATTTTGAATTCGATGCTTCAGCAACCCTGGATGATGGGTCTTGCGATTCGCTGATCATTCTTGGCTGCACAGACGAGGCACTCCTTGGTTACAATCCCGAGGCCAATTTCAACGATGGCTCATGCGAAGGATACCCAGGATGCTCAAGTAGCGATTTTGTTGATTACCAAGGGCATGCGTACCCTGTTGTCGCGATTGGTGAACAATGTTGGTTCAAGGAAAACCTCAGAGCTTCCTCTTACGCAGATGGCAGCCCCATCCCTGTTTATGAATTCGACGTTGAGTGGGGGAATTTAAGTTTCGGAGCGGTGTGTGATTACAACAACGATGCGTCGATAGCTGCAACCTACGGAAAGCTGTACAATGGGTGGGCAGTGTTGGACGACCGTGGGTTGTGTCCTGCGGGCTGGCACATCCCTACGGGCTCCGAATGGAATATGATGTTGGCTACACTGGGGGGAGATATTTATGCCATGCAAGGTCTGGGGGCATCCATGCCGGAGTTTGCCAATTGGGTTGGGAACAATTCAAGTGGATTCAGTGCGTTGCCGGCAGGTTCAAGAGGCACCACAGGGCAATTCGGCGGATTGGGGCAGGCGGCAGTTTTCTGGGGGGCAGGGGATGCAGCAGGAAGCACCTACCTTTTCTCTGCGGGTCTGTATGGTTCCTACTTGCAATTAAATGAATACACCGTTCAACAGCAATGGGTGGCGGATCGCGGAAGCAGTGTGCGCTGCGTTGCGGATGAGTGACCGTTGTGGGAAGATTTGAAAACATGGCCGAGCGCATTGTTCGGTGACCTGAAGACGGAGCATCAAGTTGGTGTGTCACCTGAGGAGCCGAGCGGCCGGTAGGACGCGCAGCCGGCCCATCGCTAGCAGGTGGGCGAATTCAAATGCAGCCACCTCTTGTGCCGTGGCTGTTGATGCGTGCGGTTTGGTGTGAAGTAATGTTTTGTTTATGAGTGAGTTGATTTGCTTCATTGCGCCTCAGGTGGTACATTAGAGAACACCAAATTTTCGTTTTGATGAGGTATGTACTTCTATGCTTCGCCGCATGCGCGGTGCACCAATCCTTGGCTCAATTTGATGCTTTGCTTGTTTCGGGCCGCATGTACCTCGATGTAGATGTAAGTGAGACCGAATTGGCGCTGGATACCAATCAACTTGCCGGAAAGACTTATGTCGACTGGGTCAGTCATTTCCCTGACTTTGAACCGACGACGGACAAGGTTTACCTGCAGAGTCCTTTTGACGCCAATCCTTGCGAAGGCATGGAGGTGGTGACCTATAACGGCGATGAATACCGCGTGGTTGCTATGAATGGGCAATGTTGGTTTGCCGATCCCCTCATGACGGAATTGTACCGCGATGGTTCAGCAATTCCTGAGGTGACAGACAATGGGGCCTGGGTGGCAGTAACAACGGGTGCTTGGTGCCATGCGGACAATGATGCCGCAAATGATGCACAATTCGGTTATTTCTACCACTGGACTGCTGTCACGGATTCACGGGGCCTGTGCCCAACGGGATGGAAGGTGCCCGATCAGGATGAGGTGACGGCCTTAAGCGAGTCACTGAGCCAACCCTTCGCCACCGAGTGTGCGTCGGAACGGGAAGATTTGTTTTCAGCGGATCCCGGTGGGTACAGGGAAGGTGTGGCAGGGCCAAATGCCGGAAGGTTTTACTTGGGAGGGCATTCGTATTGGAGCTCGGGAAACCCGTCTTATCCAAGTCACGGTGCAATGTTCAATGCTTCTTGCTCTTGGTTCAGTCAATCCTTGGTTTCAGCCCGAGCGGGTTTGCCGATTCGTTGCTTGAAGGAGTAGGTCCTCGCTTCCGTCGTTCTCAGGGTTCAAGTTGCCGGGCTTTTCGCCGCGGAACGTGGCGGTTTTCGGGTTATTTTTGCACCTCGACTTGAAACAGCTATGATCAACATTTCCTTACCCGACGGTTCGGTCCGCCAAGTGGAATCCGGTGCGACGGCCCTCGACATCGCCACAAGCATCAGCGAAGGCCTCGCGCGCAATGTGTTGGCCGCTGAAGTGAACGGCGAAGTACGAGACCCGCAGCGCCCCATCGAAACCGATGCCACGCTGAAGTTGCTAACGTGGAACGACGACGAAGGGAAGCGCACCATGTGGCACAGCTCAGCACACCTGCTCGCGGAGGCGTTGGAAGCGCTTTATCCCGGTGTGAAGTTCTGGGTGGGGCCTCCATTGGAAAATGGATTCTACTACGATGTGGATTTTGGCGACCAAACCTTCACCGACAAGGACTTCCAGCGCGTAGAACAAAAGATGATGGAGCTCTCGAAGCAGAAGAATCCCTTCCTCCGCAAGGAAATGAGCAAAGCCCAGGCCATCGCTTACTTCACCGAAAAGCAGGATGAGTACAAACTCGACTTGCTCGAAGGCCTGGAAGATGGGACCATTACGTTCTACACGCAGGGGAATTTCACGGACCTCTGCCGTGGGCCTCACATGCCGCACACCGGGTTTGTGAAAGCGGCCAAAGTCATGAGCATCGCAGGAGCTTATTGGAAGGGAGATGAATCAAAGAAGCAACTCACTCGGGTTTATGGCATCACCTTTCCCAAGAAATCAGAACTCAACGAGTACTTGGAGTTGTTGGAAGAGGCCAAAGCCCGAGACCACCGAAAACTGGGCAAAGAACTCGACCTCTTTCACTTCTCTGAGAAGGTGGGCCAAGGGTTGCCTTTGTGGTTGCCTAAGGGGGCAGACCTCCGCATGCGTTTGGAGTCATTCTTGAAAGAGGCCCAGCGCCGCGCTGGATACGAGCCAGTCATCACGCCGCACATTGGAAACAAAGAGCTGTATGTGACTTCGGGGCATTATGCGAAATATGGGGAAGACAGTTTCCAGCCCATTCACACGCCAGCAGAAGGGGAGGAGTACTTGCTGAAGCCGATGAACTGCCCGCACCACTGCGAAATCTTCAAGGCTCGCCCGCGCAGCTACCGGGATTTGCCAGTGCGCTTTGCGGAATTTGGCACCGTATACCGCTATGAGCAGAGCGGCGAGCTGCACGGCTTGACGCGGGTGCGCGGATTCACGCAAGATGACGCGCACATTTTCTGTACCGTTGATCAAGTCAAGGAAGAAGTGGGCAAAGTCATTGACCTCGTTTTGTACATTTTCAAGACGCTCGATTTCGTGGATTTCATTGCGCAAGTCAGTTTGCGCGATCCTGACAATCCTTCGAAGTACATAGGGAGCGACGAGAACTGGGACAAAGCAGAACGGGCCATCCAGGAAGTGGCCGACGAGAAGGGGCTCAAGACGGTGGTTGAAAAAGGAGAGGCGGCTTTCTACGGCCCCAAACTCGACTTCATGGTGAGGGATGCCATCGGCCGAAAGTGGCAATTGGGCACGGTCCAAATCGATTACAACTTGCCAGAGCGTTTCGAGCTGGAATACGTAGGGGCGGACAACGCAAAACACCGTCCTGTGATGATCCATCGCGCTCCTTTCGGCTCCATGGAGCGTTTTGTGGCCATTCTCATTGAGCATTGTGCAGGGAAATTCCCGCTTTGGCTCACGCCAGAACAGGTGAAAATCCTGCCCATTTCGGACCGTTTCAACGAATATTCGCAAGGTGTTTTAAAAGTCCTTGAAAATCACGATATTCGCGGGCTCATTGATCTGAGGTCTGAGAAGGTTGGGAAGAAGATCCGCGACGCGGAACTTGATAAAATTCCCTACATGCTCATCGTCGGTGAAAGTGAGGCCGCCAACGGGACTGTTTCCGTGCGAAAGCAAGGACACGGCGATGTAGGTGAAATGGGGGTTGAGGCGTTCGCTGCACTCATCAAAGCAGAGGTCGCTGAGATGCTCAAACTAAGCTGATTGTTCAACTAAAACCTTGAAGTTATAGCTATTCGAAGAAAAAGATCCTCCTTTCGAGGAAGGGTACGCCAAGAAGATCCACACCGGATCAATGACAAGATCACGGCATCGACAGTCCGCATTGTTGGAGAAAATGTTGAGCCTGCAGTGATGTCAACTTCAGCGGCTTTGGCCCTGGCGCGTGAGATGGAATTGGATTTGGTCGAGATTTCGCCCAAAGCCGATCCACCTGTATGCCGGATCACGGAATACAAGAAGTTCTTGTATGACCAAAAGAAGAAGCAGAAAGAAATCAAGGCGAAGCAGACGAAGGTTACGGTGAAGGAAATCCGTTTTGGACCCAACACCGATGATCACGACTTCCAATTCAAACTGAAGCACGCGCGGAAGTTTCTAGAAGAGGGAAGCAAGTTGAAGGCTTATGTCTTCTTCCGTGGTCGGACCATTGTCTTCAAGGAGCGGGGCGAAATTCTCTTGTTGAAATTCGCTCAGGAACTCGAAGACGTCGGCGTTGTGGAGCAGATGCCTAAATTGGAAGGGAAGCGCATGACCATCATGTTCAACCCAAAGAAGAAATAACACCACCCAAATAAATATCCGAGGCCATGCCGAAGATGAAAACCAAATCAAGCGCGAAAAAGCGCTTTAAGTTCACGGGGACAGGAAAGATCAAGCGGAAGCATGCTTTCAAGAGTCACATTTTGACCAAGAAGGGAACGAAGCAGAAGCGGAACTTGACACACACGACAACTGTCGATAAGGCGGACGTTGCAAACATCAAGCGCCAGCTCTGCTCATAAGCTCAGCTCGATTCATTTCTCCCTGGTTTTATGTTAACCCGACTCCTGGCTTCAAGTCCGTCCTCTGACGGCGCCATTGGTCAAAAAACGAAAAGAACATGCCACGTTCAGTAAACTCAGTCGCGTCGAGGGCCCGCCGTAAAAAGGTCCTCAAAATGGCAAAAGGGTACTATGGTGCCCGCAAGAATGTTTGGACGGTTGCCAAAAATGCCGTCGAAAAAGGACTTCAATACGCCTACATCGGTCGGAAGCAGCGGAAGCGCGCTTTCCGCTCATTGTGGATTCAGCGGATCAATGCTGGAGCACGTGAGCACGGGATGTCTTACAGCCAACTCATGGGCAAGCTATCAAAAGCTGGCATCGAATTGAACCGTAAGGTACTCGCTGACTTGGCGATGAACCACAAAGAGGCTTTTGCCGAAGTGGTCAATAAGGTAAAATAATATTCATACCGGGTGGTATGTTAGAACGGGACGTCCAACTGGATGTCCCGTTTTTTTTTGCCCTTACTGATTGGATACCACTTTGTAGGTGGGGTCATCGAAGTGATTCACATCGATGATGGCATCAGCGCGGTCGAGCAGGCGCCTGCAGTCTTCGGACAAATGCCTCAAGTGCACCGTTTTGCCCGCTTCTTGATACCGCGCGGTCAAGCGGTTAAGTGCCTCAATGGCTGACATGTCCGCCACGCGGCTCTCTTGAAAGTCAATGACGACGTGCTCAGGATCGTTGGCGATGTCGAATTTCTCAGCGAAGGCTGATGTGGAACCAAAGAACAGCGGGCCATAAATTTCATAGTGCTTCCACCCGTTATCGTCAAGGTGTTTCCGAGCCCGAATTCGAACGGCGTTGTCCCAAGCGAAGATCAGGGCACTGATTACCACCCCGACAAGCACTGCGAGAGCCAAGTTATGCAGCACCGCTGTTACCGCCGTCACGAGCAACATGATGAGCACGTCAGAAGTGGGCATCCGGCGGAATGTCTTCAATGAAGCCCACTCGAAGGTACCGATAGCTACCATGATCATCAAACCCGTGAGAGCGGCCATTGGCAATTGCTCAACCAGGGATGCTCCGAAGAGGATGAAGACCAGCAACATCAGGGCCGCTACAATTCCAGAGAGGCGAGCGCGAGCGCCAGATGAAACGTTAATCAGCGATTGCCCAATCATCGCGCAACCGCCCATTCCGCTGAACATGCCACTCAGGATGTTTGCTGTTCCTTGTGCGATGCACTCTTTGTTGCCTCGCCCTCGGGTTTGGGTGATTTCATCGATGATGTTGAGGGTGAGCAAACTTTCAATCAACCCCACGCCAGCTACAATCAGGGCATAGGGTGCGATCACCTCCAATGCGCTCCAGCTCCAAACATCTTCCGGG
>DAISXU010000097.1:0-8352 GCA_036825655.1 Flavobacteriales bacterium | reverse complement strand
CCGGACCATCCCAGACGTTTAACAAACCAAATTTTGAGGAGGCGAGCCATTCAAACAAACCAAGGGTCAAAGCTCCAACAGCGGCGTTGATGTCAATGGTCGTTGCCAGGAAAACGACATTCACTCTGGCATGGCTCCACCAGGAAAAGGGACGTTTTGAGAGCGGACGGATCCACTCAAAAATTCCACCAAAGGACATGCAGGCGACAATCCAAAGCAACTTTTGCCAAGAGGGAAGTGCCTCAATGAAGGTGAACATCGTTTCCATAGAGGAGCAAGTTACGATTCGGATTCATCATCGAACTCATTTTCCAACAGAGCGGTGGCAGCTTCAGCAGGTAGTTCTTCCACAGAACGCAATTTTGATAACATCATTCGGGTGCGGGTGCCGATCAAACGATCCAGCTCTCCATGAGCTTCGCCAAGCTTTTTTTGGGTTTTCGCCAAAACATCACCAAATCGTCCAAATTCAGTTTTCACTGCCCCTAACACATCCCACACCTCACTGCTGCGTTGCTGAATGGCCAAGGTCCTGAATCCCATTTGCAGTGAATGAAGTATGGCCGACAGCGTAGTCGGGCCAGTGACTATCACCTTAAAATCACGCTGCAATGACTCGATCAGCCCCGGTTGTCTGACCACCTCGGCAAACAAACCTTCCACTGGCAAAAACATGATGGCAAAATCAGTGGTGTGCGGCGGGGCAATGTATTTCGAGCTGATATCCTTCGCAAAAGCTCGCACGGTTTGGACCAAGGACTTGCGTGCTGCATCTGCAGCAGACTTATCGCCATCATCCAAAGCTAACTGCAATTGTTGGTAGTCCACTTGTGGGAATTTCGCATCAATCGGAAGCAAGACCGGGGCACCGGTCGCATCCCTTCCCGGCATCTTAATTGCAAATTCCACATGAGCCGAAGAGCCAGGCTTCGTTCGAGCATTGACCTCGTATTGTTCAGGAGTCAGCAACTGCTCCAATAAATTGGCCAGCTGAACCTCACCTAGCACCCCACTGGTTTTGACATTGCTCAACACTTTCTTCAAATCGCCCACGTCGCCCGCCAAACCTTGCATTTCGACCAGCCCTTTCTGGACTGCTTCGAGGCGATCTGAAACCAATTTGAAGCTTCTTCCAAGCCGCTCTTCCAATGTTTTATGCAGCTTCTCATCCACGGTTTCCCGCATCTTCTCCAATTGACTCTCTGTCCGTCCCGCCCAATCGCGTTGACCCGAAATGATGGATTCCATGCGTTCCTTTTGCAACGATGCAGAGCGGTCCATGGAGTCTGTAATGGCCGCTTGAAGCCGCTCGAATTTCTGATCCCAACGGCGCTCCAGGGAGATCAATCGGTAAAAAAGCCCTGCAAGGGCACAAAGTAGGACTGCAGCAACAAGCTCTAAGGTCATGGTCAAGGAGTTCTTTTATTGAGCATACAAGTTATATTTTTAACTCATGAAATGGATTACAGCAGCTTGCCTATGTGAGGTGTCCTGGAATTTGATGGCGCAGCATTCCCCGATCGAGTTGGACGCCCAAACTTCGACGGGATATGACGCGGACGAAACCTCCAGAAGCAGCGATGCGCACGGTATTCGATGGATCCCTGAATGGACTCCTGCTCATGACTGTGCCGAGGTTACAATGGTCTCGAAATGCTAAACCTCGATGAGAAGGCCCTTCTGTTTCTTGCAGATTTGGCGGCCAACAATAACCGCGAGTGGTTTCATGAAAACAAGCAACGCTATGAACGCGACCTGAAGAATCCCTGGAAGCAGTTCATCGATTCTGTTTTGGTCGAGTTGGCAGATGTTCATGCTGATTTCCATGGGATCGCGTCCAAAAACTGCATCTTTCGGATCCACCGGGACACGAGGTTCAGCCCAGATAAATCGCCCTATAAACTGAACATTTCTGCAGGCATTAGCTCTGGAGGAAAGTCATCTTCTTCTCCCGGCGTTTACCTGCAGGCATCTCCAGAAGGATGGTGGATTGGAGGGGGCGCTTACTGGCTATCTAAGGAAGATTTGCTCGCCGTCAGGATGCACATTGTTGCGCATCCCCAAGAGTGGAGGAAAGTGGTGGATGATTCGGATTTCCAAAAGCTGTTTGGTGGCGTACAAGGTGAGCGAAACAAGCGGCTTACTGGGGAATTGGGCGAGGAGGCGAATGAAATTCCAGACCTTTACCTGAAGCAATTTTATTACATGGCTCAATTGCCAGCAGAAGAGATTTTGTCTCAGAACGCATTGAATATTTTGAAGCGCCACGTCCTGGCCGCAGAACCAGTGCGGCTGTTTTTAAGGGATGCCTTGGAATCCAATTAATCAATGCACCAGGAACCAAGCATTCAGGAGTTGCTCCCGATTGTAGCGCATCGTTTTTTGAGTCTCCTGATCGACGACATCGAACCCCGCCGCCATGCAAATTGCCTGGCCTGCTGCAGTATCCCATTCCATGGTTGGCGCAAAGCGAGGGTAGCAATCCGCTTCCCCTTCTGCGACCATGCATAGCTTCAGAGAACTCCCCTTGGAAACCGTCTCCACTTCGCCATGCAGTGCCTTGAGTTCCTCTATGTAAGCCTCCGTCTCGGGGGACAAATGAGATCGGCTAGCCACCGCCCTGAATGGGCGATTTCCGCGTTCTAAAGGAAGTTGACTGGCATCTTCCCAAGACCATGACCCTCCCAATGCCACTTCGTTACGCCACGCTCCATCTCCCACAGAAGCAGCGTAAAGGGTCCGCGTGACAGGAACATAAATGACTCCCAAGACCGGCACGCCACCTTCAACCAAGGCGATGTTCACCGTAAATTCACCGTTGCGCTTGATGAATTCTTTTGTTCCATCGATGGGGTCCACAATCCAAAGCCGATTCCAATGCTTCCGTTCTTCAAAGGGAATTTCCTTTCCTTCTTCGGAGAGCATTGGTATCCCCAATTCGCTCAGAAAGGAAGCAATGACTTGATGTGAAGCGGTGTCGGCCTTGGTTAACGGGGAGTCGTCTCCTTTCATGGTGACATCAAAATCACCTGAATCGTAAATCTCCATGATGGCTTGGCCAGCAGTGATGGCCGCCTCGATGGCTGAATCTAAGAGAGGTGAATGCATGATCCGCGGGGTTTCGAACGTGCAAGATAAACACCGAATCAACGGAAGGTTTATGGAATCTTCATATCGCGTTCACACGCCTGCGAATCCTACACAGTAGCTTCGTCATCATGAATGGAATACGCATCATCGTGATCATCTTGTTGATTGTGTCCGCATTTTGGGCCGACTCAATTTTGTCTTCTGTCCAAGAAAGCTCGCTACCTTCCACCTACCCCCGACTCATGGAATCTTTCAAAGCATTCTCCTCTCAAGACCTTCAATTGGATGAAGGCAGGCGCTTCGAGCTGGCGGAGTTGGCCAATTGGATTGCTGAAGAGTTAAACACCAGTGGAAAAGCGTCCGTGACTTTCATTTGCACCCACAACAGTCGACGAAGCCACATGGCCCAGCTGTGGGCGGCGGCAGCGGCACACGAATTGGGCATCGAGGGGGTGCGTACCTTCAGCGGTGGAACCGAGTCAACTGCCATGAATTCGCGCACCGTAGCTGCGCTCCAGCGCGCTGGTTTCAAAATTAAGCACACTGGATTGGGAGACGAGAACCCCGAATATGCGGTAAGTTGGAACCCCGACATGCAGCCCATAACCTGTTTTTCCAAGACCTATGCGCATTCGAGCAATCCGCAATCCCAATTTGCTGCTATCATGACCTGCAGCGATGCCGACCAAGGCTGCCCCTTGGTTCATGGGGCAGCCGCTCGATTTGCCATCCCCTATTTGGATCCTAAAATCAGCGATGGCTTACCAGAAGAGTCTGCCACCTACGATGCGCGCAGTGCTCAAATCGGAGCAGAAATGTACTTTCTAATGGCGCAAGTGCGCGAGCAAGTGACCAAACACTAAGCGCGTTCTTATTGAATGATGCGGGTGCCAAAGGCATAGTGCTCCATCCAATAAGTCGATTCATTCAAATCGCTGACCATTACCCCACGCGATGAAGACGTGTGGATGAAGTCCCCCCCTCCGAGGCAGATGCCCACGTGGGTGATGAACCGATTCGTAGAATAGGTGTTCGTGAAAAATATCAAATCCCCTCTCCTCAGGTCGTTTTGATTGAAAATGATGGTTCCGTAACGGCCGATTTCATTGGCTGTCCGAGGCAACCCAACCACCCCTGCCTCGCTCAACGCCACGTGGATGAGGCCCGAGCAATCGATTCCGCGCTTCGAAGATCCGCCTGTGACATGCGGGGTTCCAAGGAAGGTACGAGCATGCGCAATGGCACGGTTCATATCGCTCGCGCTTACATCCACGCTTCGTTCTACCCCACCGCTGATGAATTCTGTGACTCCCGAGAGTCCAGAGTTCCGCAAGCCATTCAATTGACTGCCCACTGCCGCGTACGCGCCACCTTCCACCTCTTCACTTTCGGCTGCCGCCTCCTCCTCCAGCGCGCGCAGCTCCTCTTTCAACCGCTTATTCTCCTCCCGCAACTCCCGCAACTCCCGCTTCTGATTGGCCAACTGTCGGGATTGACTGCTGATCAAAACATCTTTCGAATTGGTGCATGATGCCATCAACACAATGGCCATTCCCCCCATGAATCCAAGAATCCGCATGGGTGTAAGTTACTCGAAATCCATTCAAGGCCGCCTTGCACTCCGCAGATGAAGAACACATCTGAAGGTTCGAGAACATTCAGAGTCAACGAGTTGTTAACGATTTGAACAAGCATCATCCACATGATTTCATCCCTCGGTGGCTTCGCCCAAAGTGCCAAAGCCTTATTTGTAGTCACGCTGGCCAGCCTCTCCATCGGAAACAACGCTGAAAGCCATGTGGATGGCAGAGAAATTTTACTCATTTCATTTGTTGAAGATGAGGACCTATCCAACTGGAAACCGCTGAACGACGGGGTAATGGGCGGACTTTCCGAAGGCCGCCTGAATCGCAGCCCGTATGGTGCGCGCTGGATAGGCCAAACCCGCCTCGAAAATTCTGGGGGATTCAGCTCCATTCGAGGCCCTTGGTCGACATACGATTTGAGCCAAGTCAAGACCATTCGCATCCGGTGCCGTGGAACTGGAGGGCCATTTAAGTTGACGATGGAACGGTCAAAAAACTGGTGGATGCCATATGCCTTTGCTGAAATCAACCCTTCGAGCGCATGGTCTGAAATCGCCATTCGAGTGGAAGACTTGAAGTGGAGCCAGGCCTTCACAGGAGACATCCCCCTTCAACCCGCTGCATCCTCCTTAGGAGATGTAATCCGGTTGGGGATGATGAAGTACGACGGAACGGCCCAAGCCTTTGATTTAGAAATTGCTTGGATCTCCTTCGAACGTTAGGGGTTAAAGAATGGACGAGGGCACCACACGCCTCAGCCAGGTTTGAAAGTTCTTCCACAACCCTGCCTCACCGTCTGGGTTTTCGACCCGTGTAATTCGCCAAGCATTTTGCGGAAGCAATTCCTCTAGCAAAATGGACTCTACCTGTGCAGCAAGTTGAGCTGAATGCAGGATGGAGATGCATTCCGTGTTCAGGTTGGCGCTGCGCGGATCCATGTTAAATGTTCCAATGACAGTGGTCACATGATCCACAACCATGGATTTTGCATGCAACCCAAAAACAGGTAGAAAATCCGATTGATGCTGTTTCGTGGCGGTGATCAGCTGTTTGCGAATCGCAGCATCCGGGCGGTATTCAAATACCTCCACGCCTGCAGCGAGCAATTCAGGGCGTATGCGTTGGTATCCGTTGAAGGCTTCTAAGTTGTCCGTTGAGCTTAAACTGTTGGTTAAAATCTTCACGTCTACCCCCCGCTCAACAGCCCGGGTCAGCAACTCGATTCCCTCTGGAGTTACAATCAGGTAGGGGCTCTGAATGAGCAACGACGATTTTGCATTCTCAACGATTTGGACCAGCGCATCCGTGGTGGCCCCCCCCCCATGCAACCCGGGGACGTCATTCTTGCCCGGCTCATCTGAAACGAACCCAAAGGAGTCCAGTGCATGCAGTTTTCCCGCTGCTCTTAAGGAGGGAATCACTTCTGGAATCCCTGCAATTTTGTGCCTTACTTCCGGCCAGAAGTTGAGCGGATCGCAGGCGTAAGCCGCAATTTGCGCGTACAACCGTTGCGGAGTCACTTGAAATTGAGTCGCTGCTGGGATGGCCGCAGCCCACTCGCTGTTCCAGAAGCCCTCAAAAGAAGCCTGAACATCCTCCACGCCTTGCCCTATAAGGAGCACATCGCGGTCCCTGAAGTTGTAACCTTGGTCATAATCGAAGTACTCATCCGCCATGTTACGCCCTCCGGTGATGCACACTTGACCGTCTACGACGAAGGTTTTGTTGTGCATTCTTTGGTTGAAAGCCTTGAAATCTGTTGCAACATGAACGGCCGTTTGGACGATGTTCTTACCGGGAATGGGATTGTACAAGCGCATTTCAAGATTGGGATGTGCATTGAAAGCTTGGAGGTCTTCCAGGTGCACATCGCGCATGATGTCGTCTACCAAAATGCGAACTTGGACGCCTCGGTCCGCTGCCTTCACCAATTGGTCCATGGCAATCAAACCCACGTTGTCCATCGAGAAAATGAAATACTGGATGTCGATGGATTCAACAGCGTTAGCACAAAGCCAGGACCGAGAAAACAGAGCTTCCTCGCCTTCCTCCAAGACGTACGCCCAAGTGGAAGTGCTGTCGCTAATGGAGAATTGAACTTGCTCTGCAATGGCAGATGGGCTGGACTCGGTTGCTTCACAAACCTCCCGACCGTCGTACCTGGCCAAGCGCTCATGGATGGAATCCCCCTCACACCCCAAAACTCCGAAAGCCAAGGCAGCCCAAAAGAAGAAACGTAGCATGCAGGCAAGTTAGTCCAACTGGGCCGATGCGATTTTGGTTTACATTTCGATATGACAAAATTCTTGGCCTCCATCCTATCCTTGACGCTGTTCATTTCCTGTGGAACCGCTCCAAGACCGCAATTCAGCCATTTCAAGGATGTTCGAGTCCAACTGGATCAATTCGAAGCAGGGAGTTGCACGGCAACCCTTGTGAACAAAACTGAAGCAAGCGGATCGGAATGGAGCCGGGTAGTGCAATTGGATGTCGTGAAGGGCCATGCAACGAGCGACAGCACATTCGGGCTAGCCTGGATCCTTTCGGATGCATATACAAGTGAGGGAGAAACGAGCCTCACATGGGGACGTTTGTGGGCAAACGAACTCACCTCCATCGGAAGTGACAGCTCATTGCAGGTGAACCCCGTCGATCCAGCATCGCATCGCAATGGCAACGGAATACCCAATTACTATGCTTCATTGGCCTTGCCTGTGATGCTGCACGATTCGACTTGGTGGAGCGATTTTGCCGGGGATTCGTTGGTGGAAGTGACCTGGGAGCATCAATTGCCATCCCGAGACCAAATCGAACTGTTCATCATGACGGCTACTGATATTCCTCAGCCCTCGGATGAAGATTACCACCCGGACTCGAAAGGGTTCCAGCGTTGGGCATTTCGAGCGCCTGACGGTTTGCCAGTGAGCTATGAGCAATCTTGGTTTCGAGGGGACATGGCTTATGGAAGTGACATGCGCATTGAATGGGATTGGTCCAACGAGCCAGCAGCATCTTTGATGAACAAAATCGGCGAATGGGTGGCTCCCAGTTGGTCCAAACTTGAGGAAAAGGAAGAGCAAGGCATAGCAGGTGGCGGAAGCGGCGAAAACTGGTACGAGGAGGCCATCGCGGCATTGCCGGCTGTGGGGATGCCTGCACCCAACCTCACTGGCGCGTCGCTTCAAGGAGGAATGCAATCGCTGGAGGCGCTGCGAGGTCAACTGATTTATCTGGATTTTTGGTACATCGGATGTGGTCCTTGCATGCGGGCATTGCCGCATTTGGCTGCCATGCAAGCCCAACATTCAAGCAACGGATTCACGGTATTGGGCGTCAATCCCTACCAAGATTCAGCAACGGTGAATCGGTACCTTGACCGCCGGGGCATTGAGTTGCCTCAAATGCTCTTGGATTCGCTGCCATCGGCATACCCCGTCCAAGCCTACCCCACCTGGTTCCTCATCGGAAGAGATGGCGAAGTCATTGCACGTGACATGGGATACGGCGAGGGATCTGAACAGTTCCTTGATTCCCTTGTAACTGCCAATTTGTGAGGACCTGATTTTACTCGACCCCAAGGACCAAGGTCCGCGCCCACCGGACACCATCCAAACGTTCTAGCGATAAGATGGCGGCCTTCGGGAGGGCTGAGGTGGGGAGTCGAATCGGCTCAACA
>DAISXU010000096.1:0-8449 GCA_036825655.1 Flavobacteriales bacterium | reverse complement strand
CCAGGAAGGGAAACAAGAGAAACTTGAGCTGGAGCGCGCGCTCAAATGCGCAAAAAAATGGTTCTTAGGCATAGCGAAGGACGCGCGCACAACTTGTGCGGGATGTGAAACCAGATTTGTGCGCGGAGATCCTCGTGTTTACAGATTCGTGTGAGTTTTGCTCCTGCTGCTCTTTCGTGGGGCCGCCTCCAGCACCACTGAAAGTGTAGTGATCTCCGGCGTCTTCAACTTCAAGCCTGAAAATGAAATCGTCTGGACTTGCCCCCAGCCCCGAGAACGACCCGAAGCGCAGATCGCTGAGCTGTTGTTTGTTCGTTTCTGGATCAAGGGGAGATGCATGCAAGTAACCGTCACTGAACCAGTGCAACGTGCTCATAGTGGGATCCTTCAAATCGTACAACCAATGTTCCTGCCCTTTTTCTACCCGATGGAAAATGACCGGTGAGGAGTCAAAAAGGGAGTATTGCGCCAAATAATAGGCGTCGGATGCGTCTGCGGTTGCGCTCCACAGCACGTTATTGAGAATGGTCGGCGTGGTGACCATGCGCTCTGCAACGATTCCCTGCCGTGAAAGAGCATCCGCGAACACGGACTCGACGTGCTGCTTGTTCACCACCGTGAGAAGAAGGTAGCCACAACTCCACCCCCATGCCCAACGGTGCCATTTTTGGCGACGCGTGGACCCCTTTGGGGAGCGGCGAAGGACCAAGAGGAAGGCCAAAAAGGGAAAAGTGTACAACGGGTCTGCCACGGAAATGGTGCTCCAAGCAATGCGAGTCGAAGCAAAGGGGGCCCAAAGTTGCGTCCCATAAAGGGTAAAGCAATCCAGAAGAACGTGCGTAGCAAGAGTGGCAAAAAAGAAACCCACCCACGCCTTGTAACGGACTTGAGAACGGCGACTTACTGGCCAAGCTATCAGCAATGCCCCCACAAACCAAAACAACACGGAATGTGAAATCCCACGGTGAAAAGCAAGGTTAGCCAAGGGGTCAAGGAAGAACTTCCCCAACACATCCAAATCTGGAATTGTTCCCCCGATGGCCCCCCAAAGCAAGGCACGGTTGCCTAATTTCTTGCCCAACACGGCCTCACCGGTAGCCGCACCTAAAACGATCTGGGAGAGTGAATCCATGGTACAAAAGTAGGCCCCATGGCTTGTGAAGCCTCCAATGCCTTAACAGCTACTCATCGACCATTCCAGAACATAGACCCCTTGTTCCTCCTCACTCTGTTGCAATTGAAGATGAACCCCTCCACCTTCCAATCCCCATGAAAAATGAATGGGTTCGACGCCATTCCACTCCATTTTCATGATGCTTCGAAAGGCCTCCATTTCTGATGGAAATAGATCCGCCTCTGCATGGGGCAAGTAGCCCAACATGAACCTGCGTAAAATACGGAGGGCCTGGCTCGAAGTGCAGCGAGCATGAAATCCGAAACCCTCATTGAATGGACCGCCAATGCTCTCGTAATGTGAATAATACCGGGGGATTCGGGCACCATCCACAACCCGCTCGCCATACCGTTCAACGGTTTCTACGTAGCCGTATTCATCCACTTCAGGAGGAGGCGCAACCCAGAGGTAGGCATCAAAAATGCGCAAAGAATCGTCCAAGGCCAACCACTCCCCATCCAATCCACTTACGGTTGCAAACTGCCCTGTACGTTTCAACCGTTCGCTGGACAACTTTGTGCCATCCTCCAATTTCCCCTCGATGGACTTGAGGTCCATCGAACGGACATTCAAGAACGGCATAGCCACTACATAGTAATCCTCTGAGAATTGAGCGAACGCCTCAAAACCAGCAAGGAGGCATCCGAAAAGCATGAAATTTCTGAGCTGTATCATAGGCTGAAAGTTGCGATAAATTCCAATTTCTAGGAAGTGGAACCGGGGTCACTTTACCACCGAATTTCGCGCTGTAATTTCATCGAATGAAAATTGAATTGCGAATTTGGGCTTGCGGGGCTATCCTGCTCATGGCAGTTAGCGCCACTTCACAGAACTCCCTGCTCATTCCTGAATCAGTTACTTCGACCAATGTGACCTTGCACCTTGCTCCGGGTGTGCACGATTTCGGGTCGGGCATTGTAGCAAACAGCTATGGCGCGAATGGCCCAATTTTGGGGCCTACCTTGATTGTAGAGCAAGGCCAAACCGTCAACTGGTCCGTATTCAATGGGCTGGAAGAGTCGACGACCATGCATTGGCATGGAATGCACGTCAGTCCAGCAAATGACGGAGGGCCACACAGCATCATCGACCCGGGCGAAACCTGGGAACCCACATTTGAAGTGCTGGATGAAGCGGGGACCTATTGGTATCACCCACATTTGCACATGATGACGGACATGCACGTATCCAAAGGCATCGCCGGAATGATTTGGGTGCGAGACGAGCAAGAATTGGCCTTGCCCTTGCCCAGGACTTACGGGATCGACGAATTCCCCATCATCCTCCAAACCAAGGCCTTCAATTCCGAAGGTGAAATCATGGCCCACTCCAATTCGGACACGCTCTTGTGCGTCAATGCCACCTACGACGCCTCGCTTTCCGTTCCTGCTTGCGTCATTCGGCTGCACCTGCTCAATGGATCATCCCAAAGGGCATTCCATGTGGGGTTGAGCGAGGACCTGCCTTTTCACCTGATGGCAACGGATGGCGGCCTGTTGCCGTCCTCGTTGGAGTTGGACAGGTTGCGGCTTGCACCGGGTGAGCGGGCAGAGATTTTAGTGGACTGCTCCGGTTTAGAAGGCCAAACCCTAAGCCTCAT
This sequence comes from Flavobacteriales bacterium, assembly GCA_036825655.1. Lineage (GTDB taxonomy): Bacteria > Bacteroidota > Bacteroidia > Flavobacteriales_D > Sanyastnellaceae > JALQTD01. Next base: position 5,675 of record DAISXU010000096.1, on the reverse strand, counting down.
GAGCTACGCTTCTGAGTTTTCTAATGGCGTTTACGGCGGGACATATCCCGGAATGGGATTTGGCCAACAATTGACTGGCTACAACCCCAACCCCATGAATGGTGGGAACTTTCAACTCCTCGAATTGACCGTCGACGCTCCCCTGAATGAGGAAGCCGTGTTCGAAATCCCCAGCACCCTGGACCCCTCCAATTCCAATCCCTTTTTGCAAGCGGAAGCCAATGTGCAAAGGAACTTGACGATGTCCCCCGTCTCGATGGGCTCCAACGCCCTGAACGGCGAATTCGTCTTCAATGGTGCACCGTTTGACATGGATGTGATCAACTACACAATCCCCTTGAACAACATCGAAATTTGGAACATCACCAACAGCAGCCCCATTGGCCACCCCTTCCACATCCACGATGTGCAGTTTTACCTGATCGAGCGCAACGGGGTCACACCACCAGCTGAAGAAATGGGACGGCGGGACGTCGTGTTCATCCCGGCCATGCAGTCGGCAAAGTTCATCTGCCAATTCAGCGACTTCGCGGACGATGTCATCCCGTACATGTACCACTGCCACATGCTCGTGCATGAAGACGGCGGGATGATGGGGCAATTCAAAGTGGTGGCCCCTCAAAGCGTCTCCAGCGAGGAAGAAATTGGCCTGTCGATGCATCCAAATCCTGGCCGCGATTTTTTAACCGTGGAGGGCACTTCGGAAGGAATGAAGGTGCAGCTTTTCGACATTTATGGGCGGATGGTTTTGGAACAAATGGGCAGTCCAAGCAGCACAACCCTGAATGCATCTGCCTTAGCCCAAGGCACCTACACCTGCCGGTTGTTAAGTGCCGATGGGCGCTCGGTAAGGCAATCCCATTGGATGAAATTCCCCTGACTTCCGCAGTGCAATTTGGGGAATTGTTCGGGAAGTGTCAGATTTGAGGGAAGGCGGGATAAAATCCACCCGAGTACTCGTCCGGTTCTTAGGGGGTGGTCTACCTTTGTCACACAATGGAATGGCTCAAAACCATAGGCATAGCCGGATTTTTATTCTTCTTGCTCAAGGGCATCGCTTGGCTAGTCCTGTTCGCCTTGGTTTCCAAGGGCGTTCTTCCAAAGGAAAAAGTTGAACGTTGGCGTAAGAAGGTCCGGAAGAAATTGGGGATGCGGTAACCGATTGGGCTTAAAAAGCTAGAGTGAAAGACACCCACGGAGCAGCAAATCCATCGCCCCCTTCCGTGAACACCCCGACCAAGCCATAATCCCACAACCAGCCGGTCCTTAAGTTCAAACTCCGAATGCCCAAGGAGACAATCCCCAAAGCCTCGTTGTTGATGTCTGATTCGGTAAAGGGTGGGTAGTAAAAAGCGGGGCCTTGATAAGGTGCGTAACCATTCACCTTTGAGCGGGGTTGAATCCAATAATTCTCGGTCACCAACCAACGGTTGGAGGTCATGGGGGTCATGGCGCTGACGTTGATGATCAATGGCCTTGTTGAGTATGTACTGGCAACGGAAGTAGGAAGTAAAGAAGATGCTTCACCATTCAAACCAGGTACCGTTACGACCCCGCTATAAACCTCACGGTTTCGCGTGCTTTTATTCGCAATCCCCAGGTTCACGGTTATATTTTTCACCTCGTCTCCAAGTGATAAATTGACAAAACCCATTCCAACTGGACGATCAAAAATGCCATAGAAATCAGCAAAGCCAATGCCTCCCAACGAAACATTCAGGCGCTCACCCAAAGGAGTCCCGACTTTGATCGTTCCTCCAGCTCCAAGAAAAGACATGACGCCACCCAAAGTCAGGTGGTCAGACAACCCCATGCTCACTGAATTCAATGCAATGTTGGATTGGAAATAGCCTTCCCCTTCCTTCAACTGGATGGCCGATGGCGCGAAAAAATACCTGCTCGCTTGGGGATTGATGTCGTAAGCACGCCCCTTTCCGTCCTTGTCGGAGGGAGAAAAGCCAACCAACTCATTCATGATTTCAATCATGTACTTCGGAATGCGCGTTGCCCCCAATGCTCCCAGCTCGAGGACGACGTCCTCTTCATCAATGGACATCAACGCACCTTCCTTGATGGTGCCATCGTTGAGTACGATCCTCACGTAACGGGCAGAATCGGCTGGCAACTCTTGGGCGGATAAGAAAAATGTGCTGAAAAGGAGGGCTGTAAAAACGAACAATAAGCGCTTCATCATTCAAATGTTTGACTTCGAAGATAGTACAGCGAGATGATTGAAGTCGTGCATGACCTTGATTCAGTGTACATTTGCAGCCGAAAAGGGCGTAGTGCGTCCTTCACAACACAGGCGCTTTCACCCCATTTGGCGCCCTCAGCAATTCTACTCGTGGCTTCATTCTCCAGCCTTGGCCTTTCCTCCCCGATTTTACAATCCATTGAACGCCTCGGCTTCAGTGAGCCCACCAGCATCCAAGAGCAGGCCATCCCTTTGCTTTTGGAAGGAGATCGCGATTTCATTGGACTCGCACAAACCGGAACGGGAAAAACAGCAGCATTTGGTCTGCCACTCATTGAGCACCTCGATCCAGATTTGCCCCACATCCAGGCCCTCATCCTCGCTCCAACACGTGAGCTGGGGCAACAAATCGCTCAACAAATCGAACTCTTCGCTAAGGACGTTCGAGGCATCAAGACCGTGGCGGTTTATGGGGGGGCTAGCATCGTTCAGCAGATTCAACAGCTGCGTCGACCATGCCAGGTGGTTATCGCTACGCCTGGCCGATTGATCGACTTGGTCAATCGGAAGGCGCTCAAACTCGACCAAGTGCAGTTCGTTGTTTTGGATGAAGCCGACGAAATGCTCAACATGGGATTCAAGGAAGACCTTGACACCATTTTGGACTTCACCCCTGAATCCAAGCGAACCTGGCTCTTTTCAGCCACCATGCCGAAAGAAATTCGGAGGATGGTCAAGCAGTACATGGACAGCCCATTGGAGGTAAGGGTAGATCCAGGCACCGCCGTCAACAATGACATAGAGCACCAGTATGCTGTGGTCCGGCACACAGACAAGGCAGAAGCGTTAACCCGTTTCATCGATTTGAACGCCGATTTGTTTGGGGTTGTTTTTTGCCGAACGAAAAGGGATGCTCAGGACCTGGCCGAAAAGCTAATGAAATCAGGGTACCGGGCAGATGCCCTGCATGGGGATTTATCGCAGCACCAACGAGACCGTGTGATGAACCGTTTCAAGCGCCGTGAATTGCAACTCCTCATCGCAACAGATGTGGCGGCTCGGGGCATCGATGTCAACGATGTGACTCACGTTTTCCATTACGCCCTCCCGCACGATCAAGCGTACTACACCCATCGGGCTGGAAGGACTGCTCGCGCCGGAAAGCGTGGTATTTCGTTGGCTTTCATCAACCAAAAGGAAAAGGCCGCAATCAACCGAATTTCGCGCGACTTGGACATCGAATTCAAGCGAATTGAAGTGCCTGGCGCCTCCGAAATTGCTGCTGCTCGAATAGCTGCCTGGGCCGACTCAATCGTGAATTCTTCCAACGGAAAACGCACACCTGATGCGCTGATTGAGCTGGCAGAAAGTCACTTTCAAGAGCTGTCTAAATCCGATTTGATTGCCTGCCTGGTAGGCCATGAATTGAAGGGACTTAGCACGGGGCCTGATCTGAATCAATCTTCCACTCCACCGCCTTACGAACGGCGGGAGCGCAGGAAGAGTTTCAAGCCAGGCTTCGATGAATCGGCGCACAAGAAGAAATTTGGCAAGAAAAAACCAAAAGACGAACGCAGTACCTCGAGGAAGCCGTACAAGCCCACGAAATCGGGAAAAGCCCCTTTTAAGCCGAAGTACTGAAACGCAATGCAACCTAATTTTTAGGCTACACAACTTGACTTCTTCGTTCATTGCCGCATGAAGAAATCACTCATTCGATGGGGATTGGCTGCATCAATTGTCGGTGCCTCATTCCCACTTTTTAGCGACATGCAGGCTCATGAAGCCTCCGATGTCTGTGTCAACGTCAAAGGAAACGGAAAATCCCTAGTGGAAGTGCGCGTCGGACCCAACGACCACTCGGGTGCATGTTGCACGGGGATCTCGAACAACTCCACCGTCAAAATCTGTGGAAAGAGCGGTTACAACGTCTACGATTCAGACACCAAGCGATTGCTGTTTTCCCTCTCCCCCTCTTTGAACGGACAAACCGTTGATTTGAGCGCATATTACTGATCAGATGAAACACGCAACCCTCCTCCTCATGCTCCTGGCATGCTCCATCAGTTGGGCGCAATCAAGCGTCAGTGAGAGCGAATTGCCCGGTTACTATTCCAGCAACATAGGCTCATTGGTCTTGAATGCCGATGGCACTGCTCGAATTCCCTCTGACTTAAGGGATCCTTCAGCAGATGGCGCTCGGTGGAGCGCCGACGGATCGACCATTTGGATCACACCTTTTGCTTACTCGGGACCCCGTGAATTCAACAACACCATGGATTTGATTCCGATGTTGTTTTCGGCTGAGAAAAAGCAGGGCAAAATCGTCTTGACCTACTCTTCCCGATTTGGTGAATACACCTTTAGCAAATAGAATTTTCACTCTTTGAAGAAAGAAGCAGCCCCAGAACCGGGCTGCTTTTTTTTATGCGCTGTGGGTTTCTATTTGACGAGGCAACCTGGTGCTTTGTGGAGGTACCATGCTGCATGGAACTGATCGGCGTGCGCTGCATTCATTTTCAGAAGTTCTAGTTCTGATGCCTTGCGACAACGGAGAAGGCGACATGCCCATGGCCTGTCTGGGATTTGGTTGCAATCGCAATTGGATGATTTTGTTGACCGCCCAATGTCAGGGAAGTCTGCTATAAATCTGAATTTCAGCTGCTTATGGCGCCTAAAACCCGGCGCCAATGCGCATGCGGACAAGCATTTACGATCATCGATAATATGAAATGAGATGAAATGACATTTCGTTTGTCCTCCAATAGGTTGCCCGTATTTTTCAGAAAACTTGAAACCATGGGACAACGATTTAAAGGCAATTTCGGCGAATTAGAATTCGTAGTAGAAGGCGAGAAGGCCAAAGGCACCTACCAGGAAGGCACACTGAGCGGCACTTACATAGATGGTAAATTTGATGGGGTCTGGGAAAACAAAGGGCTTGAAGGGCGAGTTGAATTCACCATCGTGGATGGGCACCTGAACGGCTCGTGGAAGAAAGGCTTGGACCCCGGACCCATGAGGGGAAAGTGGTTTGGCGACTTGGTAGGTGAGGATGCTACCGCAGCGCAACCAACAAGCGAAACCGAAGATTCAGAAACCCGAATGCACCCCGATTTTCCAGAATTCGAATTCAACGAGCCCAACATTCTCGCCTGCGCAATCGCCGCATTGACTCGCCATATGATCGTGGTTGACCGCTCCGTTGACGAGGGCGAAACGGCATGGATGACAGCAGTCATTGAGCATTTTGACCCTCAAGGCATTCCCGTCGGACTTGTCTGGGACGAAGTAGACGATAAAATGCAACTATTGGAGTTGATTGGGGCGCACGCTGGCATCCTGGAGCGCAGCGCATCCGCGATCAAAGTAGGACTGGATGATGGCGAAAAGAACTTCCTGCTCACCGCGTTTCAGAACATCGTAGCGCAAGATGATGTCGTTACCTATGAGGAATTTGAGGGGTTGAGATTCACTTTAG
>DAISXU010000095.1:0-8498 GCA_036825655.1 Flavobacteriales bacterium | reverse complement strand
TCGTCGAGTTCCTTCTGGCGATCGACCTCAGCAATGTGCACGCTCCAATCGCGGCGCCGCTCCGCCTTCAGCAGTTTCTTGGCGCGCTCCAGCTCGCTCTTTTGGCGTTTCTTTTGCAGGGACTTTGAGTCGCCGGCGTGGACCTCCGCCGGGGTGTAGAGCTTGTGCGCCACGTGCGGCCGGTTGTTGTACTCATCGATCTCGATGGCTAAAATCGCTTTGAGGTGATGGTAGTTCATGATACGGCGCCCGTGCAGCGACTCCGATTTGATGGTCAGGAAGAAGCGCTCGATCATCGAATTGGATTGGCGGATGTCGCGCTTGGCAATGAGGTGGGTCAGTTGGCGGTTGCATCGGTTCAGGAAGCGGCGCATCGTTTTGTTGTTGAATTCACTGCCTCCGTCGGTGATGATTTGCGGATGGGCGGCGGGGTGACGCTTGAGGGCAGCTCGCAGGCATGAGAGGGCGTGCGTGCCGGAGATTTCGCGTTCCACTTGCCAGCTGACGATGAGTTTGGAGTAGTTGTCCTTGATGGCGTACAAGAAGCTGAGTTGGCCGTCCTCCGTGCGCACGTAGCTGACGTCTCCATGCCAAATCTGATTGGATCCATCCGCGCGAACGCCCTCCCGCGTGGGCGCTTTGTGCGTGACACGCTTCGGGCGGTACCCTTTGATGCGGATCAGCCGATAGGCCGTGGAGGCGCCCATGCCGATTTTGCCATCGCGAACGCCTTGGGCCCAAAGCGAGGCCGTGGGCCAATGTTCGCGGCCCGGGACGTTGAGACACGCTTGGAGGCGATCGCACTCCTCTTGGCTGGTTTGGTTTGGGATGCGGCTCACACATTTCTCAACGGGACTTGAAGCGCAGGGAGCAATCCGGCGCGCCTGCTCAACAAGGAAGCGGCTCTCCGGGTAATTGAAGAGCTTCAGTACCCGGTGGCGAGCGGGGGGGGAATCGGAGCTTTCGAAGTACGCCATGAATTCCGGAACAAGGCTGTCCATGAACTCCCGGTAACGTTTGCGGCCAAGATCCGTTTCCAAAGCGCGGGCTGATCGGGCCACGCGCCGCACCACGCGCCAAAGCACCCTGCGCCCCACCGCCCGCACCGCCTCAACCACCTTGCGATGCTGGGCAGCAGACAGGCGCTGCTCGTAGATTTCAGGAGGTTGCCGCCGCCAATAACTTCGGGAAGAGGCTGGGATGGCCAGGATTGTTTCTGGCGAGAGCATTTCGTGTTCAAGGCCGAGCGCGAAGGCAAGCCGAACGTAATTGGAAGTTGAATTCTTCATTCAGGCAAGGTCGCCTGGTTCCTCGTCGGGGCACCTTCCCCAATTGAGGGGGGACTTGGAGAGGATGGGGGTTAGGGAACGGGATAAGGCTTTGGGGCTCGGGAAGGGAGGGGGGATTACTCGCGCTGGGGCGCTCGTGATTCCCAAGGGAGGGGCTTGAAAAACGGGAAAAGCTCGGCGGCCGGGGGCCGCCGCTTTTTTGTTTGCCGGCGGCGGATTGAAGTGAACTTCATCCGCCACCAGCAAGCAAAAAAGCCGGTGCTATCGCACCGGCTTTTCCTGTTTTTCGCGGAGAGACCGGGATTCGAACCCGGGTTACCCTTTCGAATAAACACGCTTTCCAAGCGTGCGCCTTAAGCCACTCGGCCACCTCTCCGTTTCAATGCTCCGCTTTCGGAGGGGTGCAAAAGTAGGAAGAAACCCTACTTCAAACAAGATGAAAAGACCGCTTAAATCAAAGAGCTGAAATCCGATCTCTCTCCTCGCAAATTGGCAGCCAGGGCAGCCCGAACGTCAGCACGTTTATTTCCATGTACAGCCAAGACATGCATCATTTTGGTCAATGCAGCCTCCGTGGTCATGTCCCCACCAGGGATGACTCCACAATCGCGCAACAGGTGAGCCGTTGCATAGCGTTCAGGGTGCACCGCGCCATGACCGCATTGCGAAACGTTCACAACCGTTACGCCGCGATCACTTGCCGCGGACAAGGCGGAGCGAAGCCGCGAATCATTGGGGGCATTTCCCGAGCCGTAAGTCGCCAACACCAACCCCCTCAGTTCCTCCCACTGCACCACTCGATCGAGCACTTCCATGGACATGCCGGGGAAAAGGGGCAACCAAGCCACACGCTCTTCCAAATCCATGTTTGTGGTCAATTCGATGGCTTCATCCCTCCATAACATCGGTACATTGTATAGAATGTCCACTCCCGCCTCGGCCAGAGCTGCAAAGTTAGGACTGACAATGGCCTGCAAGGACTCCGCGCTCTCTTTGTGCGTTCGGTTGCCACGAAAGAGGGACGAACCAAAATAGACCGCAACTTCCTGAATTAAAGGCTCACCGAAGCGCTGGGCAGCTGCGATTTCCACCGAAGCCAAGAGGTTTTCACGGCCATCCGTCCGGGGCAATCCAATGGGCAGTTGGCTTCCCGTAAGGATAACCGGCTTGTGCAAACCCGTCAGCATGAACGACAAGGCACTGGCTGTGTAAGCCAAAGTGTCAGTGCCGTGCAGAATGACGAAACCATCAAATTCATCGTATCGCTCAGCGATGATGGCCACCAATCGCCTCCAATGGGAAGGGCCCATGTTGGAAGAATCGATGGGGGGATCGAAACTGTGGGCATCGATGACCCTGCCCGGCTGATCCAACTCAGGCACGTGCCGGTGAATTTCGCTGAAATCGATGGGCACCAAACCGCCCGTTTCAGCATCTTGAGCACTGCCAATGGTGCCCCCAGTGTAGATGATCAAGACGCTGGAGTCGGTCGCATTCGAGGTCATGGGTGTCCGAGATTTGGATTCAACTGAAACAAGCGATGCGCATTGGCCGATGTAATCGCTGCTACTTCAGCGACAGGCAATTCCCACCAATCAGCGATTTGTTGAGCCACATGCACCACGTAGGCACTTTCGTTTCTCTTGCCCCGGAAAGGAACTGGAGCCAAATATGGACTGTCCGTTTCAAGCAAAACAAAATCTCGATGCACCGACTGCAAAGTCGGGGCCAACCCTCCATTCTTATAGGTCGCCACCCCGCCAATCCCGAGGTAAAAATCTCCGTACGCCAGAACGCGCTGAGCATCCTCTGGTGTACCTGTAAAGCAGTGCACGACCCCTCGTAAATCCGAATCGTTCACTTCATCCAACAACTCAAAAAGCTCAGGGAACGCATCCCGGACATGAATGACTATCGGTTTCTTGAACTCTTTCGCCCAACCCACTTGGCGAAGAAAGGCTTCCTGCTGAATGGCCAAGGTGCTCTTGTCCCAATAAAGGTCAACACCAATTTCCCCTACCGCTACATATTCCGACGGACGGAGCCGCAATTCGGTTTCTATGGCCTGTAGCTCCTCCTCCATCGTTTCAATCTGCACATGGCAAGGGTGCAATCCCATCATTCCATGGCACATCTCCGGCCATTTAAGCATCATGTCCCGGACCCTCGGAATGCTTTCCGCATCAATGTTGGGCAACAACAAGGCATCCACCCCAGCCGCTGCACATCGCTCGATGGCCTCTGCACGATCCGCATCGAATCGGGGCTGGTAGAGGTGAGTATGGGTATCGATGAAAGCCATGACGACGCGAAGGTAATTCGGATTCGCTCTCCGCGTTAGCTTTGCAGCATGACCCGCGTTCTGTTCATCCGATTCAGTTCCATTGGCGACTTGATTTTAACTGCACCCGCCGTGGCCGCTTTCAGGAATGCTGTGCATGGAGACGTGGAGGTTCATTTCCTGACCAAATCCGCTTTCCAACCCGTCGTGGATGGATTTGGAGATTTGATTGACGAAATCCACACCGTCGACCGTTCTGGAGCAGAGGCGCTACCCACGTTGCAAGGCCTTGGTTTCAGTCACGTCATCGACCTGCAAGGAAACGTTCGGTCACGATCTGTCACCCGTGGGCTAGGACTTACCTCCACTTTTCGGGTCGACAAGCGCAATGCTGCGAAATGGGCGCTCGTCAACGGATGGCGCTCAGAGCCCATCTCCCCCATCGTCGATCGATACATCGCGAGTTTTTCTGGGGCTTTCGCTGGCACGGAAGTGCCTGCTTTTTGGCCAGCCCTGTTTACCGATGCCCAACTCCCTCCCGGATTTGACGGGAAGCAGCCCTGGTCCGTCATCGCACTCGGGGCTGCCCATGCTGGAAAGGCCATGGAGCTGGAGATGTTGCGTGGGGTCATCGCTGCATCAAGCAGGCGCATCGTACTCATCGGTGGGGAATCCGAAACCGCACGAGCGCTTGATCTCGACGCTGAATCGTGGGTGGGAAGCACCTCCATTGCCCAATCTGCTGCCATCCTTCGGGGGGCTCAGGCGGTGATCGCTGGAGACACCGGAATGATGCACTTAGCTGCGGCTTTGGGGTGCCGTGTGGTGACCGTTTGGGGGTGCACCCGGCCCTCTCTTGGGATGGGGGCTTGGCGCGCCGCAACGGGCTCGGTGGACGTACTGCCAGAAGGGCGTGGAGAGCAGCGGCCCTGTTCGAAATTAGGTGACCGCTGCCGGTTCAAAGGACCATCGACCTGCAGTGCACACGTGGACACCAACGCCGTGCTCGAAGCTTGGGAGGCCGCAAACGGCTATTAAATGAAGAGCGCCTTCAATTCGGTGGCCTCCTGAGGTTCCATTTTCCCGGCCAAAATCAACCGCAGTTGTCGCCGACGCAACGCTCCTTCAAATCGCTCTTCCTCTTCTTCCGATTCTGGATGGATTTCCGGAATTTGTATCGGAGCGTTGAATTGGTCCACCGCCACGAAGGTGTACATCGCTTCGTTGCAAATGCTCGACTCGCCATTTACGGGGTTCTCAACGCTTACACGCAAGTAAACCTCCATCGACGACCGGAATGCCCGAGTCACTTCAGCATGGACGGTAACCACATCGGCCAGCGCAATCGGCCGTTGGAAACTCACGTTATTTACCGCAGCCGTTACACACACCCGCCGGCTGTGCCGCATCGCGCTGATGGCTGCCGTTTCGTCCATCCAGTTGAGCAGGTTGCCGCCCATCAGGTTGCCAAGCGTATTGGTATCGTTGGGCATGACGATGCGCGTCGTTGAGGCATAAGTCGCGCGAGGATGATGGAGTTGGCTCATAACTTGTTTTTTGCAAAGTTCAGGTGAATGGACCAATCCACAATCCTCCGCTGCTAAGATTTGGACTCAATGCACTTTGAGTACCCTTCCAATCATGCCCTGAGGCCCTGAGATCAGGTAAACACCGGGAGGCGCATGCCTAAGAAGATCGACCTGCGCATTGCCCTGTCCATCTGCAACATCAGCGATTCGGCCATTCAAATCAAATGCTCGCAACTGCCAACTCGCGCTTCCTTCTGGCCCGCGGATCATCAACTCATTTCGAAAAGGATTGCCCAAGACCTCCCAGTCTTTTTTTTGCCCATCGAGCATCCCCAACACCATCCATTCAGCACTGAAAACCGCAGGACAATCGCCATGGTCTGTCACCGCAACTTGGAACATCCCAGGACCTAGCGGCATGATTTCTGGCCCTAATTCTCCTGGCAACTCTGCCCCCTCCCACCACCAAGAATAGGTTGCATAGCCCTCACCCGTTTGGAGCTGACCAGACGGCATTTGGTTCAACAACGGAGGGGGCAAAGCCAAGCAAACCAGGAGGGAATCCGAATGCGCCCAACACCCCCAACCATCCTGTGCAGAAAGGGCATACCAGCCGCTCTCCTCCGCCAGCAAAGGGACTCCCAAGCTGTCCTCCCATGTCCCTTGTGGAAGCGTCCAAGCATACAGCTCAAAGCCTGATTGAACCGTCAATTCTGAAGCAACCGAATCTGAAATCAACACCTCCAACATCGCATCTGGATTGCACCAGAGAATAGAATCGAGAGTCAATCCACATCCAAATGCATTGGAAATTTCGGGCCAATAATACCCATTCAATTCAGGCCACCAAGGAGAGCCTGACCCGACCGGTTGACCATCCAACCACCAACTCACTTCCCAACCCAAGCTATCCCCCAAAACCACCAAACCCTCTTCCGTTGACTCCGCACCTTCCGATGCCGGAGCTGGAAACACATAAACCTCCATCGAATCACTCACAGAAAACGCAGGTTGAACCCCAATCGTCAACTCACCATAAGTAGGATTCGCGCTGAATCCCTGAGTGCCAGGGGCAGTCGGCGAAAGGTCGAATGAGCCCATCGCGTCATTGCCAAATGGAGGATTGTCCTCGTCATAAAATTGAATGGTATAGGGAGGATTCGTGAGGGGAACCGACAGACCGCTCCACGTGGGCGTGCTGTTGTCAATGACTGCCCAAGAAGTAAACACAGGACCTGAAGCTGAACTTATGACAAAGAACAAATCAGGTGCCGTAAAAACATCGTCCCAACCGCCATTCGAGGCTCCGCTGGTAACTGCCAAACCCGTTAATACCAAATCCGATACAGTGGTCGTAACCGAAACCGTATAGGACCCGGGCTCATCCCATTCTGAAGTTGCCACTCCAGCTCCCAATTCACTGAACGCAGAAGCTCCTTCAAATTCCCAACCCCAGGTTGTTTGTTGAGTCCCTTCCCCTAAAATGTTGGAAGTAAACACCGCACTCAAAGCCCCACACCCGCTTAACTCATCAGCGACAAAGGAAGAGGCGCCGTTGGCTCCAGATTCAATGTGCAAATCGTACGTGAAGCTTTCATTGACTTGCTGCTCGATTCCAAACGCTGAAGCCAAAGCGCTGATTTGGATGGTGATCACAAAGTCCCCTGGCCATACTGGAACTCCGCAAATGGTCGCGCATCCCATGGTTTGTCCACTCGGTGGCTCATAGACGCCATCCGAATCGCTCAAAGTCACCTCCAATCCGGATGGCAATCCCGAAATTCCCGTTACCGTCACAGAATTCAAAGTGGCCGAAATGCCAGAGCCAGGATCCGTTACGTTCTCTGGCAAGTAAAACGTCATCACCACTTCATAATCCTCTCCCGCCACACCATCAGGCAAGAATTCAGGACAGATTGTCGGAAACCCATCCGTAGAAGTGCAGGTCAGATCGGGATCGCATGCATCGCACTGCGCCCAACTGATTCCCGGCAAAAACATGAGCATGCACCAAATCCACTCTTTCATCTTCGTGAAATTCGACTATAACCCTTTCACAACCAAACCCCAGCAAAAAAAAAGGGCCACCTTGCGGCAGCCCTTTCCATCGGGGAATCCGATCTCGGTCAATCCATCACGAGCAACTTCGTGTTGACGATTTGGACAGAAGACACGATACGAATCTGATACATTCCGGCTGGCAGTGAAGCTACGTTTACCTCCAGTTGATAACGCTGACCCGCTTCAACAGTTCCTTCATAAAGAGTCGATTGCATCACTCCTGTCATGTCAAAGAGCTGAACAGCAACCTGCAGGCGTTCCTCGGAAATGAACTGGAACAAAGCATGCTCATCGGTGGGGTTCGGAGCCAAATTCAGCACCTTCAATGGATCTTTCCCTTCATTAGGATCACCTAACCCACCGAAGATCTCACTGTCGTTGTCCGTTTCCTGATCTCCCCAGTCCACATCGATTCCTGGATTTCCAGTGTAAGGAGGCAATGGTGGCTGGCATCCCCCGCCATTCACAGCCACCGTGTAGCTGAATGTCGTCGCATTCCCTCCACAATCGGTCGCAACATAAGTGCGGTCAATGTCATATGGCATGGTGCAATCCAAATCCGCATGCATCGAACCTGAACCCGCTTCAAACTGACCATCAATCACGCCTTCCCAATAGAACCAACCCCAATATCCAAAGTTGGCGTTCTTGTTATTTGCACCTACACCAAACTGCCATCCATAGAATTCATTACTTGGCTGATGTGATAAGCTCAAAACTGAGCCGTCGTAATCTCCCCAACCCGTCGCCGTGCTCGAATTCTGTACTACGTGGTAGTACCATTCTGTATGGTCGCCCAAATCGCAATCACTCTTATAGCTCTGCGAGCCAGGCTGCGCAATCCATTCGTCCCAAGTCAGTTCAGCATTGAGATCAACTTGCAGCACCCATCCAGCATTGGGGTTTTCAGTTGCTACCACTGTAACGTCCACTGTCCGCGTACCATCTGGGTGATTCGTCACCACGCCATCCACGATGGTGTAGAATTGCTCACCAGGTAGATTGAATATGCGAACCGCATGAGCGTCATAGTTGTCGCAAGTTTGGCCATCAGGCATTACACCAGGCGTCGTCGCGGCGCAGAATGTTGTGCCGTCTTCAAGCGGTGCATACTCACCAACTCCAACCTCTGTGAAAGTCACATTGATTTCGTTCGAGCAAACATCGGTCACTAACAAATCTGGAACTGCTGGAAGATCAACCGTGCCCCAAACATCATCAGCACAAGCCTCAACAAATTCACCATTCGTTATTCCCATTCCAGCTTCATCCACTACAGGTCCGGTCGTGTCCTCGATCGTGAACGTAGCAGAGGTGGTCGTAGCGTTGCCGCAGTCG
>DAISXU010000094.1:7242-8522 GCA_036825655.1 Flavobacteriales bacterium | reverse complement strand
GGCAAACAAGCATACCCCGGAAGTCGAAGGCAAGGCACCAAGGGCCTTGACATCTTGAGTTTGCCACTCCCCCCTCCTCACCGGGCATCGGAAATCACCATCATCCGAGGATCCATCCTCAACGAAGCAGGTGCACCCGACACTACAGTGCAAGTCGCCATTCAACGCATGTCAACCATGGAGATGGAGTACCTTGAAGTCAACCAGGACGATGGAACCTTTGCGCGGGCCTTGGAAATCGGAGCAATGGAAGAAGTGGTCCTCCTGACGGAGGGACCCAATACGGCCTTTGACGCCATCGTTCTTCCCAAGAAAGACTCCACCACACCGGTCACTTCAGCAGCCGCGGCCAACTTGGAATTGAAAGCCAGAGAGATTGCACTGGACGAGCCTTACGAAATGCGCGACATCCGATACGCCACGAGCAGTTCTGAAATCGATCCGGAATCTTGCATTTTGTTGCGTTCATTTGCCAATTACCTCGGGAGGCACCCTGAGTACCGAATCGTCATACAGGGCCATACTGACAATGTGGGCTCAAGCGAATTGAACCAGGTATTATCCGAAGAAAGGGCCGCCGCCGTGCAAGCCTATTTGGTGGAATATGGGGTCCCAAAGGAGAAAGTTGAATCGGTTGGATTTGGCTCCAATCGCCCCATCTCGCCGAACGACACCGAGTCTGGGAGGGCGGCAAATCGGCGAACGGAATTTGTCATGAAGAACTGATCCAAGTGCGGGTTTTGTTCATTGCACTTCTTACTTTTGGGCCATGAAAATGATCAATTCCTTGATGATCGCCGGTTTCTTCGGAATCATCACGGTCGGTTGCAACACCACCGACGCCCCCGTAACAGAGCAATCTGACAATGCCCCAGCGTGGACTGCTTACGGAGAAGCTTTTGAAATGGGAGAAACTGTTTCAATCGACTCTGTACCCGCTCTGCTTGCTTCAACAGGAGAAGCTGCTGGACTTTTTGAAGTGGAAATTGTAGAAACCTGTACGAAAATGGGTTGCTGGATGTCGGTACAAGGACCTCAGGGAGAACCTGTCATGGTCTACATGAAAGACCACGCATTCTTCGTTCCTAAATCTGGTATGGAAGGCAAGCGCGCCATCATTTCCGGATATGCGTACAACGATACTGTTTCCGTCGAACTGCAACAGCACCTGCTCGAAGATGCCAATCGCAGCCAGGAAGAAATCGACGCGGTTGTGGATGTGAAATATGAGTTGGCCTTCTCTGCTGCTGGTGTCCAAATCGAGGGACACCTCACCGAGG
>DAISXU010000094.1:0-7142 GCA_036825655.1 Flavobacteriales bacterium | reverse complement strand
TAATCCTTTTGGATTATTCAAAAAAAAGGCGGCATCGGATCCGCCTTTTTTTGTGCCCAGCGTTTTGTTAAATCGAGCAAAGGGACAGATGAAATAAGCACATTGAAGCGTTGAGAACTTCATGTGCACGCAGGCCATGAACCTGCGGCCATCTCTAACTTCGTTCTATGCGCATTCACGCCCGTTTCACTCAAATTCTGTTTGGAGGTTGGCTCCTTGCCGGCACCATCGGATCTCCTGTCCTTGGTCAATTGTCCCTTGGCGAAAGCCCGCAACGCATTCAATGGGAATCTGCTCAGGATGCCTTTGAAAAGGAGAAATTCGTTTTGGCCTTGCATGGCTTTGAACAATTCCTCGACGAGTTACCGGCTCATGAACGAGGTGGAGCCGACCACCAGGAAGCTGAATTCAAGCGGGCGCTGTGTGCGGTTTACCTCTACCACCCCAATGCTGATCATTTAATCAGTCAATTCGTTGGCGATTTCCCAGACAATCCCAACGTGCAAAAGGCTCAATGGGAACTGGCCGACTTGTATTATTCCCGAAGGGATTGGCGAGCCGCTCTTTCTGCCTTTGACCGACTCGATGAGAGGCGCTTGACGCCCGACCAGTTGCTGGAGTTGAAATTCAAGCGAGGACATGCTCGCTTCGAAAGGGAGGACTTCGAGGCAGCGCGCATAGACTTGTTCGAGGTCGCTGAGGCTCCGGGTACCTACCAAGACGCCGCCCGATACTATTTCTCCCACATTGCTTACTTGCGCGAACAGCCGCAAGTTGCCCTCGAGGGATTTCAATCGCTTCAGGAAAAACCAGCGTTCAGTGATTTGGTCCCGATTTACATCGCCCAGCTCCTGCATGAAACAGAGCAGTACGAAGAACTGATTGCCTTCGCTCCACCGTTGTTCGAAGATGAACGAGCCATCAAAGAGCAACGCAAGCCAGAGGTGGCACGTCTCCTTGGCGATGCATATTACAGAAAGCAGCGATTTACGGAAGCACTCCCCTATTTGGAGATGGCATGGAAGGACACCAGGGGCCGCGAACGAACCCGTGATTTGGCATACCAAATGGGGTTTGTCCGCATGCAAGGCAGTGATTGGCGAGGTTCCTTGAACGCATTCTCCTTGGTGACGCGGGAAGAAGACGAGCTCGCGCAAAACGCGCTTTACCACATGGCCAATGGCTACCTCGAACTGGGGGAGAAGGACAAAGCGCGGACAGCATTCCGTGAAGCCTCTTTGCTGGATTTTGACCCCCAGATCAAAGAAGACGCCCTGTTTAGTCACGCAAAACTCGCATTTGAGCTGTCCTACAACCCACTTGACGACGCCATTACCGCATTCGAGCGTTACTTGGAAGAGTTCCCCAACTCAACCAGAAAAAATGAAGCCTATGCATTCCTCTTGGAGGTTTACATGACATCCAAAGATTACACGCGTGCCCTGCAAGCCCTCAATCGGATCGACGAAAAAAATGCAAGGGTGCAACGGGCTTATCAACTGTTGGCCTACAACCGAGGTGTGGAGCTTTTCAGAGCCAATAAATTCATGGAGGCTGATCGGTATTTTGAAGATGTTCGCACCTACCCTGTTGATGCGCAATTGGCCGCAGAATCTCATTTTTGGCAAGGCGAACTGCGCTACTTTTTGAAACGTTACACCGAAGCGACGAGCCACTATGCTACGTTTCGGCAATCGTCCGGAGCATTCAACAGTCCTTATTATGATGATGCCGAATACGCCAGAGGTTATGCCCTTTTCAAACGAAAGCAATACGTCGATGCCCTGAGTGCATTTCGGTCTTTCCTCCAGGTCGATGCCGGAGACGACCGAAAGCGGACGCTCGACGCCACCTTACGAACCGGAGACTGTTTCTACGCCAACAAGTCCTTCGAACAGGCATCTGCTGCCTACCAGACCGTCATTCAATCTGCCGGAGAAGGTACCGATTATGCCCGATTCCAAAGGGCTTTGTGCTTAGGGTACATGGAAGACCTTTCGGGCCAACTGCAAGAGCTTACGGCTTTGATTGAAGAACACCCCACTTCCAGTTACATCCCTGAAGCGCGCTATGAAGCAGGTCGCACGAACATCGACCTCAACCGCTTGGACGACGCACGGGCACAGTTGGAGACCTTGCTGCAAGAACACCCGCAGTCCCCGAAGACGAAATACGCCTTGGTTGATTTGTGCTTGGTTGGAGTGAAACAAGGGCGGGAAGAGGACGTCTTGAAAATCTGGGATCAGATCCGCACAAACTATGGAAATGACCCCATCGCAGGCGATGCGTTCAACGTTTTAGAACCCCTGCTCATCGAGCGTGGCATGTTAGACGATTTGCCATCAGGTGTGGGGCTTGACGGTGCCGAAATTGAAGACCGGTTGTTCGAGGCAGCTATTGGTCTTGCATTGGAAAAGACATGCGACAAAGCACTTGTGCGCCTTTCGGAGTACATCCGACAGTACCCCCTTGGCCGTCATGTGACGGAGGCACAGTATTTCCTTGGTCAATGCGCATTGGATTTGGGCCGAACAGATGAAGCGCGCGCCGCGTTTGACCAGGTGCTCCTTCAACCCGCGAATGATTTCACCGAGTTAAGCGCTCTCGCAGCGGCAAGCATCGCTTGGAAAGCGCAGGACCTCGAAGGCGCGATGAAGTACTACAGGACCCTAGAGGCAGTCAGTGTGCTTCAAGACAACCTCCTCGAATCGCGCATTGGTTTGATGCGGTGTACTTATTTGTTGGGCAACAACACGGAAGCTTTGGCATACGCCGATCAAGTCATCTCAGCCCCTGGAACTCCTGATGACATCCGCCGCACAGCGCATTATTGGAGGGGGAAGCTCCACGTTGACGCCAAGGATTATTCCTTGGCCCGTTTGGATTTGGAGGCTGTGGCCGAATTTGGCGGAGCCCGGGGAGCAGAGTGCAAGTATTTATTGGCGGAAATTGCTTTCACCGAGCGCGCCTACGAAACTGCTGAACTCGAGATTTTCGAACTCATTGACAACTACTCCGCATATGAGGAATGGAAGTTCAAGGGGTTCATTCTTTTAGGCAAGGCATACCTCGGAATGGAAGACTACTTCCAGGCCCGAGCCACTGCAGACCAAATCATTCAGTTTGTTACTGTGGATTGGGTGGTGCAAGCGGCCAATGACCTTTTAGCTGACATAAGTGCCGCCGAATTGGAGGCTGAAGCCGAATCAACGCCATCCGACTCCCTTCCATCTTTGAATCGTTAATGTCCATGAATACGTCACCTGCCCCACGCAAAAAGAGCATTGCACTCATTGGCGCATTTTGTTGCATCGTTACGGGCGCTCTAGCTCAAGGCGATACCTTGGATTTGGATGTCACATTTGTGGGGAATCGCGAGATGCTCCTGCAGGATGCTCACAAGCTTTTGATGTGGCCGAGCATTGTGGACATGGGCGTCGAAAAACCGATTTTCAATTATGAATTGCTTCCGAAGCGGATGCTCGTTACCCCATCCTTCGAGCCGGTAGCACCGCAACGTGTGGACGTGAGCACCCCGTTGCCCATGCTCTACAAAGGCTATGCGCGCATCGGTTTTGGCATGTACGTGAGTCCCTTGGCTGAGTTTTCATACACCGATCTGCGGTCGAGAAAATCCAGTTGGGGCATGCACTTACAACACCGCTCCTCCAACGGAGGATTTGACGTGAACGACTCGCTGCCCCAACGGTTCAGCAATAGCGAATTATCCGCCTGGGCCAAGCGGTTTTGGAAGCGAGAAACGTTGACATTCGATGCGTTCGTCTCCCAACGTGGCATCAGCTACCTAGGCTTGGATTCAAGCAGTGTCCTCCCCTCAGATGCAGAAGATGCATTGCGCGACCGATTTGGACGTTGGGGCCTTGGCGTGCACTCCGAATCGACCAGAAAAGACAGCGATGATTGGGCTGTTCGCGCGGACCTCGTTTACCGACACCTTTGGTCTCAATCCCACGTGACCGAACACACGACACGAACAAAAGGGCAAGCATCCACCTTCAGAGATGGCTTGGAAATGGCATTGAATTGGGACATTCTTTTCAATTCGCACCAAATGGACTCCACTGCGACTAACAACCAAGTCGTATTCAATGTGCGCCCTCAGGTAACCAAGCAGAGCGGGGCACTCACATCATCCTTGGGGGCAAACATTGCGTTGGATGCAAGGGGCGCCCGACCCTTTCAAGTTTTTCCTGTGGCTGAAGCTTCCCTTCAGGTCTTGAAAGGGTTCTTGGTCCCCTACGCCCGTCTATCCGGAAGTGTAGACAACAACCGCCTCCAGACCGTTTTGGAAACGAATCCCTACATCGCTCCCAACTCGGAGTTGAAAAACACGTACCGCAGATTTGATTTCCGAACAGGTGTTCGCGGGCATGTCACCTCGCATTTCCACTACCACGGCAAGTTTTCTGTAGAGCACTTTGAACAGTACATGTACTTCGTCAATGATTCGGCAGGCTATGGAGGTGAGGCATTTGTTCCGTTGTATGACACGCTCACCGTCACGACCCTTGGGGGCGAGGCGCGTTTGCAGATCTCTGAGGCATTCAACCTGTGGGGTGGCGTGGATCTCAAGTCCTATTCTACGCGCAACCAAAGCCAAGCCTGGAATTTACCTGGCATGGTTTGGCGGGCTGGATTGCATTACAATTGGCATGACAAATTCGCCATCCGATTGGATGCGGAAGTGGTCGGAAGCCGACATGCAGCCTCCCTTTCCAACAATGCCCAAGGCGACTTGGTCAATTTAGGATCAACAATACAGGGAAAACAAACTGAATTACAAGCTTTTGTAGACGCCAACATACACTTAGAATACGCTTACAACAAACGCATGAGTGCATGGCTTTCGTGCTCCAACGTAGCGGGTTCCAATTACCTGTTGTGGAACAATTATCCGGTACAAGGCTTCATGGCAAGATTTGGCGCCACTTACGCCTTCTAACGCTTGTGGGAAAGCCCGTCCAAACTGTGGATAAATCCCTATTGAATTGAGGCCAAACGCCCAATTCGTAAGGGACTTTGACCTTATTTTCGTTGATACAGAATCGCCCGCAGTGAGGCGGTAGATGGAACGAAGCAGTAAGCCATGTCGGAAGAGCATCCAATGGATCCCATTCGGAATCCAAATCAAGCACCCAAGAGTGCAACCAATTATGACGCAAGCAACATCCAAGCCTTGGAAGGCATGGAACACGTTCGCATGCGCCCCTCCATGTACATTGGCGACGTGGGCGTTCGCGGTCTTCACCACTTAGTCTATGAAGTAGTAGACAACTCCATCGACGAAGCGCTTGCAGGGCATTGTGACAAAATCACTGTTACGATTACCGAGTCCAATGGAATTCGGGTAACTGACAATGGCCGAGGCATTCCTGTTGATCTCCACGAAAAAGAAGGCGTTTCTGCGCTTCAAGTGGTCATGACCAAGATCGGCGCAGGAGGTAAGTTCGACAAGGACTCTTATAAAGTTTCTGGTGGCCTTCACGGAGTAGGCGTTTCATGTGTGAATGCGCTTTCCGTCAGCTTGCGGGCTGAAGTTCACCGGGATGGCAAATCCTATGAGCAATCCTACTCACGGGGCAAGGCATTGGAACCCGTTAAAGAAATCGGCCGTGTCGATGACCGTGGGACAATTGTCGAATTTCAGCCGGATCCAGAGATATTCGAAACGCTGGTTTACAATTACGCTACCCTCGCTGACCGGATGCGCGAGTTGTCGTTTTTGAACAAAGGCATTACGATTGAACTGACCGATGAGCGCACCATGGTGCAATTGGAGGAGAATGGACCTGAGGTGTTTAAGCATGAAGTATTCCATTCCCAAGCGGGTCTGCGTGATTTTGTGACCTACCTCGAGACAAATCGGGAGTCGTTGATCGCTGAGGTCATCCACATGGAAGGAGAGCGCAATGGCGTTCCTGTAGAGGTAGCAATGACGTACAACACGTCCTTTACAGAGAACTTGTTTTCATATGTCAACAACATCAATACGCACGAAGGGGGAACACACCTGACGGGTTTCCGTCGCGGATTGACCTTGACCCTGAAAAAGTATGCTGAGGGATCTGGAATGTTGGATAAGTTGAAATTCGACATTTCTGCTGATGACTTCCGCGAAGGCTTAACTGCCGTTGTCAGCGTAAAAGTTGCTGAACCTCAATTCCAGGGCCAGACGAAAACCAAATTGGGAAATGCTGAAGTCAGCGCTCCTGTTGGACAAGCGGTTAGTGACATGCTCGAGGCGTATTTAGAAGAGCATCCCAACGACGCTAAGACCATTGTCCAAAAGGTGATTCTTGCAGCCCAAGCGCGCCATGCAGCTCGCAAAGCGCGTGAGATGGTTCAGCGGAAAACGGTTATGAGTGGTTCTGGGCTGCCTGGAAAACTGGCGGATTGTGCAGAAAAAGATCCAGCGCAATGTGAACTGTTCCTGGTCGAGGGTGATTCAGCTGGTGGGACTGCAAAGCAAGGAAGGGACCGTCACTTTCAGGCCATCATGCCCTTGAGGGGTAAAATCCTCAATGTGGAAAAGGCCATGCAACATAAGATTTTCGACAACGAAGAAATCAAGAACATTTACACAGCACTTGGTGTCACTTTAGGAACAGAAGAAGATGAGCGTGCGCTGAACATGACCAAACTGCGGTATCATAAAGTGGTCATCATGTGTGACGCGGATGTGGATGGCAGTCACATTGAAACCCTGATCTTGACTTTCTTCTTCAGGCACATGAAAGAGCTGATTGAAAGCGGCTACGTCTACATTGCGACGCCTCCTCTATACTTGGTGAAAAAGGGGTCACGTTCTGCTTACTGCTGGAACGATGACGAGCGAGATGCGATGATTGAAAAACTCAAAGGCGCATCTGGCAGCGACTCTGGCATCGGCATTCAACGGTATAAGGGACTTGGGGAGATGAATGCAGAGCAACTTTGGGACACAACATTGAATCCTGAAAACCGCACCCTACGCCAGGTGACCATTGAGAATGCTGCAGCCGCAGACCAGGTGTTTTCCATGTTAATGGGAGATGAAGTCCCACCTCGTCGCGCTTTCATTGAGGAAAACGCGAAATACGCTAACATCGACGCGTGATCCATCGGGAATACCTGATCGACGG
>DAISXU010000093.1:0-8618 GCA_036825655.1 Flavobacteriales bacterium | reverse complement strand
GTCGTAGACAACAGATTTACAGTCTGCCCCGGCTCTCCAACTCCGGCGTACCCCCGAAGGTACAATAATTGTATCTGGTGAGCCGATGGAGGGATTCGAACCCCCGACCCGCTGATTACAAATCAGCTGCTCTGGCCAACTGAGCTACACCGGCATACGTGTCAAAGAACTGCGACTAAAAAAGCCGCCCTGTTTTCAGGACGGCAAATGTAGGAAACAATCTCCTCACACCAAACGCCCAGCACCATTTTATTCGAAAAAAAATACTGGTGCTGGGAGTCGGCATGAAACTCTTGTCAAACTAAGTGTTTTCGGGACTTCTTTAATTGGCGCCTCAGCGCTTCTACGGTTTCGTCACAGGCCGCCTCAAAGGTTGTAGACTGCCGCTTAGCAAATAAATCTGCACCAGGAATGTGCAGCTTGATTTCTGCGACCTTGTTCCCTTTCTCCTTGTCTTTTTCAAGTCGAAGAAATACTTCGCCTGAAATCAACTGGTCGTGGAAAGTGGTCAACTTGTTCAGTTTACCTTGAATAAAATCAAGAAGACGCTGATCTGCGTCAAAGTGAATGGAGTGAATCTGTACCTGCATGGCACGTGCGGTTTAATCACCACTCCCTGGACGTTCATCCAATGGACTGGCTTGGTGATACTCTTTAAGCCGTGCGAGCGAATGGTGCGTGTAAACCTGGGTAGAATTGAGGCTAGCGTGACCGAGAAGGTCTTTGACGGCCGTTAATTCTGCACCGCGATTCAAGAGGTGGGTAGCGAACGTATGACGCAAAACGTGCGGACTGCATTGCTGCAGGGTGCTCACTTCCTTCAGGTAGTGATTGACTCTACGGTAAACGAATGAGGGGTACATGCTACGCCCTGCATCGGATACAAAGAGCCATTCCGAATCGAATGGTCTGGAGTTCAAATGATCTTGGATGCTAGTCAATGTTTCAGGTAACAACGGAACCCTTCGTTCTTTGGCTCCTTTACCCCAAACGCGTAATTCTTGTCGATTCGCATCCACATCGACAACTTTTAATGCAATCAGCTCACTCAAGCGCACTCCTGTTTCATAGAGGAGCGCCAAAACACTGCGGTCTCGACGTCCCTTCCAATCGGAACTGAATACTCCTTCATTGAACAATTCACGCATCGCGTGCTCCGGTACAACCTGAGGCAGGCGCTTCTCCAACTTTGGCAATGAGACAGCTTCAGCGGGGTCGCTTTGCATCTCACCCGTTCGCTTGGCATAGCGCACAAATGTTCGGTAAGCTGAGACTTTTCTATGAATCGTCCTTGGTGCTTTCCCTTCGCGCATCATCTCAACCACCCATGATCGCAACCAATCTGATTTGACATGAAAAAGGTTCGCCTCTCCGAAACGATCTTCGAGGAAACGAACCATTTGATTGAGGTCAGAACGGTAGCACCTTAACGTATGCACGGATCCGCGCTTCTCCTTTTGGAGGTAAGCAAGGAACTCTGCGATATGTTGGTTTGGTGATGGCAAAACAAAAAAAGGACGAAAAGTCGATTGACAATTTCGTCCTTTTTTTGCAAGAATGCAAGAAAAATCTTACTCGTTCTTCAGGTTCAGGCCATTCTTGTACACCGCCTTCTTCATCCCCTCGCGCTTCAAAACGCTCGGCTTGACAAACTCACGGCGATTGCGGAGTTCGCGCATCTTCTTGGTGCGGTCAAATTTCTTCTTGAAACGCTTCAGTGAGCGTTCGATGTTATCGCCTTCTTTGACTGGAATTGAGAGCATGGTCTTCAAATTGGGGTGCGAAGATACAACACCCTTGCGTTTTCACCAAACAGGTCAGTAAAAATCACCCCTTTAAAATTTCCCTGCTGATGACCAATTTTTGGATCTCGCTAGTGCCCTCACCAATGGTGCACAATTTTGAATCCCTATAGTACTTTTCCGCTGGATAGTCTTTCGTGTAGCCATAGCCTCCTAACACTTGCACAGCATCGGTTGCTACGCGAACAGAAACCTCACTCGCTTCGTATTTCGCCATCGCACTTTCCTTCGTTACCGGTTTGCCTTGCTCTTTTAAAAAACACGCTTGATCGATGAGCAATTCTGCGGCTTCGATTTGGGTTTTCATGTCCGCCAGCTTGAAGGAAATGGCCTGAAAATTGGCAATAGGCTGACCAAATTGCTCACGCTCCTTAGAATAAGTCAATGCTGTATCATATGCGCCTTTTGCGATCCCCAAGGCAAGCGATGCGATGCTAATCCGCCCCCCATCCAAAATCTTCATTGCCTGGATGAATCCCTCGCCTTCAGCACCCAGCATTTGGTCGTCTGAAACGAAACAATCCGTGAAGATCATTTCCGCTGTTTCGCTCGACCTCATTCCTAATTTATTTTCCTTCTTCCCCCCCTCAAATCCGGGTGTCCCACGCTCGACAACAAAAGTCGAAATTCCGTGGCTGTTCAGCAGGTCACCAGTTCGAACGAGTACCACTGCCACATCCCCCGACAAACCGTGAGTGATCCAGTTTTTCGAACCGTTGATGACCCACCCTCCTCTGTCTGCATCTCGTTTGGCCACGCATTGCATGCGCATGGCATCAGAACCTGTGTTGGCCTCTGTCAATCCCCAAGCGCCAATGTGGTCTCCTGATGCAAGTTTCGGCAGCCACCGCTGCTTTTGAGAATCACTTCCAAACGTTAAGATGTGATTGGTGCATAAGCTGTTGTGCGCTGCCATGGACAAACCAATCGAACCGCAAACCCTTGCCAACTCCTGAATCGCCAATTTGTATTCGAAATAGCCCAACCCAGCCCCACCATAGATCTCAGGAACCAACATGCCCATTAACCCCATTTGCCCCATCTCAGCAAATAACTCACGAGGAAAAAATTGAGATTCATCCCAAGTCATTCTGTGGGGAAGAATAGCCGATTCAGCAAATTCCCTGACCGATTGTTGAATCATCAACTGCTGTTCTGTGGGGCTGAAATTCATGGGCTGGGGTTCTTGAGATTAAACGCGAAGTAAAGGTCGGATGAATTCACCTCCCGAAACAAGATTTTCTCTCCCTTTCAGCGCACCCAACTCAACCAAAAAAGACCAAGCCGAAACCTCCGCACCACATTGTTCAATCAGATCCCCGCATGCTGAGGCTGTTCCTCCAGTAGCCAACACATCGTCATGGACCAACACGCGCTGACCAGGAACCAATGCGCTCTTTTGCATCTCCAATGTGGCAGTTCCATACTCCAATTCATACCGCTTGGCATGCAATGGGCCAGGCAACTTGCCCGCTTTACGAATCGGAATAAACGGCACTCCCAATCTCATTGCCAAAGGCATCCCAAACAGAAAGCCTCTGCTCTCGATGCCAGCGACCGCTTCAATGTTCATGCCGATGGCCTGGTCTGCTATCCAATCCACACAATCCACGCACAATTGGGCGTCAGCCCAGACCTTGCCTAAGTCCTTGAACACAATTCCCTGTTTTGGGAAATCATGAACATCTCGAACCGCATTCTGAAATCGAATGGATACATCTTGAATCATAGTGAAAGGTACAAACACTTGTTGCTCCTCCCCTCAACTCAAGTCTTCCTGTAAGACCTTGCCTCACACAACTAAGCAATCTCTTTCCTCATCCATCTCGCTGACAAATTCGCAAGTAAGGTGACCACCTTCGGGCCAAACTGTCACCAATTGGCGGATGAGCGGCCAGATCGTCCATGCTACCTATACCGTGAGCATTCCGATACCGTTCAATGGAGCGAGCACCTTCATAGCCTATGTATGGATGGCTTCTTAACCTATTCCACGATGCGGTGTCTACACAGATCAAATTCACTTTCGAAGCGTCCACATGCACGCGCTGAGACACGACGGCAAAAGCCAAGGAATCCAATCCATAGACTTCCTTTAATTGTTCTATTTCAAAAAAACCGCCCAATGCATTGCGGTATTTGATGACTCGAGCTGACAACACCGGCCCAATGAATGGCAAGGCTTCCAAAGCAATGCTATCTGCTGAATTGAGTTCCAACATATGCTTTGGACGAGCTTGGCCTTTAGGCTTTTGAACTCTAGGATGCTCTTTCTGAAGCCCTCGGCTGTTCGATGGAATGGACTCCAGAAAGAACAGCAACTCCTGGGTTTTCCATTGAGGCGACTCCAACGGCCTTGGTGAGTTCATGTAAGACCATGCTCCTGAAGCAACCCAGGATAAAACCACCAGCACAACTGCAGACTTACCCGCGTTCAATTCCTTCTTCATTTCTCCTCTCTTCATCCTTGCCCCCCACCCAAAAAAGAAATCACACCATTAGCTAAACTTCTTGATTTCTCCTGACTTAACGCGTCGCAAGTAGTCCCTTAAATCTGTACGGACTTCCGAAGCCAAGAAATACAATCCAAGGACATTGGGAAAGCACATGGCAAAGATCATGGCGTCACCAAAGTCAAATACGCTGCTTGCTGAAATCGCGGACCCCACTACCACAAATGCACAATAAATCACTTTGTAGGAGACGTCGGCAGCCCTGGATTCACCGAACAGAAAAGTCCAGGCTTTTAACCCGTAATAGCTCCAACTGATCATCGTGGAAAGTGCAAACAAAATGACAGCAACAGACAGAACTACGGGGAACCAACTCATGGTCTGCTCGAACGCACTGGAGGTCAGTTCGATTGCCTGAAGCTCCTTTGCTTGGGCCATTTGCATGGCCGCCTCCTGTCCAATGGAGCCGTACCCGGAAATGACAATCACCAACGCCGTCATGGTGCAGATCACAACTGTATCAATGAAAGGCTCAAGTAAAGCAACCAAACCTTCGCTGATGGGTTCATCCGTCTTTGCTGCAGAATGAGCGATGGACGCCGACCCGATGCCTGCCTCATTCGAAAATGCTGCACGTTGAAAACCAACAATCAAAACCCCGATGACCCCACCATATGCCGCACTCGGCGTAAATGCGCTTTCAAGGATGGTTGCAAAGGCTGCGGGAACCGAACCCAAATTGGCAAAGATCACTACCAAAGCACCAGCAACATAAACCCCAACCATGAGTGGTACGATTTTATCGGTCACCTTGGCAATGCTCCGTATGCCGCCGATGATGATCAAAGCCACGACCAGTGCCATCACGACACCAAAAATCCAACTTTGACCAGCTAAAAAAGAGGCCTCTCCCCCTGTCACCTCAATCAACTGACGCGTAGCCTGGTTGATTTGAACCATGTTGCCACCACCGAAGGAACCTCCAATGCAGGCGACAGCAAAAATGATAGCAAGTACCTTTCCCAATCCGGCTTTGCCTTGATTCTTCAATCCATCCCGCAAATAATACATCGGCCCTCCGGACACCGATCCATCGGGATTGTTCTTGCGGTACTTTGTCCCCAACGTGCATTCTACAAACTTGGAACTCATCCCAAGCAAGCCTGCCAGGATCATCCAAAAGGTGGCGCCAGGCCCACCCAATGACACAGCAAAGGCAACACCCGCAATGTTTCCAACCCCAACAGTGCCGCTCAATGCAGCGGTCAATGCTTGAAAATGGCTCACCTCACCTTTGTGGTTGGGGTCATCGAATTTCCCACGAACCACATCGATGGTATGGCGAATGGCCCGCACATTGATGAACCGGTAATACACCGTGAATATGAGCGCACCAAGCAACAACCAAATCAAAACAAATGGCACTTCTGGCCCACCTGGAATTGTTACCGTGAAAAAAATGACCTTCATGATGGCCGCTGTGATGGGCTCCATGAAGGAGTTGATTCGCTCATCCATCGTTGGAGCGGCCACATCTTGAGCATTCAAGGTTAAGGCACTCATAGCGGAAAGCACGAAGGCAATTGCGGCTGAAATCCGGGGCATATTCGTTGTGTTCTGAAGTTAACTCTGACTCACGCCTTGCACTGTGGCAAAGCAGAATCGCAATTCTAGAGTGCCCAATATACAACGTGCCAATGGTGTGAGGTCGTCATTCGCCTCACACTTTATCAACGATGCCTCGCAGTGTACAGACGCCTTGATCAGTAGTTCGGAGGAGTGACCCCTAAGATCCGATTGAGCTTCTTGATCTGGTCAGCGTTGCCCAAAACAAAGAGTTTGCAGGCGTCATCGAGGGGCGTTGAAGGTCCAGGATTGATGACATACTCCCCTGAAGCACGTTTTATTCCAATCACATTGACACCGATTCGATTCCTAGCATCCAATTCTCCTAAAGTTGGGGTTTTTATTCGATCAGGAAGCTGACTCACTTCCACCTCCTCCAAATTCACCGAGTCCGCACCTTGAATTCGGATGTGATCCATGAATTCCATGACATCCGGAATAGCCACCAATGTAGCCATGTGGGCACCTCCTACACGATCTGGCATGATGACATTCCGCGCTCCTGCAACGCGCAACTTTTTCACAGCATTCGCATCAGATGCCCTTGAAATGATGAGCAAATTGGGGTTTTGCTCGCGAGCTGCCAGAACCACATACAGGTTTTGAGCATCATCAGGCAATGTGGTAATCAAGGCAGAAGCTCTTGAAATACCCGCCTCTATCAGATGCTCGTCCCGGGTGGCATCGCCATGAATGACCATGCAACCATTGGCTTTCAACTCTTCTACTTTTTGAAGATCACCTTCAATGACAACCACTTCATGATGATGCTCCAGCAACTCCTCAATGGCTTTTTCACCGACTCGACCTGCGCCGCAAATGATGACATGTTGGTTCATGGACTGGAGGATTCTTTGGAAGCGAGCCAAGCGGATTTGTTCCCGGTACTCGCCATTAAAAAAGTAATTCGAAAGTACAGTAACAGAATAGGCCACGGTGCCCAAACTTGCAAAGATCAACCCACTGGTAAACCAACGGCCAGCAATCGAAAGCGGGCGAATCTCACCAAATCCAACAGTAGAAACCGTGATGACGGTCATGTAGATTGCGTCCCCGATGTTGTAATCTTCCAAAACCATGAATCCCACAACACCCATGGTGAAGACCCCCAACAGGAGCGCCAATGCAATGGCAACATGCGTAGTCAGTCGGGCACTGAAAAGGGATTCAAGCAGGCGCATCATTCGAACCTATAGACTCCGTTCTTCACAAATTGCGCGCATTTCTTTGTGCAAATCAGCTGCGGCTAAGCGTGCGGCTTCGGCGTAATCATCACCGGAAGATGCATATAAAATTCCGCGTGAAGAATTCACTAAAATTCCGCAATCAGCATTCCAAGCAGCATCCGCGACTTCTCGAACTGTGCCGCCTTGGGCTCCCACTCCTGGAACCAAGAAAAAGTGATCAGGTGCGAGGGAGCGCACGCGCGCTAAGCCTTCAGGTCGCGTAGCTCCTACCACGTACATCAAATTTTCTGGCGAGCCCCATTCCTGTGAGCGGAGTACCACCCGCTCATGCAACGGAGGAGCTCCATGAAATTCAAAATCCTCCGCGCTGGGATTGGAAGTTAAAGCCAACAGCACCGTCCACCGATCTTCAAATGCGATAAATGGAAGAACGCTGTCTGCGCCCATATATGGAGCAACCGTGACAGCACCGGCACCTAACCCTTCGAACATGGCCTGCGCATACCGCGAAGCAGTCGAGCCAATGTCGCCTCGTTTCGCATCCGCAATGACCAAGCAACCATCGGGCGCAGATTCAACAATTCGTTCGAGAGCCGCCCAACCTTTGGATCCATATTGCTCGAAAAAAGCGAGGTTCGGTTTGAAAGCAACGGCATGTTGGGCCGTCGCGGCCATGATGTCCAGGCAAAAACGCTCCATACCTTCCACTCCTTGACCTGCTGACGAGGGAATCTTATCAGGCACCGGATCTAGGCCGACGCACAAAAAAGTTTGCTTGCTTCGAATCGATGCAATCAGTTGTTCCCGTGGGGTCATCTTAGGCATGTTTCAGGAGTTCTGTTTGTTCTGCTAAATGAAGGGCGTCTATAAGCGGATTCAAATCCCCTCCTAAAATTGCTGGCAAGGCATGCAAGGTCAACCCAATCCGATGGTCCGTCACACGGCCTTGAGGGAAATTATAGGTGCGGATTTTTGCAGAGCGATCGCCCGTGGAAACCAGCGATTTACGCTCAGCAGCCTGCTCGCTTCGTCGGCGATCGCGCTCAGCTTCATACAACCTCGTCCGCAAAACCTGTAAAGCGTGGTCGTAATTCGCATGCTGGGACCGACCATCTTGGCATTCCACAACGATTCCGGTGGGCAAGTGCGTCAAACGCACGGCCGACTCGGTTTTGTTGACGTGCTGCCCCCCTGCACCGCTGGCCCGAAACGTATCACGCCTTACATCAGAAAGGTTGAGCTCTACATCGAATTCTTCTGCTACTGGCAAAATGGCCACTGTTGAAGCGCTTGTATGCACCCTTCCTTGAGATTCTGTTTCTGGAACCCTCTGGACCCGATGAACTCCGCTTTCAAACTTGAGCCGCCCATAAACGCCATCGCCTTCGATGCGCGCCACAACCTCCTTGTATCCCCCGACTGTTCCTTCTTGCGCTGAGATGAACTCAACTTTCCAACCGGCTTGCTCTGCATAGCGCAAGTACATGCGGTAAACCTCACCAGCGAATAAAGCGGCCTCATCCCCTCCTGTCCCGGCCCGTACCTCCAAC
>DAISXU010000092.1:0-8824 GCA_036825655.1 Flavobacteriales bacterium | reverse complement strand
ACCTGAATTGGATGTGAAAAAGGTGGACATCGTCGCTGGTGCGAGTTCAGCGTTTTTCGGTCCCGGTGCATTCAATGGGGTGATCAACATGGAAACCAAGGACCCCTTCGTTTTTCCCGGCCTTTCAGTTTCGACAAAATTGGGAGAGCGGAATCTAGTGGAGGCGGCTGTGCGTTGGGCTGATTACCATGAAAATGCGGAGGGAAACCCCGTGTTTGGCTACAAGTTCAACCTTTTTTCTTTCAGTGCTTACGATTGGGAAGCAACGAATTACGAGCCCGTATTCGGCTCCAATGTTCCTGCGACCAACCCAGGGCGGTATGATGCGGTGAACATTTATGGAGATGAGTATTCTTCATTGTTTGACTTTTCTGGTGATAACAGCGACAACGGGAGGGGATTGGGCACCTTTTTTAGAACTGGTTACAAGGAGACTGATTTGGTGGATTATAACACCTACAACATCAAGGCCAATGCTGTTGCTTACTTGAGGTTGGACCCCACGGCTACCTACGAGAGTCCTGAGTTGATATACGGATTCAATATGGGGCGTGGAACTACGGTTTACCAAGGCGACAACAGGTTCAGCCTTCGAGACATTGAATTTTACCAGCATCGCTTGGAATTGAGGAAGAAGGATCATTGGTTCATCCGTGCTTACAGGACCAGTGAGGATGCGGGCAACTCTTACGATCCTTACGCCACCGCCTTGCGCATGCAGGAAGCAGCTAGGTCCAATGACGATTGGAGAAAGGTGTACTACCGCTATTGGGTCGATGAAATTGCCCCGATGATTGACAACTCTTGGCCGGATTTGGTCCAAATTGGTGTCCATCCAGAATGGGGGTTTCCCATATTCGGTTATCCTGAGGGGGCGATTGACAATTGGTACGCCTCTTACCAGGATAGTTTGACGATGTGGCACCAAATGGTAGCTGATTGGACGCAAGCGGGAACAGCTGATGTTCCTGATGTGCTGGACAGTCCTTTGGGGCACTACCTGCCTGGCACAAGCGAGTTTGATGCGGAGTTTAATCGTCTGATTTCGAGCAAAAACAATGAGGACGAAGGAGGGACAAGGTTTTTCGATCAGTCCAGCCTCGTTCATGCACATGGGGAGTACATTTTTCGTCCAGGGCAACTCGAAGAGTTGCGCGTCGGTGCCAACTTCCGCCGCTACACACCGGATTCCGACGGAACCATTTTCAGCGACACTTCTGGAACGGTCATCGTCAACAGTGAGGTGGGCATGTACGCCGGTGCAAAACGGAGGTTCGCGGAAGACAAAGTCATAGCCACTGCCACAATTCGTGCAGACAAGAACCAAAATTTCGACTGGGTTATTTCACCAGCGGCTTCTTTGGTTTGGACCCCCAGCCCAAGGGATTTCTTTCGATTCAGTTACTCTTCGGCCCTCCGGAATCCAACCTTGGCGGACCAATACCTCTTTTTGGATGTGGGGCCTGCTACGCTCGTTGGGAATTTGAATGGAGCAGATAGCTTGATCACCGTTCAGAGTTTCATCGATTACCGAAACAGTTCAGATGCAGCTTCGGGCAACATCGGATTGAATAAGGATACGCTGGTTTACTTCAACATCGACCCCTTGCGCCCCGAACAAGTGAAGTCCTTTGAAATTGGTTACCGAACGACCATTAAAGACAAATTTTATGTCGACGGCAGCTACTATTATTCGCGCTACAGCAATTTCATTGGGTACAACATCGGACTCGATGCCAACTTCATTGGGAATGAGCAATTGCCGAGGACCTTGGATGTCTACCGATACGCAGCCAATTCGGTGAATGATGTGACGACACAAGGGTTTTCAATCGGCATCAATTATTACGTCAATGACCGCTTGGGTCTGAATGGAAACTACTCTTGGAATCAACTTGTGAGTGACCTTGATGACCCCATCATACCGGCCTTCAACACCCCAGAGCACAAGTTCAACCTTGGGGTAACTGCACGGGATCTGAGTTTAGGAAACGGCAAGAACACTTGGGGATTTGGCGTAAATTACCGTTGGGTCCAGGGTTTCCTGTTTGAAGGTTCGCCTCAATTCACCGGATTTGTGCCAACTTATGATTTGGTAGATGCCCAGGTTAATTGCCGGATCGACCCCTTGAATACCACATTCAAGTTAGGGGCATCCAATTTGCTTGTCAACGAACACATTGAAACGTACGGAGGTCCTTTTGTTGGCCGAATGGCCTACATCAGCGCCCTGTTTGAATTCAATCACAAGGACTGAACCCCCTGATAGAAGTGTTTTTCGTCGAGAAAATAGTGTGATTGGTACACCATTAATTATTTTTAGCCTATCTTCCGTCCCCTAATCCAACTGGTAAACACCTACCTAAATGAATCGTTTTATCACTTTAGCGCTTGCTGTCGTCGTTTCGGCGACTGCTTTGCAGGCACAGACTCGCTACCTCGACGAGGTATTCGATGACGTTACCGTCACTTCCAACGTGGTCTATGGTACCAACATTACGGTGCTTCCAGCCATGCAGGGTCAAGCCCCGATGGCTCAGCCGCTTGTGTGCGACATTTACGAGCCTGCCGGCGACGTTGAATCGGATCGCCCAGTTTTGCTTTACTTCCACACGGGGAATTTCTTGCCCATCTACGTCAATGGCGGTCCTACAGGCACAAAAACGGATTCTGCTGCGGTAGAAATTTGTACGCGTTTTGCAAAAATGGGCTACGTTGTTGCATCGGTGGATTACCGCCTCGGGTGGAACCCGCTCGCTGCTACGCAGTCAGAGCGCACTTACCAGTTGATCAATGCCGCTTACCGCGGTGTTCAAGACAGCCGCACAGCGGTCCGGTTCTTCCGGAAAACAGAAGCCGAAGACGGTGACCCCTACGGAATCAATGGAGACAAGATTGGCTTCATCGGTGAAGGAACGGGCGGCTACATTACATACGCCAGCGCCAGCATCGACAGTTACAACGACATCATCCTGGACGATTCAGGCATGCCCATTTCGAAATTCTGGTATGATCCGGGAACTGGGGAGCCCATTCCAATGGTCATCGAGGCTGTTAACGGAAATCCAGATGCAACGAATGATGGGTTCGCTCCCTCTGGCATGCAGTTGTGCATGGCCAATCACGTTGGGTATTCATCAGACGTTCAATTTGCCATGAACATGGGAGGGGCCTTAGGAGACATCAGTTGGTTAGATGCTGGAGAGGTTCCCTTGGTTTCTTTCCAAGCCCCACACGATCCCTTTGCTCCTTACGAGACGGGGGTGTTGATTGTACCTACCACCAACGAGTTGGTCGTTGAGGTCTCAGGAGCTCATGACGTGCACGAGTTGTTGAACACTGGATTGGCATCCAATGTGAATGATGTGTTTGGATCAGCAGGTTTGGATGATGTGTATTCAACTCAGGCCATTGCCAATGGCAACAACGGTTGGGATGGCTTGTATCCCGTTCGAAACAGCTATGCTGGAGGGGTTGCAACACAACCTTACGATGGAAGCCCATGGGCTTGGTGGGATGTAGCGACGGTTCAAGCCGTTGACGCTGCAAATGGCACTACTATTGCGGCGACTCAGCTAACCATGAATCCTAACATGGGTCCGACAGAAGCTTTGGCTTACATCGATACGATTCAAGGATACACTGCGCCTCGCCTTGCTTTGGCCATGGATTTGGTTGGCACAGGTGGTTGCATGGATGAAGATGCATGTAACTTTAATTCGCTGGCGACCACGGATGATGGTTCATGCGAATATGCGGATTCCGGGTTTGACTGCGATGGTAATTCTTTGACTTCGGGAGTCCGTTACCTTGACGAGATTTTTGACGAGGTCAACGTTTCTTCCAACATTGTATATGGATCGAACATCACCGTGCTTCCCGCTATGCAGGGTCAAGCCCCTATGGCGCAGCCTTTGGTTTGCGATTTGTATGAACCAGCAGGTGACTCTGAAACAGACCGTCCGCTGTTGATGTACTTCCACACGGGTAATTTCTTGCCGATTTATGTGAATGGCAGCCCACAGGGAACGAAGACAGACTCGAGTGCGGTTGAAATTTGTACCCGCTTTGCGAAAATGGGTTATGTCGTTGCATCGGTGGATTACCGCCTCGGGTGGAACCCGCTCGCTGCTACACAGTCTGAGCGCACTTACCAGTTGATCAATGCCGCTTACCGCGGTGTACAAGACAGCCGAACTGCCGCGCGTTATTTCCGCAAGTCCATTGCTGAAGATGGCAACCCATACGGGATTGATGGAGATCGCTTTGGTTTCATTGGTGAAGGAACAGGAGGTTACATTACGTTGGCGTCATCGACCATCGATAGCTACAACGACATCATTCTGGATGATTCAGGCATGCCGATTTCAAAGTTTTGGTACGATCCGGGAACGGGCGAGCCGATTCCAATGGTCATCGAGGCTGTGAATGGTAATCCAGATGCGACGAATGATGGATTCGCTCCTTCAGGAATGCAGTTGTGCATGGCTAACCACGTTGGGTATTCTTCAGACGTTCAATTTCAAATGAACCTTGGTGGGGCATTGGGTGATTTGAGCTGGTTGGATGCAGGTGAAGTTCCTATGGTGAGCTTCCAAGCTCCGAACGATCCTTTCGCTCCCTACGAAACTGGAGTGTTGATTGTACCCACGACGAACGAGTTGGTCGTTGAAGTTTCTGGAGCGTTTGATATTCATGAGGAAATCAACACGGTCCTTGATCCGAACCAAAACTTGGTGTTCCAATCCCTGGGTTTGAATGATCCAATCAGCCAACAAGCCGTGACGAATGGAAACGGTGGATGGGACGGATTGTACCCCATCAAGTCAGACTGGGTAGGTGGAGCGCCATCTCAACCTTATGATAGTTCTCCTTGGCAGTGGTTCGATTTGGCCACTGTGCAGGCCGTAGACGCGGCCAATGGAACCACCATTGCTGCGACATCTTTGACATTGAACCCCGACATGGGACCCGATGAGGCATTGGCATACATCGATACGATTCAATGGTATACCGCACCTCGCATGGCTGTCGCATTGAGTGTGGCGGCACTCGGTCCTGGTTGTACAGACGACGATGCATGCAACTTCAATGCGCTCGCAACGAGCGATGATGGCTCTTGTACTTACGCCGAGGAAGGGTTTGATTGCGATGGCAACTCCCTGGCAGTAGCGGGTTGCATGAACCTTTTGGCTTGCAATTATTCCTCTGAAGCGACAGAAGACGATGGGTCATGTGACTTCTTGAACACCGACTTACCAGTAGGTCCTGATGCGGTGTGGATGGTAGGTCTAACGGTCACGGGCACACCTTTCGAGCCTGCTGCAGGCGGTTGTGAGGCTGATGGCGGAGTGAATCCAAACATTTCTGTCAATGGTGTCGTGTTAGGAGATGGCACAGGCGGAAACCTCTACTTGTCAAACGTTAGTGACCCGACAGGTTTCTTGGGCGCGTTGGTTGGACTTGCGTCGTACGCTCCTCTTTCGATCTGTGGTGAAACCATCATGCTTCAAGATCCAAACACAGGTTCTTATCTGTTTTTCAACTACTCCAATGGAGTTTGGATGACACCTGTTGCAGTCAATGCAGATGGACAAAAACTTTGGATCGCCCCAATGTCGACCTTCAATATGGGATGCGGTGATGTGACCGCTTGTAACTTCACCGGTGCATGCGATTTGAGCGTGGCTTGTGAATACCCTGACGCCGATGGCGACGGAGTTTTGGATTGCAACGAGGTTGTTGGTTGCCAGGATGATGCGGCAGACAATTACAATGCATCAGCCACTGACGCTGGGTATTGCGCATACAACGGCTGCACGGATTCAGCTGCATTGAATTTTGATGAGGGTGCAAACGTGAATGACGGATCTTGTTCATACTTGGTTGCGTTCCGTGTGAACATGTCGCAAGAGACTGTAAGTGCGGATGGTGTTCACATTGCAGGTAGCTTCCAAGGATGGGACCCGTCGAATTTGCCATTGAGCCCAATTGGATTTGGCATCTATGAGGTACAAGTTCAACTGCAAGAAGGGACCTATGAATACAAGTACGTCAACGGCAATGCGTGGGGATTTGACGAAAGCGTATCTCCCTGCGGAAATGGCGGAAACCGCGTAATCAGCGTGCCTGGCGTATTGACGACTGTTGGTCCATGTTTCGGAAGTTGTGATGCGTGTGTTGGATGTTCAGATCCCATGTACCTCGAGTACAACCCATTCTTTGGGGGGGATGACTCTTCATGCCTTACTCCGCTCGTAATGGGCTGCACCTACGACATGGCATTGAACTACAATCCACTCGCCAACACAGACGATGGTTCTTGTGATATTGAGGCTGGAGGTAATGATTGCCCAGGTGACCTCAACAACGATGGTGCGGTAGGAACCAACGATTTGTTGGCCTTCCTCGCTAGCTTC
Organism: Flavobacteriales bacterium; assembly: GCA_036825655.1. Taxonomy (GTDB): domain Bacteria; phylum Bacteroidota; class Bacteroidia; order Flavobacteriales_D; family Sanyastnellaceae; genus JALQTD01. The sequence goes on along the minus strand of DAISXU010000092.1, from coordinate 2,405 downwards.
GGTTTGAATTGTGAATGATGAATTGACTTCTAGTTTTTCGAAGAAAAGCCACTCCATAGGGGAGTGGCTTTTTTTTGGCACGGTATTCGCAAATTCGATGAGGAATCGCAGAAAAGACGATTCCAAAGAAATCTGAAAAATGCAACATGATGCTCAGCAAACTCGTAAAATCCGTATCTTTCGGAAACACTAAACAAGCACAATCGAACCATTTTAACATGAAAAAGTTCTTGTCAGCCCTCATTTTGGGCATCGGATTCTTCACTTTTGTTCAAGCTCAAGAAGTGGCCAATGGTCCCCTCATTTCCTTGGACAAGGAAGTTCACGACTACGGAACCATCCAGCAAAATGCTGATGGAGCCTGCGTATTTACTGTGACGAATTCTGGTACGGAGCCGTTGATTATCTCTCGCTGCAAAGGTTCATGTGGTTGCACTGTGCCTAAGTGTGATACAGATCCGATCATGCCTGGAGCAGAATCGGAAATCACAGTGCGTTATGACACGAAGCGCATTGGCCCAATTAACAAGTCCGTGACCATCACCTCAAATGCTTCAAATGAGCCTACCAAGGTGATTCGCATCAAAGGAAAAGTTGAAGCGGCAGAGCAAGGAGCTGGTGCTCCTGTTCGGACCGGCTCCGAAGGTGCTCCAACCAGCAAGCAATAAGCATTACGCCTTTTGGCGTTTGAGGCACCGCTTCGATTTCGAAGCGGTGCTTTTTTTTTGAGGCTTGAAATGTCCGAAATTCGCAAGCGCATTCCTTAATTGAGCATGGAACACATCGAACTCCCCAAGACGTACAATCCGGCTGAAGCTGAATCCAAGTGGTATTCGTTTTGGTTGGAACACCAATTTTTCAAGTCCACACCGGATGATCGGGAGGCATATACCGTGGTGATTCCTCCACCCAATGTAACGGGGGTGCTGCACATGGGGCACATGCTCAACAACACCATTCAGGACGTGCTCGTGCGCAGGGCGAGGATGCAAGGCAAAAATGCGTGTTGGGTGCCTGGAACGGATCATGCTTCAATTGCAACGGAGGCAAAAGTTGTTCAGCGATTGAGAAAGCAAGGAATTAAGAAAAGCGACTTGAGTCGGGATGAATTCTTGGAGCATGCCTGGGATTGGACGCATGAACATGGAGGAATCATACTGGAACAGCTGAAGAAATTGGGGGCAAGTTGCGATTGGGATCGAACGCGTTTTACCATGGACGAGAAGTACTATGAGGGCGTCGTTGATACCTTCATAGACTTATTCAATAAGGGATTAATTTATCGTGGTGTGCGCATGGTCAATTGGGATCCAGTTGCCCTTACAGCTTTGAGTGATGAGGAGGTACTGCACAAAGAGGAGCAAGGCAATTTGTATCACTTGCGATATGAGGTTGAAGGAGGAGCTCATTTGGTTATCGCTACAACTCGTCCTGAGACCATTCTTGGAGATTCGGCGATTTGTGTGCATCCTGAGGATGAGCGGTTTTTGCACTTGCACGGGCTGCGCGCAAGAGTTCCGTTAACGGACCGTTGGGTCCCCATCATTCAGGATGAATATGTGGATCGTGAATTTGGTACAGGTTGTTTGAAAGTGACTCCGGCTCATGACGTCAACGACTATGAATTGGGAGCAACTCATGGGCTTGATACCATTGACATCTTGAATGCCGACGGCACCTTAAATGAAAACGGCGGTGTGTATCAGGGAATGGATCGTTTTGAGGTGAGAAAGGCGATTGTCAAGGACTTAGACTCGGCAGGGTGTTTGGTTAAAGTCGAGCCACATACGAATAAGGTGGGACGGTCTGAGCGGACAGATGCAGTCATTGAGCCCCGGTTATCCCTCCAGTGGTTTATGTCCATGAAGGACATCTCCAAGCCAGCCCTTGACCATGTAATGGACGATACCGTTCAGTTCTTTCCACCTAAGTTCAAAAATTCCTATCGGAATTGGATGGAGCAGGTTAAGGATTGGTGCATCAGCCGGCAACTCTGGTGGGGACATCGCATTCCGGCTTGGTATTTTGGCGAGGGTGAAGATGACTTCGTAGTGGCAAAGACCGCTGAGGAAGCATTGATTGCGGCTCGCGAAAAGAGTGGCCAATCGGGACTTTCAGCCGATGCGATTCGCCAAGACGAAGACGTCATGGACACCTGGTTCAGCAGTTGGTTGTGGCCCATCCAGGTTTTCGACGGATTGTATTCAGAGAAGGAAGTCAGTTACTATTATCCAACAGCGGATCTGGTTACGGCACCTGAGATTATGTTTTTCTGGGTTGCGCGTATGATCATCGCGGGATATGAATACCGAAATGCGCCCCCATTTAAAAACGTTTACTACACAGGAATCGTTCGAGACAAGCAAGGTCGAAAGATGTCTAAGAGCCTGGGTAACAGCCCGGAT
>DAISXU010000091.1:0-8852 GCA_036825655.1 Flavobacteriales bacterium | reverse complement strand
CGAGGGTATCGCAATAGGTTGCCGCGCAGACCTCTCCAGCCGGAGTCATGGGCCAAGTAGCAGTGAGGCACAAGACATAAGGTCCATTGCCATCGTAGATGTGAGTAGGGAAGGCTTCTGTGCTGAATCCTTCATCTCCAAAATCCCAATAGTATTGGGCCGCTTCGTCAAAGCCAGCGATGAAAACGTCGACGGAGTTTGCCACGAGGCTGCTGTCGGTGTCCATGGTTTGAGCAGCGAAAAAACTGATGGAACAATCATTCGTGTTGCCACCGCCACCGCTTCCCAAGTCCACGACGATGCAGTTATTCCATTCCCCGCAGGTTTCAGAGAACATGCTGACACAGACCGTGTAAATGGCTCCAGGGCTCAATCCCCAGACGAACTCTGACGCGTACATGTCCGCAACCACAACCCCGTCAACAGACCAAACAAAAGAAGCATCTTCGGGCGCGTCGTTCACCTCAAAAGCCCAGGTGCCGGTGAGGGTTGAGTCGGCTGTGAGGTAGGGATAGCAGTCTATGCCGCCGCCATTGCACCAAGTGCCCATCATGTCCACTGGGGATAACCCACCGAGCGCGTTGGCTGAAAATGTGCTGGTTAAGATGGTCTCCAATGAATCGCAATCGAAATAGGTAGCGAATACCATGCCTTGCATCGTGCCAGCCGGGAGATCAAAAACGGTGCTCGCCATGCCGTTGGCACCCGTGGCAATCACATCTGAAAGAACAGCCCCCCCGGATTGAATGGCAAAGGTGACGGCTACCCCTTCTGGACCTTCATTGATTCCATTCGAAAGGTTCAAGGAGACAGTCAAGGGATTTTGAGCCAAGGCCATCGTGCTTGCTGAGAAGCAAGCCAAAAGGAAAAGGGTAAAGTTTTTCATGGTGAGGATTTGATGTATGGACAATCTTTTGGAAAAAAGGGTTGCGCTCGGGGATCAAACCAATGGTTCGCCTCGGTTAATTTTCAGGGTGTTCACGAGTTCTTTTACCCATTGCTCATCGGATTTGGGACAAATGAGCAAGGCGTCCGGGGTGTCCACAACAATGAAACCGTCTAGTCCCCTCAATGCCACTAATTTATTCTCATGTGAAACCACCACATTGCCCGAGGATTCCTGGACTTGCAAATCCACATTGGCCGCTCCGTTGTGCGCATCATCCTGCGGTAGTTTTTCGTAGAGCGATGCCCAGGTTCCTAAGTCGCTCCAACCGAAGTCGCTGAGAACCACTGAAACATTGGGTGCTTTCTCCATGATGCCATAGTCGATGGAGATGTTATCGCATTCGGCATAGATTGCTGCAATGGCACCCGCTTCATCGGGTGTTGCAAAGCTTGACGCCCGCTCGTGAAACAAGGCTTGCATCTCCGGAAGGTGAGACTCAAAAGCCTCGGAGATGTTTGCAAGGCTCCAAATGAAGATGCCCGAATTCCAGTAGAAATCTCCCGAATCCAAGAACTCCTCAGCCAATTTCAAATTCGGTTTTTCGGTAAACGTTCGCACAGAACGGATGCGGTCATCGTCGCCCTGTGCCTCTTCGAATTGGATGTATCCGTAGCCTGTGTCAGGTCGTGAAGGTCGAATGCCGAGGGTTACGAGTTGGCCGGAATTCCTGGTTTTGGACAGGGCCAAATCCATGGTTTCTAAAAATCCGGGTTCATCCATGATCAGGTGGTCAGCCGGCGCAACGACAAGTGCAGCTTCGTGCGCACGGTCACCGGCCTTGGCAGCAACCCAATGGTTCGCATAAGCAATGCAAGGGGCGGTGTTGCGCATGAACGGTTCGCACAAAACGTTTTCTGCAGGGATTTCTGGCAAGTGCTCTTGCACTTGGTCCCGATAGCGCCCTTGGGTGACCACGAGGATGTTCTCAGCGGGAATGCGGCGATTCAGCCGATCAAACGTCATGCGAATCAAAGACCGACCCGTTCCTAAAATGTCAAGAAATTGTTTCGGACGAGCACTTCGGGACATGGGCCAAAATCGAGTTCCCACACCACCAGCCATGATAACGGCGTATGTCGTTGAATTGGATTGCATGAGGCAAATTTAAGCCTATCAGCTCGATTGAATCAGGGTTGCCTGTAGGAGGGACAGTCGCATCCACGGGTGCGCTTGTGTCCATCGCATCCACTCAAGGCCATGCTGAACAGAAGGACTCCAATCAGTCCAATTAGTCCTCTGGTTGAAAAACGCTTCATGAGCGTGAAGGTACAGCAATCCCTTCGGATGTACCTTCGTGCCATGCGCTGGATCTTCCACATTGGCCGCTACGTGAATTTGTTAAAGCTCACTTTTCGCGTTCCTGAGCGCGGTAGGGTCTTTCGCCGTGCCTTCATGGCTGAGCTTGAAGCGATTGGAACACAGTCCATTGGCATCGTTTCTTTGCTTTCGGTGTTCATGGGAGCAGTGATCTGCATACAAACGGCGCACCAAGTCTCCGGTTGGATTCCGGTTTATACCATTGGATTTACCGTGCGGCAGAGCATGATTTTGGAATTCTCACCAACCCTTATTCCGGTGATTTTGGCTGGCAAAGTAGGTTCAAATATTGCTTCGCAGTTAGGATCAATGCGGGTTGGAGAGCAGGTGGATGCTTTGGAAATCATGGGGGTGAATAGCGCAAGTTTCTTGATTCTACCCAAAATTCTTGCCGGGGTATTGATTATTCCCTTTCTAGTGATTTTGAGCATGGGACTCGGTATTGGATCGGGCGCTTGGGTGGGAGTCAGCACAGGCGTGAGCAGCATTGCCGATTTCTTGTACGGTATGCGCATTGATTTCAAGCAGTTTGACGTGGTGTATGCGTTGACGAAAACCACGGCATTTGGCTTCATCATGACCAGCGTATCGGCCTATCACGGTTACTATGCCTCTGGTGGTGCATTGGAGGTGGGGCGAGCCAGCACCCGTGCTGTGGTGTGGAGTGTGGTCCTGATCATGGTTGCGAATTTGGTCATCACTCAAATCGCATTGAATTGATAGAGCTAATTGACATCGAAAAGTCATTTGGGGATCACCATGTGCTTAAAGGAGTATCTGCCAGATTTGAACCAGGCAAAGTGAATTTTGTCATTGGAAGAAGCGGCAGTGGCAAATCCGTCATGACGAAATGCACGGTCGGTTTGATTGAACCGGATCGGGGTTCCGTTCATTTCAATGGACGCAATTTCACAGCGATGAGTGGGAAGGAGCGCAAGGCAGTGAGGAAGGAAATTGGGATGCTCTTTCAAGGCTCAGCGCTCTTTGATTCCATGACGGTTTTGGAAAATGTGATGTTTCCTCTACGCATGTTCAGTGAGGATTCCCCTGAACAGATGCAACGGCGCGCCAAAGAGTGCTTGCGACGGGTTGAATTAGATGGTGCTGAAGAGCGTTATCCCGCAGAAGTTTCTGGAGGAATGCAAAAGCGGGTAGGCATTGCAAGGGCCATCGCCATGAATCCCAAATACCTTTTCTGTGATGAACCGAATTCTGGTTTGGACCCTCAAACAGCCATTGTAATCGACGACTTGATCCAGGACATCACAGTGGAATTTGGAATGACCACTGTTGTGGTATCGCATGACATGAATAGCGTAATGCAGGCGAGCGATTCCATCCATTTTGTGCACGAAGGCCGAATTTTATGGCATGGCAATCGGGAGGCCCTCATGGCTGGAGGTCCTGCCGAGTTGGATGACTTTGTTTTTGCCTCGGATTTGATGAAACGGATTCGTCAGGGACGCTGATGTCCCTTTTCGGGTTAGCTTGCGGTTTGTCCATGTCGCACGAATCAGTACCCACTCAGCCCCTCGACTTTCAACGTTTTACTGAAGCCGAAATGCAGGCCAGGGCCATCGAGTTTCGGCAACATTTGTCGAGGCGTCGATCGGTTAGGGATTTTTCAGATGAATCGATTCCGTTGGATGTGGTGAGGGAGTGCATTCGAACAGCTGGAACCGCGCCGTCTGGGGCGAATAAACAACCTTGGACATTTTGTTTGGTTACCAATCCAGCGATCAAACGGAGCATACGCGAAGCCGCGGAAGCGGAAGAACGAGAGAATTACCGCGGAAGGATGTCTCAGCAATGGCTGGACGATTTGCACCACTTGGGAACCGATGATGTCAAGCCCCACATTGAAGATGCTCCGGCCTTGATCATCGTTTTCCGGAAGCCTTATGAACCCGCAAAGTCAGGCAAGAAACAGCCCAATTATTACGTTTCGGAATCCGTCGGAATCGCAGTAGGGATGCTCATTTCAGCGCTACACCAAGCGGGCTTTGCTACCTTGCCGCATACCCCTTCGCCGATGGACTTCTTGGCCCAAATCCTCAACCGACCTCGCGAAGAGCGTGCATACCTGCTTTTACCCGTTGGTTACCCTGCGAAGGACACCCAAGTTCCGGTGATTTCGAGAAAAAAATGGCAAGAATTGTGTGTTGAATATGGTTGATTTTCAATGATTTAAAATGAAAAGGGTAAAAAATGACCTTCAGGGTGTCGATGGGCAAAAATTCCTGTGGTTACTTTGCGCCCCGAAAGAAAACCTTAGCTATGTCTGAGATTCAAGAAAAAGTAACGGCGATCATCGTCGACAAGTTGGGAGTTGATGCTGGTGAAGTGACCATTGAGGCTTCATTCACAAATGACCTTGGAGCTGACTCCTTGGACACGGTAGAACTCATCATGGAATTTGAGAAGGAGTTCAACATCGCTATCCCAGATGATCAAGCAGAAAAGATCAGCACGGTGGGCCAAGCGGTTGAATACATTTCTGCGAACGTTCAATAAACCCGGACTCCCATGGAGTTGAATCGGGTTGTTGTAACGGGTCTTGGTGCCCTGACTCCCATTGGTAATACCGTTGAAGAGTACTGGGAAGGATTGAAACGTGGCGATAGCGGGGCTGCCCCGATTACGCGTTTCAATGCCGAGAAATTCAAGACTCGTTTTGCGTGCGAACTCAAAGGGTTCGATGCTGAATCGTTCATCGACCGCCGTGAGGCGCGTCGCATGGACTTGTTCACGCAGTATGCCATCGTGGCTTCTGATGAAGCGTTGCGCAATGCAAAGTTGATTGGAGACGACGCGGATTCGGTTAATCCGGATCGCGTTGGAGTCATTTGGGGTTCAGGCATTGGGGGTTTCCAGACCTTCATGAGCGAGGCCCGGGACTTCTATGCGGGGGATGGAACTCCTCGTTTTTCTCCTTTCTTCATTCCGATGATGATATCGGACATTGCTGCAGGCCAAATCTCGATGCGGCATGGATACCGCGGTCCCAACTTCTGCACCGTTTCGGCCTGCGCAAGTGGGACCAACGCCATGATCGATGCCTTCAATTACATCCGCCTGAATAAGGCAGATGTTATAGTTACCGGTGGATCAGAAGCGGCTGTGACTGAAGGAGGCATCGGCGGGTTCAATGCATTGAAAGCCCTGTCGACGCGAAACGAGGAACCAGAAAAGGCTTCCCGCCCCTTCGATTCTACGCGGGACGGATTTGTCCTCGGCGAAGGCGCCGGAGCCATTGTGCTGGAGTCGTATGATCATGCGATCGCTCGGGGGGCCACGATTTACGCCGAAATGGTTGGTGGGGGAATGAGTGCTGATGCACACCACCTCACCGCACCTCATCCGGAAGGATTGGGCGCAAGGAATGTCATGTTGGCCGCTTTGGATGATGCAGGCATGAAGCCGGAAGACTTGGATTACGTCAACGTACATGGAACCTCCACTCCGTTGGGTGATGTCGCTGAGACATTGGCCATCAAAGAGGTTTTTGGAGAACATGCCTACAAGTTGAGCATCTCTTCCACGAAGTCAATGACAGGTCACCTCTTGGGAGCTGCAGGAGCCATTGAGGCCATTGCGTCGATTTTGGCGGTTCGAAATGGTTTGGTTCCACCGACCATTAATTTCGAGCATGCGGATGAGGAGATTGACCAGCAACTTGATTTGACCTTGAACCATCCGAAAGAACGCCCGATTCGTGCGGCGCTTTCGAATACGTTTGGATTTGGCGGGCACAACGCCTCGGTCATTTTCAAGGCGTTTGACTAATTCATGCCAGAGCGGGTCGTCCACTGGGTTCGTAATTTGATTCCTTCGCGGGGAGCACCTTCCACGTTGGATGAACTCGTAAAGCGTGAATTTGGCCTGAGGATCAAGGTCCGGTCACATTACGATGAGGCACTGACTCATGCCTCTTTGCTCGATGGAGATGAGACGGGACTTAAAAGCAACGAACGGCTTGAATTCTTGGGAGACAGAGCCTTGGATTTGGCTGTTGCTACCTACCTGTTTGACTCCTTTCCGGATGATCAAGAAGGGGCCTTAACCCAACGTAAATCCAAAATCGTTAACCGAAAAACCCTCAATTTATTGGGGGAGCGCATGGGGTTGCCTGCATTCATTCGCTCCAAGATGCGTCGAAAAGACATCCAGGATTCCGTTGTGGGCAATGCCCTCGAGGCCTTGATTGGAGCGATTTACCTTGATCACGGTTACCTGAAAACCAGTAAGGCGGTCTTGCGGATGATGAAGCGGCATGGTGCGGACGAAAAAGTGCACCAGACGATGGATTTCAAATCGAAGCTTTTTCATTGGAGCCAAACGCAAAAGAAAGAAATTGACTTCCGCGTGGTGAGTGAGTCTTCCTCTGAGGGGGAGTCGAATTATGTGATGGAAGTTTTGGTTGACGGACGGGTCTTTGGTGAGGCGAAGGGAAAGTCGAAGAAAGAGGCCGAGCAAGCTGCATCGCGTGTTGCCTGGAAGGCGGTGTTTGATCGGGGTTTACTTGCCGAACAGCCCGATGCTGAACAGCCCGCCCCAAAAAAGGGCAGGCCTCGGGGACCGCGAGGAGAAGGGGCTCGCAAGAAGGCAGAACAAAACAAAGCTTCCAAAAAGCAGGCTGCCCAGTCGCCGGCTTCCGAAACTTCTGGCCAACCCAGAAGGAGAATGCGGAGAAAAGGAGGGGATTCGGTGGAGTGATTAACTCCCTTGCGTTGGTGCTCCACTCGCAGAGATTCGTTACTTTCGCGCTGCATGCAATGGTTGGAAGCGGACTTTGAGGAAAGCTGCGATTTCCGGCTTTTGGGATTGACTTCTCATGTGGGGAGTCATCGCTTGGGTTGGGAGTTGAACCGGCTGATGGGTTGGTCCTTGGCATACTACACGGAATTGGTTCCTGATGAACGAGCAAGGGACCAGCACTTCGTGGTTCATCGTTTTGTGTCGGAGGACACGGGCGTGGATGTTGCTTTGATCGCCAATCGACTGCCGGAGGGAGTGCTCCTCAAGAAGTTGCCACGGGTGGATTTTTTGTTGCGCGTCGGGGAAGACACGCCTGACCTCCCGGGACTGATGCATGCACTGCGAGGAATGCGTCTCGTTACTTTGGTAGTGGAAGTGGACCCGATGACAACGGGAGCGATGGAACACATCGCTTTGTTGGACTTGGCGAATGGAAGCGATCCCCCCCTCTAAAACGAATGACATGGAAAATCAAGAACGACCGATGAAGCGGACGAAAATCGTAGCGACAATGGGACCGGCATCCACTCCACGTGATGTGCTGAAGGAATTGGTGTTGATGGGAATGAACGTTGCGCGTTTGAACTTCTCTCATGGGGAACATAGCGTCCATGGAGCAACGCTTGACGCCATCCGCGAAATCGATGAGGAATTGGGAACGTATACCGCAACCTTGGCTGATTTGCAAGGACCCAAGTTGCGGGTAGGTGAAGTGGAAGGCGGACAGATGTTCCTCAAGGAAGGTTCGGAGCTCATCATTCGGACAGGGAAAGAAGTGGGAAAGGCGGGCGTCGTGTTCACCAATTACATGCAGTTTGCTTCAGATGTGAAGGCCGGCGAACCCGTCCTTTTGGATGATGGCAAATTGCGTTTGGAGGTGATCGAAACCAACGGCAAGGATGAGGTTCGGTGCAAGGTGCAATACGGAGGCATTTTGAAGCCGCGAAAAGGGATCAACTTGCCCAGCACGGCTATTTCCTTGCCCTGCATTACGGAAAAAGATGCCAAAGACTTGGACTTTGCCTTGGAGCAAGGTGTGGATTGGATCGGATTGTCTTTCGTAAGAAGAGCGGAAGACATCCAGGAACTTCGCCGCATCATCAACGAGCGAGGTTCGCATGCGCGCATCGTGGCGAAGATTGAGAAGCCTGAAGCTTTGGATGATCTGGAGAACATCCTCCGATGCACGGATGCGGTCATGGTGGCACGCGGAGATTTGGGAGTTGAAGTTCCGATGCAAGAAGTTCCCATGATCCAGAAGTCCATCATCAAACGGTGCATGGAACATGGCCGGCCAGTGATTGTCGCGACCCAGATGATGGAATCCATGATTGAAGCAGCCGTGCCTACGCGCGCTGAAGTGAACGATGTAGCCAATGCAGTGCTCGATGGAGCGGATGCGGTCATGCTGAGTGCCGAAACCAGTGTGGGGGCATTTCCTGTGAATGCCGTTCGAGCGATGACAGAGATTTGCACCTCCGTCGAACGCCACAATCACATCTACCACCACGAGCGCCCACCCTATAGCCCAGATGAGGACCGATTCATCAGCGATAGCATCTGCTACAATGCTTGCAGGTTGGCGAAGCGGGTGGAAGCAAAGGGCATTGTCACCATGTCCTTTTCCGGCTACACCGCCATGCAAGTTGCCAGCCAGCGCCCAGCATGCAACATTCATCTCTTCACAGCCAACAAGCGGATTTTGAAGCAAATGAGCTTGGTTTGGGGAGTTACCGCGCATCCTTATGTGAAGATGGTGAGTACGGACCACACCATTGCTGACATCAAATATGTCCTGAAAAAAGAAGGTCGCGTCAACCCCGGGGAC
>DAISXU010000090.1:0-8918 GCA_036825655.1 Flavobacteriales bacterium | reverse complement strand
GTGATCCCAAAGGTTGTATTTCTCGATGACCCGGCTTCGGATTCGATCGGAATTGAGGATTTGCAGCAGGCGCTCTGCATCTTCAGTTTCTCCGTATTCGAGCAGGTCGTTGCGTTTGACCTCCTCATAGAACTGCTCTCCAATGGAGTGTTGCGGGGTGGCAAACAAAATCACAGAAGACCTGAATTGCTCTTCCATGAGCAAGGCAAAGACCGATGACAAAATGGTTGAGGCCATGCCAAGGATTAAGAAGGTCTTGCGCTTGCTGTAGATGAACTGCAGCAGGTGGGATGAATCCAATTCAGGTTCTTGCTTCATGGTGTTCTATTCAAGTTGCGGCAGCAAATCTAAGGTAGAGAGCGGCCTGTGGAACAACGAGATTTGATTCACATCCGTATGCACAATTCGCACTTTGTGCAATTTGAGGTTCCAACTTCTTCTATCTTCGCTGCCATGGCGCGCATCGCCCTCAATGCCCGATTGCTCATCCCTGATCGCCTCGAAGGAATTGGGTGGTTTACGCACTCAATTTATCAGCGAATCATCGCTTCCCATCCAGAGCATGAGTTCTTGTTGTTGTTCGACCGTGCTCCTTCGAGTCAGTTCAATTATGGGTTGAATGCCGAAATGAAGCGGGTTTGGCCGCCGGCCCGCCGGCCTGTCTTAGTCGATGCCTGGATGGATGGGGCTATCCCGCTTGTGCTTCGCCAATGGGGTGCCGATGCATTCATATCGACGGACGGATTCATAAGCCGCCGAGTTGCCATTCCGCAGTTGTCGGTGATGCACGATTTAAATTTTGAGCACCACCCTGAATGGTTGCCTGCCCGTGACGCCCGCCATTATCAGCGGAGGTTTCGTGCTTTTGCTCAAATCGCAAAACGGATAGCGACGGTCAGTGATCATTCCAAAGAGGACATCCACCGATTTTACGCGGTTCCGATGGATCAAATAGATGTGGTGTACAATGCTCCATCAACCGCTTTCGAGCCACTAAATCCTGGTGAAAAACTGCAGGCCCGATCGCATTGGAATGACGGAAAACCATACTATTGTTTTGTAGGTAGCATCCATCCTCGGAAGAACATTCAAGGATTGCTCGATGCGCATCGAACCTACCGAAACGAGGGAGGAAGCGCCGATTTGCTGATCGTGGGGAAACCCATGTGGAATGAAATCCCATCGGAATGGCAATCCATGACGGGCGTTCGCTGGATGGGACGGCTTGGGTCTAAGGCACTTGAAACGTTGTTAGGAGGCGCGGAGGGGTTGGTCTATTTGCCGCATTTCGAAGGGTTTGGTATTCCCTTAGTGGAGGCCATGTCTGCTGGTGTTCCAGTCATTGCCTCCAACACAACCTCGCTTCCTGAGGTCCTAGGCGGAGCCGGTGCGGCGTTGGTTGCGCCCAATGATGCCGCGGCTGCTGCTTCAGCGATGCTGAGGCTGGACCAGGATCCAGAGTGGCGTGCGAATCGGGTGAAGGCAGGCTTGAGCCGAGCTGCTCGTTTTTCATGGGACGATTCGGCCCAGCTATTTTGGCGGAGCATCGAAAAAATTCTGATGTAATGGCATTGAAACCATGGGAGGTATTCGGCTCCGTTGAGGCAGGTTGCGATGAGGCAGGACGCGGTTGCTTGGCAGGACCGGTTGTTGCGAGTGCGGTCATATTGGGCGATGAGCTAGCCAAGGCACTGGTCGCTGAAGGACTGCTCAATGACAGCAAGAAACTGACCGCTTCGAGAAGGGTGACATTGCGGAAGCGAATCGAGGCCGAAGCGGTGGCTTGGTGCGTTGCTCATGTAACTCCAGCAGAGATTGATGAGGTGAACATTTTACAAGCTTCCTTTCTTGCGATGCGACGCGCTGTCAAAGGGCTGGGAAACGCGCCAGACCGTTTGCTCATTGATGGGAATCGATTTACCTCGGAGTTGGGCTTTCCTCCTCACGCTTGTCATGTGCGGGGTGATGGCCGTTTTGCGTCGATTGCTGCAGCCAGTGTTTTGGCAAAAACCCATCGAGATGCTTACATGCACCATTTGTCATTGTCATTTCCGGAATATGGTTGGGATCGAAATGCGGGCTACCCGACGAAGGTCCACCGTGCGGCAATTCAGCAACATGGCAGGACCCCGCACCATCGCCTCACCTTTAAATTACTGCCTGAGCAAACGACTATTTTTTGATTTTTGAGGGAGTTAAATATTCGCTCGACGACATTAATAGAAGGTTAATCTATTCATAACGTGTGGTCGTTTTGTTTTGACCTCAGCGAAAATTGCCTAATTTGCACCCACTTTCATTAACCAAACCAACCGCCCCATGAAGTTATTCAATTGGATGTTCGGTGCAATCCTCGTGGCGAGCGCCGCGACTGCGTCGGCGCAATGTGACTTGTTCATCTCCGAGTACGGAGAAGGATCAGGTAGCAACAAGTGGCTTGAATTGTACAATCCGACTTCCGGAGACATCGATTTGACGCAGTATTCTGTTGCAACGTATTCCAATGGCAGTGCCACTGCGAACTATGAACTGGCCCTCACGGGGTCCTTATCAGCTGGTGCAGTCTACACCATTACCAACTCTTCTGCTGTAGCTGAAGTTGCCGCTTTTTCGGATGTAACATCCAGCATCACGTTTTTCAACGGAGATGACGCAGTGGCTTTGTTGAATGCTGCAGGGGAAGTGATTGACGTAATTGGTGTGATTGGGGTAGACCCGGGATCTAGCTGGGATGCTGGAGGGGTTGCTGGAGCAACTGTCAACCACACCATCGTGCGGATCTCGTCAGTGACTCAAGGCAACATGGATTGGGAATCTTCCGCTGCCACAGATTGGGAAGTTTATGACTCCAATGACTTCACCTTCCTCGGTGGGCATACCTTCACGGGCGTCTGCGGCGCTGCAGTGGAAGGTTGTACGAACGAAAACGCCACCAACTACAACGCTGCCGCAAACTCAGATGATGGTTCTTGCACATTTGATAACGCGTGTAACGTGGATGGAACGGTCATCCAAGCTTCTCCTTATTTGACCTTCGTTCCGGCGGACCTCAGCATCGAGCCAGGAACAACAGTAGTTTTTGAGAACATCGGAGGAAACCACAATGCCAATGGTGACATCAACACCCTTACGGGCGAATCGTTTGGGAATCCACAGGCATTCTCTTTCGATCCAGTGAACAGCAGCGCAGGTGCTGAGTGCATTGGTTCTTTTACTTTCACCGTACCGGGGGTCTACTCCTATGATTGTTCTGTAGGAAATCATGCCGCCAGTGGAATGGTTGGAACCATCACCGTAGGTGCCGGTGGTTGTACCAATGCGGCTGCACCCAACTACAACCAGTCAGCAGATTACGACGATGGTTCGTGTTTGGAAGTAGTGAATACGCCCATTGCAACGATCCAAGAGGGTCAGTTGACAGGTGCGTACACCGGCCAGACCATTGTTACCACAGGTATCGTGACGGGTGTGTTTGGATCGCTTTCGAGCATCCAAGATGGAACTGGAGCTTACTCAGGAATTTGGATGTACGGTTCCAATGTGAACCTCACCGTTGGTGATGAAGTCGAAATAACTGCCTCGGTTGTTGAATACTACGATTTGACAGAATTGACCAGCCCATCCGTTGTCATCCTATCTCAAGACAACGCATTGCCTTCAGCAGAAATGCTCGCTACTTCCGCAGTTGCTGATGAACAGTGGGAGGGCGTACTGGTGACGGTGACAGGAGATGTTGTCGACCCAGCCCTTGGAAACAACGAATGGTCGTTGAGTGACGGTTCGGGTGATGTGCGAGTAGATGACCGGGGTTACAACGCGCTTTTGACGGGTGCTGTGATTGCTGGGTCTACCTGGGAAGTAACCGGTCCATTGGACTATTCTTACAGCAACTTTAAGATTCAACCGCGCTCTGCAGATGATGCTCTGCTTTATGGTTGCACCAATGCTCAGGCTACGAACTACAACCCTGCTGCGGGCATTCCCAATGGAACGTGCGTGTTTGACAACATGGAATGCTCTTTGCTCTTCTCTGAATATTCAGAAGGAGGAGGCAACAACAAGTACCTCGAAATTTTCAATGCGACAGGAAATACAGTTTTCTTGAGCCAATACACTTTGGGCAATTGCTCGAACGGCTGTGACAACCCAGATGCAACGAGCGTTACGGGTCAGGTAGATTTCTGGACTTTTACTTTCCCAGGAGACGCCGCAATTGTGAGTGGAGGCCACTACATCGTAGCGCATCCTTCTGCTGCGGCTGAGATTTTGGAAGTGGCAGATATGACATATCAGTACCTCTCCAACGGAGATGACACCTATGTTTTGGCAGAATTGACAGGTACTGACACGGTAATTGTTGATCAAATTGGATTGATTGAAGGTGGAGATCCGGGGTCAGGATGGGAAGTAGCCGGCGTTACCAACGGTACTCAGAATCACACACTCGTGCGGAAGTCGAGCGTTTCGAGCGGAAACGGTGGCAATTTTGCCGCCTCTGCTGGAACGAATGAATTTGACTCGGAGTGGATTGTGCTTGCTCAAGACGATTTCACCAACCTTGGAGCGCACTCGATCGATGCCATTTGTGCCACAACCTATGAAGGTTGCATGGATGAATTCGCAGTTAACTACGACCCCATTGCAACAGTGGATGATGGATCATGTGTCTACATTCCCAACTTGACGGTTCAAGAAATTCATCAAACAAATGCAACAGGTCAAGTTGAAACCACGGGTATCGTAACTGGGGTTTATCCTCCCCTTGGAGATGTCGCGGGCAATGCCAGTTATGTGATCCAAAACGGAACAGGCGCCCAGTCTGCCATTTGGGTCATTGGTGAAGGTGTAACCATCGGCGATGAGGTTGTTGTTACGGGTGTTGTGGGCAACGTCTATGGCCTCGTCCAGATTCAAGGAGCGGTTTCAGAGGTGGCTTCTTCTGGAAACGCACTGCCTGCGGCTGAGATGTTGTCTACAGCTGCTGTTTCCGATCAGCAGTGGGAGAGCGTCTTGGTCCGCGTCGAAGCGGAGTTGATTGATGCAATCGGTAGCTACGGTGAGTGGAAAGTGGACGACGGTTCGGGAATGATTCGTGCCAAGGACCACGCATACATTGCTCAGGATGATAGCGTTGAAGTTGGAGGGGTGTGGTACCCTGTATTGGAGCAAGGCGCAAATTACCGGGTCACAGGCCCCAACTTCTATTCCTACGGTTCATATAAGCTGATGATCCGCGATGCGGGTGATGTGCAGCGATTGGGATGCACCGATCCAAGTTTCTTGAACTTCGATGAGCTTGCTCAAGAAGATGATGGCTCTTGCTCGAGTGTAACGGGTTGCATGAATCCGAATGCTGACAACTACGATCCAGCTGCTGTAGCAGATGACGGCTCGTGCATTGTTTCTGGCTGTGGTGATGCCAACGCATTGAATTTCGATGCAGCTGTAAACAACCCAACCAATGACGTTTGCTATTACACGTTGCCCAACTTGATCATCAATGAGATTCACTACAACCCATGTTCAGCTCAAGGTGGTGACTTTGATTACGAGTTTGTTGAGATTTACAACGCCGAAGACATGGCAGTAAGCCTGGCAGGCTTCCTGTTCTACAATACTTCTGGAGGCAACGCGGAATTGGCTTATGCCTTCGGTGACGATGACGTGTTGGCTGCCGGTGAATACGCCTTGTTGACGGTGAGTGATGCATCCACTGCGAACTACGCATACACGGGAGCTCAAATCTTCCAAATGTTCACGGGTAACTTCGGCAATGGCGGAGAAGCCATCAGCCTCCAGGATAGCTACAGCAACATCATCGATGAGGTGATTTATGCTTCGGCTTCTCCATGGCCGAGCACAACGGTGAGCATATTGGGCAATACCTTGATCCAAAGTCCCAACGGCGACTGCTCAACGCTCGAGTTGATTGCGACCGATTTGAACAACGACGATGCGGATAACTGGCAAGGAAGTTTTGTTGACTTCGGAACGCCGGGTGCTGCGAACTCATCTGCCTTTGGTTGTTCTGAACCAACGGCATGCAATTACTCCGCGACTGCTTACTTCGACGATGGTTCTTGTGACTACTCTTGTCATGGTTGCACCTATGCTGATGCGACCAACTATGCGATGGGAGCTACATTCGATGATGGTTCATGTGAATTCATGCTCGAGGACACGTGTCCTGCAGACTTGAACGAAGATGGATTTGTCTCAGCAGTTGACTTGCTCCAATTCCTCGCTGCCTTCGGCGTGGATTGTCCAGAGTAATTGAGATTTTACAATTTGTTGATTCAGGAAGGGCATCCCGCGGGATGCCCTTCTTCTATTTTTGCCCCCCTATATTCGTAAAAAATGAGTGCGCTCCATTTCATATTGACACTTCTCGGTGGCTTGGGATTGTTCCTCTTCGGAATGCGCACCATGAGTGATGGCATTCGACGTGGAAGCGGGGCGTCTATGCGGTCTTTGCTTGGACGGTTGACGCGCAGTACCGGTCTGGGTGCAATGACAGGTACGTTGGTTACCGTCGTGTTGCAGTCGAGCTCAGCAGTCACGGTGACCTTGGTGAGCTTGGTTAATGCAGGAATGATCACTGTGCGCGAGTCGGTGGGTGTTCTGTTTGGAGCGAACATTGGGACAACCATCACGGCTTGGTTGGTGGTGTTGTCGGTGGGCGGGCTTTCATTTGGGAGTTTAGCTCTTCCCCTTGTGGGCTTGGCATTGCCTTTCTTTTTGATGGAGGGGACCAAATCCCGCAACATTGGTCAAATTGTAATCGGCTTCGCTTTGTTGTTCATCGGGTTAGGGGTTTTAAGGGATGAATTTCAAACCCTTGACGCAGCCCAAGTAATGGGGAATTGGAACTTCAGTTCAGTAGGCACGCTGAGCATGAATTTGTTTTTGCTGGTCGTTGGAGCATTGTTGACGGCATTGATCCAATCATCGAGTGCAGCTACAGCGTTGACGCTGGCAGCCGTTCTATCGGGCGTCATGAGTTTGGAAAATGGGGCGGCCATGATTTTGGGGGAGAACATTGGGACCACGGTTACTGCAAACCTCGCTGCCGCGGTTGGCAATCGGGAAGCGCGGCGCACAGCGCGCATTCACTTTCTGTTCAATTTCATCGGAGCCATGTGGGTTGTTTGGTGGTTGCCCGTCATTGTTGATGGGCTCACCTGGATTTGGTCAGGCGTTGCAGGTGAAAGCAGCAAGGATGGGTTGGTTTTGGCAAGTTTCCATACCCTCTTTAATGTAACGAATGCCCTGCTTCTGAGCATGTTTACGGACCAATTGGTTCGTTGGAGTGATGCTTTAGTTCGAGGCGGAGGCGTTGTTGACCCTGTTCAAGCGGATTTGAATGCAGATTCGGTGCGTCAATTGCCGCCGGAGATTGGCATCGAACGCGTTCAACAAGAGCTGTTGCGTTCTGCCCGATTGGCATCCAGGATGAATGGCCTTGTGCGCAAGATGCTGGCCCCCATCGACGATTTGGAAAGGGAAGACCTGCTCAGTCTGATTCTGCGTTCGGAGATCCGATTGGATGAAGCCGAAGGCCGAATCAGCGACTCACTTCATCACATCACGCAACTGGAATTGACATCGGAATTGAGCGATCGCATTCAGTCGTGCATGAACGCAAATACGGACATCGAACGGATTGGAGATGTCTACAAGTCTTTGGCGCGGAAACTGGGCCAAAGAGAAGTCGCATTTAGCTATTTCATTCCGAAACAACGCGAGCGCCTGAATCGCATGTTTGACTTGGTTGAGGAGGCCAACGAGCTCATGGTAAAATCACTTGATTCAGGGGAGTTGGTTTCGAGTGATGCAGTGGCAGAAGTTGAAAGCAGGATCAATGGTTACCGGGACGTGTTGCGCGAAAAGCACCTGAAAGATACCGATCGCGGCAAGTACCCTCAGGTCAGTGGACTTCTGTATCACGATGTCGTAACGTCCTTGGAGGAAATCGGCGATCGCGTCGCCCACGTGAGCAGCCAATTCGCTGCTGAGGATTGATCAGGGCTTAAGCAGAAAGGGAGTAACGACCTCATTGGAGGCATTGAGCGCCCGGTCCCAAATCCTGATTCTAAATCGCATGGTGTCGTAAGGAGTGGCGAGGTGCCAGGTCGGCATGTCTATCGCCAACGTGCCATTCAGTGATGGGTTACTGCCACTCGGAGTGATGCGCGGAATTCGGTAATAGAATGGAACTTGACCTGCCTCTGGGTCCAAAGGCACCCAAGTCCAAACCCCATTGCGTAGCTCATCAACTTCACAATGTAAGTTTTGGTGGTAAGGGCAGGTAGAACAAAAGTGAGGAGCAACCGTGTCCGATTGATTCAAACCAAAATCCCCATCCCCATCTGTAAATGCCATCACCAGCTCACGGCCTGACCCTCCATTCGGGTCAAATGAAATGAAGGTCAAGGTGGGTTCGTCAGGAAATGCAGGATCCGGCAAGCATCCTGAACCCAACCCAACCAGTGCAATCCAACCAACGGAAAAATATCGGCCTTTCATGGTGCATCAAAGCTAACGCATTTGGAACTTCGCGTTGATGATGAAGGCACAAACTCCCATGCATTTAACGTCTCTTTCGAAGCGTTGGCGACCTCTTGACGGGGGGGCGGAGGAATGCCTGTTTTGGAGGAGTGCTCTTGCGGAGTGGATTGACGGGGGATGTCGGGACGAATCCCGCAGGGAGTGGATCGCAAATGGCATCGAGGCCATGCAGAAATCCCGCAACCTGGTTTACCAGGAATGGCGAGCTTCTTGGCCGGAGCGTTTTTTGCCTGTAGAAGCCTTTAAGTTTCGGGATGTCCGGGTCTCAGGTGTATCCGGCAGTTTGGCATTCAAGAGCTCAGGTACAACGTTGAATCAGTCGGTGGCTACGCATGTTTTGGACGATACAG
>DAISXU010000089.1:0-9015 GCA_036825655.1 Flavobacteriales bacterium | reverse complement strand
ATCCGGGTGTGATGGACACAAACCTCACTCGGGAGTACCACTTGCTTTCTGAGCACCTTGGTGTCACCCGGGAAGATTTCCTGCAGTTCAACCAATGGGCCCGAGCGGCCTCGTTCATTGATCATGAAAAGATTCAACGCGTTTTTCCTTTGGATTGAGGTCGTCTGGCTAACTGCGGCCATTCCTTCAGCCATCGAGGCCCAAAACACCATTGGAACGCTCTTGAATGAAGCAGGTTCTATCGGTGGGTACACGCTCTTGGTGCCTACGGCTTCGACGAACACCTACCTGATTGATAACTGTGGGCAGATCATTCAAGAATGGTCAAGTGATTACCGTCCAGGATTGGCGGCCTACCTCCTGCCCAATGGAGACCTCATCCGGTCCGTTCGCTTGGATTCGGACGCATTCGATGGAGGTGGCATTGGGGGTGGTTTTGAGCGGTGGGATTGGGAGGGCAACCTCATGGGGTTTTGGGATGCCGCGAGCGACTCCCTTCACGCCCATCACGACTTCACCGTGCTTCCCAATGGCAACCTCCTGTTCATTGCCTGGGAAAGGCATTCGGGTGACGAGGCCATTGCCAAGGGGAGAAATCCAGAATTGACCTCACCTGAAGTGTGGGTAACACGGGTTGAAGAGCGGAACGCAAATGACGAGGTGGTTTGGCACTGGTCCGTTTGGGATCACTTGGTCCAGGAGTTCGATTCGAGCGCACCGCATTACGGGGCTTCTGCTGATTTTCCAGGTAAGATTGATCTCAATTTTGAGGCCACGGCCTTAGGAGGTGGGGCTGGACCTGGAGGTGGAGCTTTGGCTGCTGCGGATTGGCTGCATGTGAATGCCATCGATTACCACCCGGGCTTAGACCAAATTGCATTGTCCTCCCGGAAATTCAACGAGATCTGGATCATCAATCACGGATTAAGCGCGGAAGAAGCAGCAGGGCCCGCGGGCGATGTCCTTTACCGTTGGGGCAACCCCCGAGCTTACGGGCGGGGTACGGAAGCGGATCAGGCGCTTTTCGGGCAGCATGATGTTCACTGGTCTGATTGGACAGCATCCCATGCCCTCATGGTATTCAACAATGGATTCCAACGACCGGAAGGTGCCTACAGCACAGTGGAAGAATGGACCCCCGCCATGTCATCCGATGGCAGCTACGAAATCCTCGAAGGCGAGGCTTTTGGACCTACTTCTCCCGCCAACATCTATCCCGAAACAGGCACCTTGGACTTCTACTCTGGCAACCTCTCCGGGGCACAGCGACTGCCCAATGGCAACACGTTGATGTGCGAAGGGGCCATAGGCAGACTCACTGAAGTGCAGCCCGACGAGACCTTGGTATGGGAATATGTAAACCCGGTTTCAGGCTTTGGCCCGTTGGCACAAGGAAACCAGCCCCTGCAAAACGCCGTTTTCCTCGCCCGCCGCTACCCACCCGACTTTCCTGGATTTGAAGGACGCACCATGACCCCTGGACTGCCGATTGAGGTGAATCCTGACTTGAGTGAATGTGAATTGCACGCTCATGTGGATCAAATCGCTGCAAGGGGCCAACTGCAATTGGCTCCCAATCCCGGTCAAGATCGAGTCAGTTGGAGCGCTCCGCAAGGAACCAACGCCCGCTTTGAGATCTTCTCCTTTTCTGGACAGGTCATGGCTTCAGGTTCTTGGTCAAATCGCATGGCAATTGACACGGAAAGTTGGCCGCCAGGGCATTATTTGGTGCATACCTTTGGCTCCAACCCTCAGGATTGCAACCGATTAAAATGGCTCAAAATATGACCCTCAAACTAACATTGACGCTACTTGCCTGCATGGGGTGTGCACTGACCTTCGCACAAAACACCGTGGGAACCATCACCTACGCCCCCGAGGCCACCTTGGACGGCTACACCCTGGTCTATCCGCACAATCAACCCCATGCCTACCTCCTTAACTTTTGTGGTGAAGTGGTGAACATGTGGGAGAGCGAAACCATGTCAAGACCAGGCAACACGGCTTACCTGTTGCCCAATGGAGATTTGATGATGACCCGTCGACCTGCCTCGATTTCTGGCAATCCGATTTGGGCTGGAGGCGGTGGCGCTGTCGTCGAGCGACGCAGCTGGGACAATGAAATCCTGTGGAGCTATGTTCAAAACAATGACTCCGCCCGATTCCACCATGACATTGCTCCCATGCCCAACGGCAACGTGTTGGCCATTTGTTGGGAGGCCATTGATTCCGCAGCTTGTGCTTTAGCAGGGCGAGACCCCGAAATGCTTACGGCTGGAGGGTTATGGAGTGAGAAAATCGTCGAGCTCCAACCCAACGGAACTGGTGGTGCAGAAGTGGTCTGGGAATGGCGGTTGTGGGACCATTTGGTACAAAACGTCAATCCTGAAGCACAGAATTTTGGCGAGGTGTCAGCCAATCCCCATCGCATCGATTTGAATTATCCCCAGGTCGGCAACGTCCCCATGGATTTTGTGCACATGAACAGCATTGATTACAATCCCATCAACGATCACATCCTAGTCAGTGCGCCAGAATACGATGAAATTTGGGTCATCGACCATGGCAACTTCAGCGACGGCTCCATCAAGTGGCGTTGGGGCAATCCGATGGCCTACGGTTCCAGTGATTCGACTCAGCATCACTTGCACTACCAGCACGATGCGAATTGGGTGGATGAGCCCTACCAAACCAGCTCTCCTTTTTTCGGTAAAATCAGTGTTTTCAACAACAGGGTACCCGACTCCACCGGAACCCACTCCGCCCTCACCGTGGTGGTCCCTCCGTACGACGAATACGACAATTCATACATCATGAACGGGGCAGTCTTTGCTCCATCGGCTCCTGATTTCTTTTGGGAAGCAACTGAACCGAGTGGTTTTTCGAGCACAGGCCTTTCGAGTTTTCAACCGTTGGCTGGACCGAATTTTTTAGTGTGTGAAGGAAGAGCTGGGCGGATCTCTGAAATCACTTTATCAGGAGATACGGTTTGGCAATATGTAACGCCGCTGCAAGCTGGGCAACCTGTCGCGCAGGGCACCGAGCTGGCACCTGCCGCCAACCTCACGTTCAAGGCCACTCGGTATCCCGCGCAGTATCCGGCCTTCAACAACCCTCTGGACTCACTTGGAACGGTGATTGAACTGAATGGCAGCCCATTGTCCGCTTGCCTTCCTTGCGACCTTTCCGTTGAAATCATTCCATCCGAATCTGGAATGCCAACGGCTCAAATTACGGGGGGTACCGCCCCGTTTGAAGTGCTTTGGACGGACGTAGCGACTTCTGAAACGTGCACCGAACTCGATCCTTGCGATTGCAACCCCGAGGTGTTCTGCAGCCCCACAATTTGGTTTGTTACGCTCGTTGTCACCGATGCCAATGGCTGCACTTCCAGTGACGAGAGCACCTCCATGGGGTTGACGGATGGGAAAGGTTCCTTCCGCGTTTGGCCCAATCCGACTTCAGGCACCTTGAACCTCAGTGGAATTCCCGCTGGCAACACCGCACAGTTGTTCGACCTGCATGGCCGATTGGTTGCGACACAGGCGATCGGGGGGAATGAAAAGATCCAATGGCAGCTTCCAGAACTCGCCACAGGCACTTACCTCTTGAAAGCGGAACATCAAATCGTCCGCATTCACCTGCAACACCCCTGACCATGAACGATTCCATTGTGATTACAGATTCAGGCGCTGTGCGCACCATCACCCTGAATCGTCCGGAGGTCTTCAATAGCTTCAATCGGCACATGGGACGTGCCTTTCAAGCTGCTTTAGACGACGCTGCAAATGACGACACGGTGCGGTGTGTGGTGATCACTGGAGCCGGAAGGGCCTTTTGTGCGGGACAAGATTTGAAAGAAGTCACCGCACCCGACGCACCCGACTTCAGCATCATAGTAGAAGAAACATACAACGAAAGCATTCGACGGATTCGCAACATGGAAAAGCCTGTCATTGCGGCGGTGCAAGGAGTTGCGGCCGGAGCAGGGGCCAACATTGCTTTGGCATGCGACCTGACAATCGCGGCCCATGGAGTGAAGTTCATACAGGCCTTTTCCAAGATTGGTTTGATACCGGATAGTGGTGGTACCTGGATGCTCCCTCGGCTGATCGGGCAACAACGCGCTACGGCACTCGCCTATTTTGGCACCCCAGTCGAAGCGCAAGAGGCAGAAGCAATGGGCATGATCTTCAAGGCCTTGTCTGCGGATGAATTCGAGCCTCAAGTGGCTGCCTTGGCTGCGCAGTTAGCCGCCATGCCAACCCGTGGGTTGGGGCTGACAAAAAAGGCATTCCAAGCGGGTTGGGAGCAGGACTTGTCCACCCATTTAACCACCGAACGCGATCTACAAATTGAAGCCTCGAATTCAGCTGACTACGCCGAAGGAGTAGCTGCTTTCCTTGAAAAAAGGACTCCATCCTTCACCGGAAAATGATGAAAGACGCTTGGATCGCCATTGCATCCCAATTGCCCGAAAACGAGCAACGCGTGCTCGCATTCGTCCCTGGCAACCGGGTTTTTCCGCCGGGCAAGTCTTTGGACTTTGAGATTCGAGAAGTCTTGGTTCTTCGATTCTGCAAGGATTTCTATGCAAACAATCCTGAAAAGGCATTGAAACACGGCGCTCATTTTTGGTCTGGCGAGGGCAACAGCAATCATTTTTTTGCAGATGTCACTCACTGGCAGGCCATTCCTGAACCGCCTCAGATCTAGAGCCTAGACGCGAGGTGGAAACTATGAACCGCAGCGATTCCTGCTGTTTCAGTTCGCAACCGGTTCTCCCCTAACCCAATCTCTTGTGCTCCTGCGGCAAGTGCCCTCTCGATTTCTTCAGGCGTAAAATCCCCTTCAGGACCGATGGCGACCCACGCCTCAGCATGTGACCCTGCCAACTCGATCAAATGTGGCTTGCCGGTTTTATGGAAAGCAGGCAAGCAATGGGCAATGAAGCCGGGCATGTGATTCAAAGCCTCGATGGCTTGACTCAGCGGTTGAAGGGGCTGCAGCTCAGGCAACCGCGTTTGTTGGCTTTGCTTCAAGGCAGCAACCAAAATGCGCATCCACCGATCCGGTTTTTCCCGCGTTCGCTCCGACCTCTCCGTGATTACTGGCCAAATGGACTCAACCCCAAGCTCCATGGCTTTTTCCAACATCCACTCAAAGCGATCCGTCGCTTTTGTGGGGGCTACGACCAAATGAACTCGCCTTGAAGGGAGCGCATCTGTTCGAGCGAGCTTGGTTTCAAGAGTGCATGTGCGTTTATCCAACGAATGAATCACCCCTTCATACAAACGGCCTTTGCCATCGGTCAAGGCGCATTCATCACCGATGTTCGCTCGGAGAACTTTGACAACATGGCGCGTTTCTTCCTCATCAAGCTGATGAATCGGATGGCCAATTTCAGGAGCATAGAAAAAACGCATGATGCGAAAATAAGCGGGGCAAGCCAAAATTGACCTGCCCCACTGCAAGGAGTCTGTTATTGAATCAAACGGTGGGTGCGGCCTCTAAAATGGCATGGGATGCCATGGCCTCGAACGATTTGAAATTCTTCGTGAACAATCCGACCAAATGCGTCGCTGCCGATTCATAAGCATCGGCATCCTGCCATGCGTCCCTTGGATTCATGAGCCCATTTGGCACATCGGGACAATGGCTCGGAAACTTCAAACCAAATGTGTCGTCTGTGACGTAATCCGCTTCGTCCAATTCTCCGCGCATTGCAGCGCTGATCATGGCTCGCGTATACTTCAGTTTCATCCGTTGTCCGACGCCATAACCACCACCAGACCAACCCGTATTCACAAGCCAAATGCGAACGTCGTGCTCTTCCATGCGGTCCCCGAGCATCTCCGCATAGCGTGTGGGATGCAGGGGCATAAAAGGTGCACCAAAACAAGCACTGAATGTTGCAGTCGGCTCGGTAACGCCTACCTCTGTGCCCGCGACTTTTGCGGTGTAACCGCTTAGGAAATGGTACATGGCTTGGCCTTTGTCCAATCGGCTGATGGGAGGCAATACACCAAACGCATCGCACGTCAAGAAGAAAACATCGCGGGGGTGGTCACCGGTCCCATCGGCTACAGCACCTGGGATGTGATGGATGGGATACGAAACACGGGTGTTCTCTGTGCGCGTTGAGTCCTCATAATTGGGGGTGACTTCATCCCGCTCAAAACCAATGTTCTCTAGCATGGCGCCAAAATGGATGGCTTGGTGAATCTGCGGTTCTTTTTCAGGACTCAAATCGATGGTTTTGGCATAACACCCTCCTTCCATATTGAAAATGCCCGACTTCCCCCATCCATGCTCGTCATCTCCGATCAACCAACGACCAGGATCACTGCTCAATGTGGTCTTTCCCGTTCCAGACAAACCAAAGAAGATGGCCGCATTGCCTTCCTCATCCCGGTTCGCAGAGCAATGCATCGGAAAAACACTGTGCACTGTGGGCAGGACAAAATTCATGACAGAGAACATTCCCTTTTTGATTTCACCTGTGTAGGCCGAACCAGCAATCAAGATTGTTTTCCGCGTAAAGTCGATGGCTGAAACATTTCGCTGCCGGACGCCGTGGCGAATCGGGTCCGCCTCAAAACTCGGCGCGCAGACGATGTGCCAATCCAACTCCGGAACCAGCACATCCCGATCTTCCAACCGAATGAACATGTTGCTTACGAAGAGGTTCGCCCATGATTTTTCGGTAATGACTCGCACCTTAAGCTGGGTTTTTGGATCTGCCCCCACGGCCGCATCACGCACGAAAACTGTTTTTCCTTCCAAATGGGAAACCATGTCCGCGTGAAGTGTTTTGAAGGCATCCGAGCTCAATGGCTGGTTGATGGCTCCCCAATCAACCTCCTCAGCCGTCAATTCATCTTTTACGATGAAGCGATCTTTCGGTGAACGTCCAGTAAACGTTCCCGTATCAACCGCAAGGGCTCCCGAATTAGTGAGGACGCCTTCCCCGCGCAGGAGGGTCTGAAGGACCAATTTGGCCGGTGGAAGGTTCCAATGCGCTCGCGCAATGCCTTCCAGTCCGATGGCTTCCAACGAAGCCTCGAACGGTGTGTTTCCAACATGTTTCATAGAGAACTGTTCATTGCATTTCCCAAAACGAAGATAAGGCGGTCAGGATGGACTCAATCGGGCCAAAGCTATTATTTGAATTCCCGCCCACATCCAACCTACAATTAGAATGACTCCTCCAACCGGGATGACCTGCCCCACAATGGACTCAGGAAAAATCCCCTTCCACAACAAGCCGCCAGAAAATCCGAGAACTCCGAGGACCAAGCACACCTCTGGCCAGGCCTTTCCCAGGCCTTCCTTCGCCAAGCGCAGCGAGGTCAAGGCGATTAATCCCAACCCCATCAAAACGGCGTACTGCCCGGCCAAATCCCAACGACCTGCTCCTTCCACCATTCCGCGCGACTCCAGAACGTGAACGCCCACCGCTCCTACCGCAATCCCAAGCGCAACGAAAAAGGCGCCGGTGGCTGCCCAAACAAATTTCAACCGCTTCACGTTTGGACTCATGGGGTAAATTTAACAGGTGCAAGGCCGGATTTGCTGAAGCGCAACAGGAGCTTTTCAACGAGATTCCCCCATCTTTATGGGCAAACTTCGATTCATGCTGCATTTGACTTCTCGCGCGGCCTTCATGGCAATTTTGATGCCCTTCGCACTGCATGCCCAGAGCCCTTTCACGTGGTCACCTTCAGCAGGACCTGCCGTTCTCGACGGTGGCACACCCTTGGATCATCCATTTACTGGAGGCTTGACCGCACCTCAATGGTCAGGCATTGATTTTGATTTGGACGGAGACGAGGACTTGTTTGCCTTCGATCGCGATGGCGAACGGGTTTTGCTTTTTGAAAAACTGCCCGACGGTCGATTGGTCGAGCGGCTGGACTGGGAATTGGGATGGCCCGACTTAAAGCATTGGGTGTTGTTGAGGGATTACGACTGCGATGGCTTGCCTGATTTGTTTACGGGCTTTCAAAATGCCGTGCACGTTTACCGCAACGTGATGACTGCATCGACTGCAGGAACTCCATCCTTCGAGTTGGTGGCTCAACCGCTGTTGGCTCAATGGGATTTTGGAACCGGTGCCGAAGCCTTGTCCTTGCTCTGTTTGACCATTGACAAACCTGCGATTGGTGATTTCAATGGAGATGGAGCACTGGACTTGGTCACCTTCACGGAAACTAGTTCTACCCTTTATGCCTTCATGGGCCAAACACCATGCGCACTTGACTTTGAATGCACCAACCGATGCTATGGCATGTGGAATGAAGGTTTTGAAGACAATAGCGTTTTCATTGGCGACGACCATTCATGCAGCTTCAATGTGGCAGACCCGCGCACGACTGAGCACGTGACGGGAGGAGGTTACCGCCATGCCGGTGGAACCGTAACCTTGCTTCATTTAGACGACGAAACGCCCCTTCCCGACTTGCTCATTGGCGATGTTTCATACCCATTCCTTGCTGCCTTGACGCTCGAGGATGCCGCAGACGGACAAGACAGCACAGCTTTTGCTGACATGCACTTCCCTTCTTTGTTGCCCCATGCGGGAGCACAAGACACCTTGAACCTAAGCCGTTTTCCGGCAGCCTATCCTTGGGATTACGATTCGGACGGGATTCAGGATTTAGTGGTCTCTCCCAACACCCACATTGAAACCAATGACGACGCAAGCGTACACGTTTGGAAAAATTCAGGCACACCCCTTTCACCAATTTGGGAGTGGGTTACCGATCGCTTTTTACAAGATCAAATGATTGATGTAGGCCGAGGGGCGGCTCCAGTGTTTGCCGATCTCGACGGAGATGGGCTCACGGATTTGGCCATAGCCAACAAAGAACGCTATCAAGGCGTAGCCAACACACCGGCAGATCTCGCATTGTTGAGGAACGTCGGCACGGCAACAGAACCCGCTTTTCAACTGATGACTTGGGGCGCCATTGATTTTGTCCTCAACAACATCGAGAGCATTTACCCAGCCTT
>DAISXU010000088.1:5580-9105 GCA_036825655.1 Flavobacteriales bacterium | reverse complement strand
AAACCCTCGCGGCTCCAGCTCATTCGTTCCAATTCATTGCCGAGCGCAGAGTTATCGGATTCGAACATCAGCTTTGCGAGCATGTGTATTGGAATGAAATTCCCGCCGACAAAAGCACCTGGAAGTCAACGACCGATCAGCCGGAATCATCCGAGGCCGAGAACTCACTGGACCTCGATTGGGAATGGAAACCCAAAAGTGGCGAAGCCGACATCCGGAATTATCAATTCGGCCCTTGGACGGATCCGGACAAACCATCTTCAAACCAAGAGAACACGTCAGGACAGGCCGGAGAAATGAGCGCCGATTCTGAGCCAGATGACCCCGCAGCAAAACAAACAGAATGGAAGCCGTTCGAATTGCCAAAACCGGTCAACTACCGACGAAACTATGCCATTGAATCCGTCACGGGCCAATTGGACAATTCATTCGGCACCAACTTCTACCAAGCATATTCCGGTGAAATCGCTGTGCAGCCGGGTTTGGGCGGGCTCTCTAGAATATCCATGAGCGATTTGTTCGAAGACAAGAGATTCACAGCGGGCTTCCGCCTTTCTGGATCGCTGAGCAATAGCCGTTACATGCTGGCCTATTCCGATTTGAGCAAACGCCTCGACCGTACTTGGATCCTCGAGCGCCAAGGAGTGACGCAAAATGCAAACAATGCGCAATCTCCGGTCAACACGCACATTCACTTGTTGCGCCATCAATTGAGCTACCCTTTTGACGAAGTGCGCAGCATCCGATTACAAGCGATGATCCGAATGGACCGCAACACGCCGCTTTCCACGGACGCCTTCAACCTGCGATTGCCAACGACATTTACGCACCAAACAGGCCTCCAACTGGCCTACGTCTTCGACAATACGCGCCAGCGTATGATCAACATCCGCGAGGGTCTGCGATGCCGAATTTGGGGGGAATACCTCATCAACCCTGAGCAAACCGAATCCACCTTTGGAACAGTCGGTTGGGATTTCCGCTGGTACAAGCCCCTTTGGCGCCATGTCACCTTTGCCTTCCGCAGTGCTGCCAACTGGTCCATTGGTTCTCAAAAGCTGCTCACCATGGTTGGAGGGGTGGACAATGCCATCTCACTAGCGGGCAACTCCAACACGCCAATTGATCCGGATATTGCCTACAGCTACCAAGCTCGTGTAACTCCGATTCGAGGCTTCAAGAACAATGCCCGAAATGGGGCACACATGGCCTTGTTCAATACAGAATTGCGCATCCCTATCTGGAGTTCGTTGAGCAAGCGATCCGTCGAATCTGAATTTTTACGGGATTTGCAATGCGTAGGGTTTGCCGATGTCGGATCCGCTTGGAATGGCGCACATCCCTACGACGAAGCGAATTCTTTCAATCAAGTGGTCGTCGTTCAAAATCCAATCACGGTCACCGTTGACAACAACCGCGAACCCATCATCTGGGGCACTGGATTTGGTTTGCGTTCCAAGCTCCTCGGCTATTGGGTACGTGCCGATTGGTGCTGGGGTGTGGACGATGGGCGCTGGCAAGACCGCGTTTTCAATTTATCCCTTCAACTGGACTTCTAACCATGGATGTGAACACCTTATTGATTTTGATGGCAATAGGCCTCATCGCCGGAATTGCGAGCGGCTTTGTGGGGATTGGTGGGGGCATGATCATCGTTCCGGCACTCGTCTTCGGGCTGGGAATGTCCCAGCACATGGCGCAAGGAACGAGCCTTGCCATGATGATTCCGCCCATTGGTGTTTTGGCTGTTATCAGTTACTACAAAGCGGGAGCTGTGAACCTATATTTCGCTGCGGCACTGGCCGTCACGTTTGTTTTCGGGGCGTGGCTCGGGAGCAAATGGTCGTTGAAAATGAATCCGGCTGCCGTCCGTGCAATCTTCGCACTCTTCATGATGTACGCTGCAATCCGATTGGGGTGGAAATCCTGGCTGGAATTGCGAGGATGAGCGAGCCATGTGTGGCCCACGGGTGCGATCAATTGGCGTATTCGCTTAAGAACTTGATGCGCGCGAGCAATAATTCCTCCTCGCTGTAAACGTCGTTCCATTCCTCGATCAATGCCGTAACGCTCGCGTCTTCTGATTCCTTCAAAAATTCGAACAACTCCTCCAGACTATCCTCATCCAAAGCCTTGTCGATGATGTAGTCCAAGTTGACCTTGGTTCCAGCAGAGACGATGTTTTCAATTTCGGACATCACTTCCTCGCGTGAAATATTCAAATCCTTCGCGATGTCTGGAAGATCGATTTGGCGGTCGATGCGTTGAATGATATGCACCTTGGACGAAGATTTGTTATTGGTTGTGTGCACCAACAAATCTTCTGCACGCTCGATTCCCTCCTGTTCGACGTATTCGTCAATGAGCTTTAAGAAAGGCTTTCCGAATTTGCGTGCCTTGCCGGAACCTACTCCGGAAATTCGCAACAATTCGTCCTCCGTAAGGGGGTAGTGAATGGCCATTTCATCGAGACTGACATCTTGAAAGATGACATAAGGGGGAAGCGACTGCTCATCGGCTACTTCTTTGCGAAGCGACTTCAGCATGTCACGCAACTTCTCATCCATTGCGCCGCCCTGGCTCGACCGAGTCTGACTCATGGAGTCAATCGCATCCACATCGGAATAGTCCCGTTCTTTCGCAACCATCACGGGCGTTGGATTCGTCAAGAAATCCATTCCAGCATCTTTGATCTTCAAGACGCCGTACGTCTCAATTTCTTTTCGGATCAAACCAAGCACCAGCATCTGGCGAATGATTCCATTCCAATGGCGGACATCATGGTCATTGCCTCGGCACCAAAACGGGCTTGAAACACCCTTGTAATCTTGGATTTCGCGGTTCTCCTCGCCGCACAATACGCCCGTAATGAAAGGCGCTCTGAATTGCTGCCCATGCTCCAGAATCGCACTTAAAACCAAGTGCACTTCTTCTTGTCCATCCCTCAAGACGGGTGGATTGGCCATGTTATCACAATTCATCGCCCCCGGCCCATTGTGCTCGTCAAATTCCTCGCCGAAATAGTGGAGCAAAAATTTTCGACGGCTCATCGAAGTCTCCGCATAAGCCATTACCTCTTGAAGCAACTGTTGGCCGATTTCCTGCTCTGCCAGCGGCTTTCCTTGCAAGAATTTCTCCAACTTCTCGATGTCCCGGTGGCTGTAAAAGGCGATGCAGTGTCCTTCGCCTCCATCACGACCAGCGCGACCCGTCTCCTGGTAGTAGCTCTCGAGCGACTTCGGGATATCATAGTGAATGACAAACCGAACGTCCGGCTTGTCAATGCCCATCCCGAATGCAATGGTTGCAACGATTACATCCACGTCTTGCATCAAGAACTGGTCCTGCATGCGACTGCGTGTGTTTGCATCCATTCCCGCATGATAGCCCAATGCTTTTATTCCATTGACCCGAAGCACCTCTGAAATTTCTTCAACCTTCTTTCGGCTCAAACAGTATATAATACCGCTTTTGCCAACGTTTCGCTTGGCGTGGCGCACGATTTGCTTCAATGCGTCCTTCTTC
>DAISXU010000088.1:4287-5570 GCA_036825655.1 Flavobacteriales bacterium | reverse complement strand
CAGGTTGTCTCGATTGAACGACGCTTTGAAAAGCTGGGCGTTCTTCATCTCAAGGTTTTTCTGGATATCCGCTTGAACCTTCGGGGTTGCCGTCGCGGTCAACGCAATGATTGGAACATCGGCAATCTGATTCACGATGGACCGAATCCGCCGGTATTCAGGACGGAAATCATGCCCCCATTCTGAAATGCAGTGGGCTTCGTCTACCGCCACAAAACTGATTCGAATGCTTCTCAGGAAATTGATATTATCCTCCTTGGTCAAACTCTCCGGGGCAACATACAGCAATTTTGTTAGGCCCGTAGCCACATCTTCGCGGACGCGCATCGCATCCGATTTTGAGAGGCTTGAATTCAAATAGTGGGCGATGGAATCCGCATCATGATGCCCTCGGATGGCATCCACTTGATTCTTCATCAATGCGATCAATGGTGAAACCACAATCGCAGTCCCTTCCATCATCAATGCAGGCAATTGGTAACACATGGACTTCCCTCCGCCTGTTGGCATGATCACAAAGGAGTCTTGGCCGCGCAGCACGCAGTCAACAACTTGCTCTTGCTCTCCCTTGAATTCATCGAATCCAAAGAAATGCTTAAGCGCCCCTTGGGTGGACATTTCCGTTATACTCATCAATCAGACATTTGGTGCCGGCTTGCGCCGAACGAAAGCGTTAACTTTGCTCTACTAAAGATAGGTAATTTTCGGATAACATCGACCTCTTGGTTTCAAGCTTCTCTGAATTTGCCCTTTTTAATTTTCAATGATGAATTGGATACGACGCGCAACAGAAACCCTGACACTGGAAAGCAATGCCATACGGGATTTAATTCCGCTCATCGGCGACGATTTCATCGCTGTTGGTAAGCTTCTCTTTCAGATGAAGGGACGCGTGGTCATGACGGGCATTGGGAAAAGTGCCATCATCGCCCAAAAACTTGTGGCAACTTTCAACTCCACCGGCACTCCAGCAATCTTTATGCACGCTGCTGATGCCATCCACGGCGACCTCGGCCTTGTCCAAAAGGATGACCTCGTGCTTTGCATCTCGAAGAGTGGCAACTCCCCTGAAATCAAGGCGTTGGTTCCGTTGCTCAAAAGCCGCAATATTTCACTGATTGGAATGGTGGGGAATATCGAATCCCATTTGGCTCTTCAGAGTGACGTGGTGCTCAATACCACCGTTTCGAAGGAAGCTTGTCCGCTCGACCTCGCTCCTACATCGAGCACTGCGGCACAAATGGCAATGGGAGATGCACTGGCAGTTGTGCTAATTAGTACTA
>DAISXU010000088.1:0-4277 GCA_036825655.1 Flavobacteriales bacterium | reverse complement strand
GATGCACTGGCCACCTGCCTCATGGAAGCGCGCGGATTCAAAGCATCCGATTTTGCCCAGATGCACCCAGGCGGTGCCCTTGGAAAGCGACTTTACACCCGACTGCAAGATGTCATGCGTTCCGACCAAAACCCCACCGTCGCTCACGATGCAAGCCTTCAACAAGTCGCCTTGGAAATGAGCGCTGGCCGCTGCGGTGCCACGGCCGTTCAACGCGGCAATGCGATCATTGGCATCATCACGGACGGAGACATGAGGCGGGCGATGGAAAGTGGCTTGGGCTCTGATGCAAAAGCCGACCAATTGATGAACCCAACGCCAAAGACCCTCCCAGAAGACGCCCTGGCCGTCGGGGCCTTTCAGCTTATGGAAAAGCACTCCATCTCGCAAATCGTCGTCATGGACGGGGAGCGTTATGTTGGAATCGTGCATTTGCACGACATCCTACGAGAAGGCATCTTCTAACGACCTAATTTTGCAGCATGGCTCTGGATCAACCGGAAGATGAAAATCTACAGGATGTAGAAATGGGGTTCCTGGACCACCTCGAGGAACTGAGAAAGCGATTGTTTTGGTCTGCCGCTTTCATCTTGACGGGAGGCATCGCCTTGTTCATTTCCAAAGATTGGCTTTTTGAAACTGTACTCTTTGGTCCACGGCGAACTGACTTTATCAGCTTCAGGGGATGGTGTTGGATCTCAAATCTGGTTGGTGCCGGCGACGCACTGTGCGTTCGTGAAATCAACTATGAATTGATCAACACCACGATGCTGGGTAATTTTACCACGCACATTCTGGTGTCAGCCATCGGTGGGTTCATCTTGTCTTTTCCACTGGTCTTCTGGCAAGGCTGGCTCTTTCTGCGTCCTGCATTGAAAGACCGAGAGCGTCAAGCAGCACGTGGAATTGGCCTTAGTTCGTCCCTGTTGTTTTTCTTTGGAGTGGCCTTTGGGTATTTGATCATTGCGCCATTGTCCCTGCAGTTTCTAGGGAACTACGAGCTGGGAGATGTGCAAGCACGGATTTCTGTGATGTCATATATGAAGACCATTGCCTCCATCACCATGGCCTCAGGACTGATCTTCCAACTTCCTGTTGTGGTTTATTTCTTGAGTCGTGCAGGGCTCATCACTCCAGAAATACTCAAGTCTTATCGCAAGCATGCATTGGTTGGCATACTGGTCATCGCTGCGGTTATTACGCCTCCGGATGTAACAAGCCAGCTCTTGGTAGCCATGCCCGTGCTGGTCCTCTATGAAATAAGCATTGCAATATCGCGTAGGGTTGTGAAGCGGAAAGGAAAGGAATCCAGTTCGGACGAATGAAAACCCTAAAGTTTCTTGTTGCCATCTCTTTGCTCCCATGGTCACTGGCCTTAAGTGCTCAATCTACTGCCGTTCAAGGCCGCGTCTTTGATGCAGAAACAGGGCTCCCAATCCCCTTTGTCAATGTCGCTCTCACTGCTGCAGGAACGGGGACGATGACCAATCAAAAAGGAGAATTTCTACTCACGACCAAGGAACGACCTGGCCGCATTTCAGTGAGCTTTCTGGGGTATGGTTCCAAAAACATAGAAATCACCCGCGGTATTTCTCAATTCATTGACGTTGCCCTTGAGCCGCGGTCCATTGAATTGCTCGCGGCAGAAGTACGCCCAGATAAATCCAAGCGGAAAAACCCTGCCAAGCCGCTGATGCAGCGGGTGATTGACGTTAAGAAAAACAACGACCCCAATGGCCTAGCCGCCGCCAGACATAGCTCCTACTCCAAGCTCGAGTTGGACATCAACGACATCAGTGAGAAACAGGCCTCTAGGTGGTATTGGGGACCTTTCAAATGGGTATTCAATTACTTAGACAGTTCCGAATCTCGTGTCGCCTTGCCATTTGTAATGGCCGAAATTTTGGCTGAAGAGCAATGGCAAACTGCACCAAAGCGACAACAGAAAAATGTGATCTCCAGCCAATTAAGCAGCAAGTTCAGCAACTCACGAAATGCCGCTGAAATGGACGCCGCTTTGCCCAAGCTCGATATCTACCAAAATCAAATGCTGCTTTTGGACCGGACGTTCACGTCACCGCTGCACGACCGAGCGCTGGCGCATTACCGCTTTTACATCTTGGACACCCTAGAGGTTCAAAACCGAGCCACCTTTCATTTGGCATTCATTCCTCGTCGCAAAGGCGAGTCCACGTTCGAAGGTGAGCTTTGGATCGACACCCTCACGCTTGGTTTGCAATCCATTAAAGCCCGCCTCAGCAATGCGTCCAACGTGAACTTTGTGCGCACCATGAATTGGAGGCAGTCCTTTGTACAAGTCAAAGGCAATCAAGCCCAGGAAAACTCAATGGCCTGGATGATGGAGGAAGAGGAAATCTTAATGGATTTCAGCTTGACCGACCGGACCATAGGAGCCTACCTCAGGCGCACCACAC
Source organism: Flavobacteriales bacterium (assembly GCA_036825655.1). Taxonomy (GTDB): domain Bacteria; phylum Bacteroidota; class Bacteroidia; order Flavobacteriales_D; family Sanyastnellaceae; genus JALQTD01. Next base: position 1,842 of record DAISXU010000088.1, on the reverse strand, counting down.
AATTTACCAACCTTGAATGGCAAGAGGAAAAGTGGCCGAGGGGTTGGACAGGGGGGCGAGATTTGCAATTCCAGCCGGATACGCTGACGCCAAAAGAATGGGAGGTGCTCCGCCCCATTCCATTGTTGAAGCGGGAAGCCGATATCTACACCATGACCGATTCCATCATGGCCATGCCGCAGTGGCGCTTTGTAAAAGGCCTCGGGTATTGCCTTGGCACGGGCTATGTGACCAAAGGGCCCGTGGAAGTTGGGGCCTGGTGGTCAGCGTTTACGCAGAATCTCGTCGAAGGCAATCGGTTTCGATTGGACCTCCGAACGTCCAACGCCTGGAGCACACGGTTCATGCCTAAAATCTTCGCTGCCTATGGCACGGAAGACTTGCGTTGGAAAGCCGGATTCAGTGCCCGGTACATTCAAAAGAAAACACCGAGAACGGAGTTTTTATTTGAAATCAAACGGGACCTGGAACAACTTGGGATGATCGGCTTGCTCAGTCAAGGCCAAGCCTTCACCTCCGCGTTTCGCACTGACTCAGTCAATTCGCTTTCGGAAGTGCAGCGGGCAGAAGTGTCCGTGCTTCATGAATTCGGTCCGGGTTTCACCGGATTTTTCGAATGGCGCCACCGACAAATCGGTGCGCTCGGCGACCTTGAATTCTTGGAACCTGTGACCGCAGAGCCCGTGGACGAATTGGTGACTTCCGAAGCGAGTCTTGTGCTGCGGTTCGCCAAAAAGGAGCGATTCGTGGGCGGAGAATTCGAACGTGTAAGCTTGGGAACCGAGTGGCCGATTTTAACCGCAAAAATGACCTTGGGAGTGCCCAATGTGATGGGGTCTCAATACCAGTACACGCGATGGACCGTGGAAGGAGAAGATGAAATGCGACTGGGATGGTGGGGGCGGTTTGAATGGTACGCTCAAGCTGGATTTTACCAAGGCAGCGCGCCCTTTGCACTCATGGAAGTGGTCCCAGCGAGCGGAACCATCCTACTCAGCGATGAAGCGTTTAGCATGATCAATCTTTACGAACGAGTAACAGATCGGTGGGCGACAGGCTTGCTTGAGTGGCATGCGGAAGGGTTGGTATTGAATCATGTGCCGTTGATCCGCCGATTAAAGTTGCGCGAAGTCATCGGAGTCCGGAGCATCGCGGGCGCATGGGATGACAAACACGAATCGTTACTGGCATTGCCGGAAAACACGACCGGTTTGAATGGCACCTACACCGAGTGTTCCGTTGGACTGGAAAACATTTTGGGGATCTTTCGCGTTGATGCGGTGTGGCGAACCGATCGGCCTGTGGACCAGTTGGGAAGTTGGGGCATTCGCTTCGGCTTCGGCGCTGAAATATGATGCCAGCCCGCCTTACTTTTACGCCATGAACCCTTCCGAGAACTCACCGAAACGATTGCATGCCAAGGGCTTGGTCAAGCGATATGGCCAGCGCAAAGTTGTCGACGGCGTCTCACTCGAGGTCAAAGAGGGCGAAGTAGTGGGGTTGCTCGGGCCCAATGGCGCCGGGAAAACGACAAGCTTTTATGCGGTGGTCGGTCTTGTGCAAGCCGATGAAGGGCAAGTGTTTATCGATGACACCGAAATCACCCAACGTCCCATGTACCAGCGGGGAAGGATGGGGCTGGGCTATTTGCCCCAGGAAGCTTCGGTATTTCGCAAACTGTCCGTTGAAGACAATATCGCCGCTATTTTGGAATTGCAACCCCTCGACAAAGCGTCGCAAAAGGAGAAGCTAGAGAGCTTATTGAACGAATTCGGCCTCCAAAAAGTCCGGAAGTCCATGGGCGATGTTTTGAGCGGTGGAGAACGCAGGCGAACGGAAATT
>DAISXU010000087.1:0-9291 GCA_036825655.1 Flavobacteriales bacterium | reverse complement strand
GACGGAAGCGGATCTCCGGCAGAAGCATCCGGGGATGACAATCCCGGTGCTGCGGCCGGGAAAGGCACTCCGGCATTACACCCCGGCGATAAACCGGGGGGGAAGGCATTCAATGAATTCAACCTGTTGAAATGATGCAGCAGCAACTCGGCAATTGGACAAATCACACCGTTCAAATCTGCACTCCGTAAACCCTACCCTACTTAAATCGACCATGGTAAAATCACAATCGACGAACGCGCAATTTGCACACCGATCAGGCACGGGATGCTCTTCATCGAATCGAAAGCTCTCAAAACGCTGGTCTTCTGCGTAGTTCATGCAGTAAATTTAGTTGGTCAAGGCTTACTTTTGAAACGTGCATAATGTGATAAACGTGCGATCCCGTGCTTGGGCTGAGGGAATGCCAGGTTCCCCAGTTGAAGGTGATTTTGGACGCCTCCAACTCACGAAGCACCAAGGAATGCGTGCCTTGATTACGCCGACTTGGGCATTGGATACGGGGTTTGAATATCCCCTGTGGACAAGGTCCAATGAGCTGGAACTCGCACAAGCCATGAGGACGCACAAAGTGCGCATCGCGATCCTCGATCTGCCCGCGGGGACCGAGATCTCAGAAGAAGCCCAGTTCATGGGACACGGTCAACACCGACACACCCGAATTGCGAGTTTAAACGTCCCTCTTCCCAGCCACCGGTTGAAGCAAGTGCGAAAGGCGCTCCGGATGGGATTTCAATTTGAAGATGGTTCAAAGGACATCGATCAGATGGTCAAGTTCCACCAATCTGCTCGGAACAGGAAGGGCATACCCTCTGACTCCAAGCAACTGCATCAATTGCTAAGTGCATTGAGTGAACACGAAGGCGTCCAGCACCATTTTGTTCGAAATGCCATCGGACAACGAATCGCTGGAGGGGTTTTCATCCGAACCAAGGAAGACACCCTGCTCTACGCTTTCGGGGGAGCGCCGCGGTCGGCTGAATCAGGTTTGGCCTCGGTCTTGCTTCTGACAGAAGCCATGAACAAGGCTAGAAATTCGGGCATCGCTCATTTTGATTTTGGTGGATCTCAAGACCCGGGAGTCGACCGTTTTTATGCTGAGTTTGGAGCAGAAGTCGTAACCAAGTGGCGCTGGGTTTTAGTCTCAACAGGTTGGAAGTGGTTTTGGAAATGGCGTAGGCCCGATTTGTTCAGCGGACCAGAGTAACCTCCCCTTGATATTCGAAGGGCGAATCAGAGCAAGCGTGCTGTGACCGAACCACGATGTAATAGGTTCCTTCCGCCGCATCCGAAGCCCACCATCCTTTCAAAGCTTCACCCGTTTCAAACATCAAGTTGCCCCAGCGGTTGTAGACGGCTAAATGATGAGATAGAAAACTGGTGTTGGTCAGGCCTGTGACCGGATTTCCATCCAATGCGAAATAGTCCAAAGCAAGCCGATCATTCTTCCCATCATTGTTCGGAGAAAACACATTGGGTACCCGGTAATCCACTTCGGCAATGGGCTCAGGAGCCTCTACGTCCAAAGGAAAATCAAAGGTCAAGTCGCAGCCCTCGTGGTAAAGGCTAACGATGCCCGTGTAGAAACCTGGATCCTCGAAGAGCAGCACAATGGGGGAATCGCTTAAGTCCCCTTGCTCAGGAAAACTCCAGGTTAACTCATCCGCCGGCAACCCCAAATAGGTGATTTGAACACGGCTCAGCGAATCGCATGAGGCAATGGGGTTCACGTCAAAATTGGGCTCAAAAGGATCTAAGGGATAGACACTGAAGGACTGCCAAGCCGTATCTGCACACGTTGTGCCAGGTCCAGCGATGGCGCTGATGGTGTAGGGACCATAATCGCCATACACATGAACGGGATTCGGGCCTGTCCCTGATTCCCCGTCCCCAAACGACCATGAAAACGGCCAAGGCGTTGGATCAGAATTGACAAATTCCACAGTCAATCCTCGACAAGGAGGCGTTATCACCTGAAAATCGGCAATGGGCAAGGGCGCCAAATCCACACCCAACTCGCTCGTTTCTATGCACCCAAAAGACTCTGAAACAAATTCCACAACTGAGGTAGATCCCGAAGGAAACCAAACCTCCTCTGGCGTTTCATTCTGAGCACCGGCGGGCACTGCTCCCACCCCAAAATCCCATTGATAGCTGCACGAATCTGGGAGGCCTAGAGGCGAATTCACAGGGACCAGCCAACCTCCATTGATGCATTCAGGCTCGCCCAAATCCACCTCCACCTCCCAGGGCGATTGCGCTTGAATGAGGAAAGATGTTTCACCTGAGCAATCGCCACTCATGTATGACAAATTCACCTCATAAATGCCCGGTTCTGGAAAGCTCACGGTCGGCTCTTCTGCTGTGCTCGACCCATCTGCCCCTGGAAATCCAAAATTCCAATCATACGATTCGGCTGTATTGCCGGTTTGGTTGAACGAAACTACCAATCCTTGACACGGCTCGATGGCTTCGTAAGATGGAGCTGACAAAGCACAATTCACTACATCCAGCGTGAAATCCCTTAAAATGCTATTGATCAAAATACCTTGTCGCCATTCTTCTACGCAGACCCCAATGGCATACTTACCCAGTCCCAAGGGCGTGCCCGAAAGCATGCCCGTTTGAGCATCAATGGAAATGCCAGAGAGGCTGGATACGGGCACTGCTGAATTGTATCCCATTGCCCAAGACACTTCCGTGAAGGGCGACCCGAGCGGTGGAGAAGGAATGGGCTGAAGCGGAGTAGCACCCAAATAGATGGCACAAATGTGATAGGCCAAGGAATCCCCATCCGGGTCCATGGCTGAATTGTTCAAATCGAATTCTAAATTGTTGCAAACGAAAGCCTGGGGCAGCTCCGAAAATGAGGGACTTGAATTGGGCTGATCAACCAAAGCCGATCCGGGAATCTCCGTCGTAAGTGTGAAGCCTTGGTCTTCAGGAATGTCAAGGTTGACAATGGCCGGAGAACGGCAACATCGTTGGTAAGACAGAACGTAAGAATCGGAGTTCGGTGCTAAGGTGACATTGAAGATGTACTCTCCTCTTTCAATGCACAGATCATCAGGCAATTCAGCGCAAGAATTGGGATCCTGAGGCAGGATGTTCTCAATCAAACTTTCATCCAACGTGCTGCTCAAATTGGAAACAAGTGAACCATTCAAATAAACCCCCAAATTGGCAATGCCATCGAAATCAGTTCCGTTGGAATTGGCCGAAGAACAATCCCTGTAAATGGCTACTCTTACTTCATAGGTATGCCAGCCTGATCCGTTGGTCGAAATGTAAGTGTAGGTCATCTCGCCGCCCATCAAATGAGTTGCCCAACCTTGAATCGGACAGAGCATCACCAAAAAGACCACAATAAAACCTACGATTTGCTTCATGATTGCAGGCAATTTATAGTGCTTCAGGTACTTTTGTTGCATGAATGGAAGGAAATTCACTTGCGTTGGTCTGTTTCTCACGGTCGTGCAGTTTTTTTGGATCATGCCTTTGGTGGCCCAAACACCATCCATCCAATTGGATGTACTCCAATTTCAGACCAAATCATCTCCCTACCTCGAAGTGCAACTTGAGATTCCAGCGTCCTTGTTGCCACTGACTGAATCGGATGGCGGATGGCAAAGTGAAGGCGAAGTCACGTGCATTTTAGAACAAAATGGTGCCATCTCGGCTTATTCAAAGCGGAGGCTCGTTGGGCCTTGGTATGCCGACTCTGCTGAAGCCCTGTCAGGAACGCACTTTCATGTTGATCGACTGCTTGGTAACCCTGGTTACGGGCGGATTTCGGTCGAAATTCGGTCAAACTCCGAATCAGAACCCGCTTCCGCCTCCGTCGATGTCATGATGCCAGCGCTGGATGTACCTCATTTCTCTTCCCCGATGTTGGTGGAGGCTTTTGGCCCGGCGGAAGACGATTCACCATTTGCACATTCTGGGATCGACCTGCTACCTATTGTCGGCGCTCGGGTGAGCCTGGACGCTGAAGAATTGCGTTATTACCTCGAGTTGTATGGCGTTGACCACGTCCCGGATAGCTTGATTTACCTGGCGAATTGGCTCGAAGATGCGGAAGGAGTGGAATTGCAAGGGAGTCGCTTGTATCACAGGGAGTTGAAAGGCCAAATCATCCCTGTTTTTCAGACTCGTCCTTGGGGAAAAGACGCCGAAGCGGCCCGTTACATTGTTTGGGAAGCCATATCCAAAACGGCTGGTCCACTCTGCCGAGAGCGGCTTCCGTTGTCCCGAGTGCATTCAGGTTTGGACAACGGAGAATTGTTGCCATTCGCATTGGATTGGACAGACCGGGAGTTGTTATGGAGGCATGTGCAAGATCACCAGCCACGTGCCACGCCGAATCAACAGCGACTGATTCGGGATGTTTTACCCACAGCAGATGTGCCTGCGATGCAGAGTTTCTTGGACCGGTTTTGGCGGTTGCAATCCCCCGAGAACCCTGCAGCTGCCTATGAGGCGTACGTCGAAGACATTGCTTACGTCAATCAGGAATGGGGGGCTTGCTACAAAGGCCATGGAGCGGATAGCGAAATGGGGTACATCTATTTGAAGTACGGCGCACCTCACACCGTGGTTCAACGGCACAACGACACGGAGTATTACCCTTACGAGATTTGGCATTACCACCGCGCTGGCAATTTCAGCGACAAGCGCTTTCTCTTCTTCAGTCCACACATGGTGGCCGAGTGCTTTCGTTTGCTTCACAGTGACATGCTCGGTGAAATTCAAAACCAAGATTGGCTCACCGTTTTGCGTAACCGAGAGAACAGTTTACGCGTAACCGAATCGCAGATCAACAGTTCCAATCCCCGTGACAATTACACGCGGGAGGAACCCGAAGATTTGTTCTTCAACCCTCGCTAAAACTTTGAATCTTCCTCCCTCCCCGTCGATTGCAGTTGCCATCCTCAATTGGAATGGCCTGGATCACTTGCGCACCTACCTTCCTTCTGTGGTCGAACACAGTCCTGAAGCGCAAGTGGTCGTGATTGACAATGGGAGCACAGACGATTCTGTTTCATGGCTGCAGGCCACTCATTCATCGGTTCAAATCGTACAACTTGATGAAAACTTGGGATTTGCCGGCGGGTACAACGCGGGACTAAAGCGCGTGCAGGCCGATGTCTTCGTGCTGCTCAACTCAGATGTACGCGTAACACCTGGCTGGATTCCTCCTGTTATGGACATGATGCAATCTGGTTACTCGGCCTGCGCACCCAAGTTGCGCAACGATTCTGACCCCGATTTGCTCGAGTACGCAGGTGCCGCTGGAGGATTCATGGACCGCGATGGATACATGTTCTGTGCGGGACGCATTTTTGAGGTATTCGAGACAGATGCCGGCCAGTACGACGACAACCGGGAAGTCTTTTGGGCCTCCGGTGCAGCGCTTTTTGTGTCAGCTGAGGCCTGGTTTGGAGCCGGTGGCTTGGATGAGGACTTTTTTGCACACATGGAGGAGATCGACTTGTGCTGGCGGTTGAAAAATCGGGGGCATCGAATCGGAGTTTGCGGCCAAAGTTTGGTCTACCACCTCGGGGGGGGGACACTCCAAAAACTCAATCCTTTCAAGACGTACCTCAACTTTCGCAACAACCTGTTTCTGTTGATGAAAAACCACCACCGCAAGCCGTGGTTGTGGATGTTGATTCGGAGAATGACCTTGGATGGAATTGCTGCGCTGAAGTTTTTGCTCGAGGGAAATGGGAAGTTATTCAGCGCCGTTTTTCGGGCGCACGTTTCATTCTACAGGGCTTTTCCCTCCTACTATACCAAACGAAATTCCGAAAAATCTGCCTTGGCATCTGGGCACTTGGCGGGGCCTTTGTGTGCACTCAACTACGCAGGTTGGTACCGCAGGAGCATCCTATGGGACTACTTTTTCAAGAGGCGGCTGACGTATCCGGAGCTTGAGGCAAGCGCCTTTGAGCCAGCGTCAGAGGAACGCCTGTAAAATGCCGCCTTGCACGGGTAAATAACAAGCTCAACAACCGGAGCATGCTACCATTCTTTGTGCATGTACCCATCGCGTTGGCCCTATTCTTTGCGGAGTCCGTTTTGGCCTTTGCTCTTGTTTCTGTTGGCAGGAATGGCCTGGGGTTGGCAGGTGGAACTACCGACTGCATATTTCATCCCCGTCGCTGCCATTTTTGCTGCCATGAAAAGGTGGAGTTCCTGCGCTTGTTCGTTGGCATTTTGCCTTGGGTTTGGATCGATGAACCAAGGGGCGAGCCTAGGACGAGGGGGCGAGTGGAACGGGGTTGGATGTTTTCGATGTGAATTCGGTGAATTGCCCGTTTCAACTGCATGGGGTTGGGCAGGAAACGCGATTTGCAGCGGTGGGAACGAAATGCGACGGATGCGAATAGAAGGCCGTGGAGCCGCTCCCCATTGCGTTGGCACGTTCACGGTTTGGGCAACATGCATTCCATGGAGGTCAACGGATTCATTCGATGAAGTGCGTTTTTATGGCCGACGTGGAATTGCTGGGAAGTTGCGGGTGGCGGGACCGTTGGCGTGGGAGGAAGCCCGTGACCTGAAATCGTCCACGGGTTCCGATTGGATGGAGGGAGTTCGCGCTGCGCTGCGCTTGCGACTGACAAGCCATTTCTCGGAGCGATCTAGCGCATTCCTTTTGGGAATCACCTCAGGAGACAAAAGCCTGCTCTCAACAGAGGATAGGGTTGCCTTTTCTCAAATCGGCCTGGCACATGTCTTGGCTGTAAGCGGCTACCATGTCGGGTTGGTAGGTTTTTTGCCCTTTTTATTTGCACGGTCGAAACGCCAAGGACTCCGGTGGATGGCCTTATTTGGGATTCCCATTCTGGCGGGCTACGTCTGGCTATGCGGGCAATCAGAAAGCGCCATGCGAGCCATGTTCATGGGGAGCCTTCTGCTCATCAGTGCCTGCCTGCGGCGAAGATTACCATTGGCCCATGCGTGGTGTTTGGCTGCATGGGTAATGGCCCTGTTGGAGCCTTTGACTCTTCTGAAGCTAGGAACACAACTCAGTTTTCTTGCTGTGATCGGGATTGCTTTAGGCATGGAGGCAGCGCGCTCGATTACACGCCATCGCCTGCTCCAAATCATCGCCGTCCCAACTGGTGCACAGAGCGCAACTGCAGCACTAACTGCCCCTACATTCCTGCAATTCCCGCTTGCTTTTCTTCCCGTCAATGTCCTGGCAGGACCCGTTGTGTCGGTAATTGGAATGCTTACTATGATGTGGGTGTTAGCGCCCAGTGGAAGTTGGGCGTCTACCAACATACACGCCTTGTTAGAGCCTATGGTCCATTGGTTTTTGGATGCGGTTCGTTGGATGGCCAGTTGGGATGAAATCTGTCTGGTTGTCAAGCGAGGAGATGAATTGCGGTGGCTTTTGATGAGCCTGGGTGCTTTGAGTTTATTCGTTGCAATGATTCACCGAAAAAGGAGGACTTGGTGGGCTTTGGCAGCCCTATGTCTGGGAGGATTCCCTTGGATTCCGTACCCGAAGGAGCGAAAAGCAGATTGGGTTATGGAACGAGCGAAAGAACCTGTGATCTGGATTAACGACGTGCTGGTCACCGCTGAGGACACGTCCTGCATGCGGGAGTCGGGATGCACGTTGCGGTGGCGAATCGACGATGGGGCCCATCACTCCATCAAGGGTGTGTCCCAGGGAGGGGCTTGGTCGTTTGATTGGAATCATCAAACCGGTCTTGGCAAATTGAGCATCGCCGATGAATCATGGCACTGGGAACGATGGGGAGAGAAACGTACAGGCCATTGGCCAAAAAAAATGGGCACCGAAGTGCCCGAAATCCAATGGAATTGCCGCGAATTCAATTCAAGTGAAGCAACTGCTTCATCACTTGATCAACGTAGCCCTCCCATTCTGGAACATCAGCGATGGGCAGGATGGCGTTAACGCGGTTGTTGCGGCGAGAATAGATGGCTTCAACGTAGAACCCCTCCAACTCAAAAATGCAAAGGATGTAACGGTTTTCAACAATGCGCTGCGCCAGACAAATGCCATGGTCCCACATGTAGTTCGTTTTTTCATCTAGAGGAAGGCGGTTGAACGAGAGCAGATCCATGAGGTCAAAATTCAATAGGGTTCGTGCATCCGCTTACGGCATGGGATTCATGAATGTTTCGTTTGAAGGCGCAAATCATCCATTACCTTTAAGCCATGGATTCCTTTCACCTAGTGGAGTGCCCGCGTGATGCCATTCAAGGCTGGAAAACGCACATCCAAACTGCAGACAAGATTGCCTACTTCAAAGCCCTCCTAGATGTGGGTTTCGAAACACTGGACATGGGAAGTTTTGTTTCTCCGCGAGCCATTCCGCAAATGGCAGACACCCGCGAAGTTCTGCAATCATTGGTGGATGAGGGGTTCAAATCCAGAAGCACTAGGTGGCTCGTCATAGCAGCGAACGCACGTGGAGCTCGGGATGCTGCCGCGGTTCAAGCCGTGGATGACATCGGATTCCCCTTGAGTTTGAGTGAGACGTTTCAACGCCGCAACACCGGCACAGGAGTGAAAGAAGCCTGGGACAGATTGGATTCGATTTGCGAGATCGCCAAGGCTGCGAACAAACGCGTGGTGGTTTACACCAGCATGGGATTCGGCAATCCTTACGGAGATGCCTATTCTCCCTCCCTGCTTCAGGAAGTTGCACATCGTTTGGTGGAAGAACTAGGAATCGAAGTGATTTCACTCAGTGACACCATAGGAACCGCCTCGCCCAAAGCCATCCGAGACGCATTTGCCGACCTCCTGCCCTCGTTGCCACAAACAGAAATTGGCGCGCATTTGCACGCCTCTCCTTTTGAATGGGCAGAAAAAACAAAGGCAGCCTTTGAGTCAGGCTGCCGGCGTTTCGATGGGGCCATTCGTGGCATCGGTGGTTGTCCGATGGCCAATGATGAGCTGGTGGGCAATCTACCAACTGAAAAACTGGTAGAATGGGCGGAGTCAATTGGTGTCTGGGCCGTCAAAGATCAGCGGGCTTGGGCTCAAGCCCAGAGCATCTCTGCTGAACTGTTCGGCTGAACACGCATTCAGTTCAAACAGTATTCAAACGAGTTCAGCTGGAAGCGATGACGGTGCATGTAAATCTGCTCAAACTTGAGCGTATCAATGTAAATCCGATAGTGCTTCATAGTGATAATTTTCATCACTCTATACGGACACACATCGAATAGGTTACCACATTCGTCGAATTTATTACACTACCCAAGGGTAAGAGCCGCCACTCCTAACCCAAAGAAAATTACAGC
>DAISXU010000086.1:9230-9526 GCA_036825655.1 Flavobacteriales bacterium | reverse complement strand
GTTCAACCCGAAGCACCTGTCAGGGTGAGCCCAGATGAGATTGGGGAAATGGCCAATGCGGTGAACCGACTCGCTGAGGGGATGAAGCGAACCCGGAGTTTTTCCCTGGAGGTCGGTAAAGGAAACTTCAACACCGAGTACATTCCCTTGAGCGAGGATGACGCCCTCGGGCATGCATTGCTCAAAATGCGGAACGAATTGGCCTCCAACGAGAAAGAACTGGAACGCAAGGTGAGAATGCGCACCACCGAGGTTGAAGAGCAAAAAGAACGAATCGAGTCACTTTACAATGATTT
>DAISXU010000086.1:0-9220 GCA_036825655.1 Flavobacteriales bacterium | reverse complement strand
GGTAGAAGACGGCATTTTCGCTGAATACCCGCTCGCGTTCGCCATCTTACCCACGAAAGGCGAACGCGAGCGGGTATTCAGCGAAAATGCCGTCTTCTACCGTCCCCGTGATGTGGTTTCGGGGGATTTTTATTGGTTCCATTCGACTGGCCGTTCGCGCCTTTTTTCTGCCATTGATTGCACGGGCCATGGCGTTCCGGGAGCCTTCATGAGTTTGATTGGTCACAATGCACTCGAACGCGTGTCAAAGGTTTACACGCAACCCAATAGCATGCTAACGCATCTGAATCAATTTGCCTGGCAAGCGCTCAGTCAGCATTACGGTCAACGCGTGCGGACGAAAGCGGGTGCATCGGAAGAATTGGAGGGGACAGAGTTCGCTGCTTCGCACGATGGCGTGCAAGATGGAATGGATTTGGCCATGGTGAACATCGACATGGAAAACCTTGCCCTACAGTACAGCGGTGCAAACAATCCCTTGTACATCGTGCGCAGGCGTGAGGTGATTGAACTGAAACCCGATAAAATGGCGATTGCTTCATTCGAGCCTGGCACAGCGAGCTATGCGAATGTTGAGTTTGCTTTGGAGAAAGGCGATTTCGTGGTCGCTACTACCGACGGATTTGTCGATCAGTTTGGTGGGCCTTTGGGGAAGAAATTCATGCGCAGGAGATTCCGAGAATTGCTCATTGAATTGGCGGATGTTCCAATGCCTGAGGTGGAGCAAATGTTGTCCGATGCATTCGATGCTTGGAAAGGGGTTGAGGAACAGGTGGATGATGTATTGGTCATTGCTGTTCGGATTTAATCGCAGCAAAAAAGCCGGCACTTTTGAGGGTGCCGGCTTGCTTTGGAAGTGGTTCTGATGCGTCTAGGTTCGGGCGAAAACTGAATTCCTGATCACACGCGTTTCCTTGGGATTTAAGATCAAAACGGGGATGCTCGATTCATTCGTGATCACCTGTTGCTCATACGTTTGACCCAAGATTCCCATCAATGATTTTTCATGTAAGTTCATGATGCTGATGAGGTCAGCATCTACGCTGGCTGCGAAGCGGACGACATCCTTAACGAAGGCGCTGGAGCTGTGCTCAGATACTTTCACGGTGTTTTCGATGCCCAATTCGTTGAAGAACTCTTGAGCATAGGTCAAGTTTCGGTCGAGTTGATTTTTCAAGAACTCATCGTGTTCCGCTGGCGAAATCAAGTGAACCCGTCCATTGAAGTAAGTAGCCATTTCGGCTACGATGTTGAGTTTTTGCTTCGTGTCTTGGTGCAAATCCAATGGCACAACGATGTCGTCGTAACCCGTTTCTCGAATCCCTTTCTCTTGGGTGATGATCACAGGAACCGAGCAATTCGTTACAATTTTCAACGAACGTCCTCCAGTGATGAATTGCATGCCCTTCAGGCCATGCGTGCCCATGATGATCAAATTGGCCATCTCCTCAACACTAGCGTCGTCGATTTCTTCGAAAATAGAACCAATGCGAATGGTATGGCGAATGGGCATGTCATACTGGGACTTGCACCGTTCCTCTAAGGCGATCATTCTGGTTTTGGCTTCTTGAAAGTCCTTTTTATTCCCAATCACGTGGAGCAGGATGATTTCGCTATCAATGGCTTTCCCTACGACAATTGCGTGTTCTACGGCAACTTCGCTGACTGGTGTGAAGTCGAATGGGACGAGAATGCGGTGGTCCGACATGGTTATTGCAGTTTGGTGCGAAGTTAAGTCCTTGGGGCTCTTTTTTCCCTGATACCTTTGCGGCATGTGGCGAACTTGGTTAAAGACCATTCAACCGTTTCTAAACACGTGGGCACGAAGCGAGCAATCCTTGCTGGCTTGGGCTGCGATCATCGGTGTTGCAGCCGGTGGAATCACGGTCGCGCTGAAGAATTCCGTTGTGCTTTTGCGCAGTGGTTTGATGGGTGTGGAGTCGTGGTCAGGATGGGAGGGAGCCATCGCCCTCGGGCCGATTTTAGGTTTGGTGGCAACGGCCTGGTTTGTCCAAAAAGGCGCCCGAGGAGACCATCCTGGGCCCGGTGTGCCAGCGACATTGCATGCTTTGAGCAGAAGGCAAGGACGCTTGAAACGCCGGTGGATGTATTCTCCACTCGTGGCAAGTTGGTTAACAGTTGGGTTAGGGGGGTCAGGGGGGTTGGAGGCGCCTGCGCTTCAAGCTAGCGCCGCTTTTGGTTCTGAGGTCGCCTCGGCTACGAAACGAAATTTCAACCGCAGGGTGTTGTTGATTGCCTGCGCTGCAGCGGCATCCTTAGCGGCCACCTTCAAGGCTCCAGTAGCAGCCATCATTTTTGCCGTCGAAGTCATCATGATCGACTTGACAGCTGGAAGCTTGGTTCCGTTGCTTCTGGCTTCTTTGAGTTCCTTACTAACCGCATGGTTCTTGCTGGAGGGAGAAGATGTGCTCACCGCACCTGAGCTAACCGATTTTGCTGTTCATAGATTGCCTTTGTACGGCCTTTTGGGGCTTTTGGCCGGTGCGGGGTCGGTGCTTTTTTCAAGGCTCTATTTGTGGGCGAGCATGCGGATGAGAAATGTGGCCCGTCTTCCAGTTCGGATCGTGGTGGCCGGCGCATTGATGGGGGGAGCGGTGTGGCTGTTTCCGAGCCTTTATGGTGAGGGATACGAAGTCATCAATGGGTTGTTTGAGGGAGAGTCCACGGGGCTTGCTGATGACATGGCCATTCACTTGTTTGCCCCAAGAGGCGTGCTTTTGGTAGCCGTTTTGCTGCTCGCATGGGCATTGAAACCAATTTTGACAGGATTTACTGTGGGAGCAGGCGGTGTGGCTGGAGTTTTTGCTCCGGTGCTGTTTTCAGGAGCGGTGTTGGGTTTTGTCTTCGCCCTCTCGGTTAATCTTCTGGTCGGATCGGAATGGATGCCCGTTGGCAATGCGGTTTTGGCGGGTTTGGCGGGAATGCTCGCCGGCGTATTGCATGCGCCGCTGACGGCCGTTTTCTTGGCTGCGGAAGTGAGCGGCGGATACGAGTTGTTCGTTCCTGTAATGCTCACAGCTGCTTTGAGTTTTCAGTTGGCACGGAGATGGTTGAAGCATTCGATTTACACCAAAGAACTTGCGGAGAGTGGCGATTTACTCTCTCACAACAAAGACCAAGCGGTGTTGACTTTGATGACACTCAAGGAGGAGGTGGAGAATGATTTTGTGGCCGTTGCCCCAGAAGCTACGCTGGGCGATTTGGTCAGGATCATCGCTCAATCCACACGCAACCTGCACCCCGTGCTGGACGAAAACGGTGAGTTATTGGGAATCATTGACCTCCAAGACATTCGTCAAATCATGTTCGATCGAGAGCAGTACGAAACCCTTACGGTGCAGTCTTTGATGGCTGCGCCGCTGGCCACATTGGATGTCCGAGCACGGATGGAGGATGTTATGGCTCACTTCGAACGAACAAAAGCTTGGAACCTCCCGGTAGTTTCGGAAGGCAAATACATCGGATTTGTTTCCAGATCTCGGCTGTTCAATGCATACCGCCGCTGGTTGCGAGAGACCCATCAGGATTGACAAGTCAGGCGTGCTGGTTGGCGTTGAAGCCGTCGGGATTCACGATGGGAAGAACGGCGCGATGCAAGTAGGTTCCTTTGAATGTTGACCACATCAACCCTCGCATGGTGGAAATTGTGATGCCATTGAGTGAGCTGATCAGGTCTTTCGGTAAGGCCACCTGTCCTTGCTCATTTTTTTTCGAATGAGCCTGCATGCCATCAATCGCAAAAGTCACGCGCCCAGTGAACGTTGCAAGCTCTTGCTGAGATGATTCATCGAGGGTGCGAATGGTGCACAGCACGGCAATCGCTTGATCCTTCTCGAGGATTTGGTGCTTCAATTGCAAGTTGAAATTGAGCTTTTGGTCAGGCGCAAAACCGGGCTGTGGTTCGGATAAATGACAGCTGAGCATGTCCATTCCTCCAATGCGGGAGGTAAGTGTTCCTTCGGATGAGTTCATGGGTTGAAATTTGCGGATCAATGAAGTGGAATCTCCTGCCGTTACGTTGACTTTCAAGAAAGGTTTAACGCAAGGCAAGGTCCTCTGGTTATTCCGTTGACTCCTAGTCGATTGCTTTAGGAGTTTAAAAAGGACTCGGTGACCTCGTAGAACTCTTCGGGGCGTTCTGCATGCAGCCAATGGCCTGTGTCTTCCATGCCGTAGGACTCAAACTGTAGAAAATGCTGATCGAAGACGTCCAAATCAGCTTCAGCAACGTAGTTAGACTTTTTGCCAAAAATGGAAAGCATCGGAATGGTGTTAATCCCCAGGTCGATGGCGCCCACCACGTTCCCTAACGCCGCATGGAGTACCTCCAAATTGGCTCGCCAAGCAAATCCCCCCGTTTTTACTCGACGCAACCCCTTCATCAAAAAAGCGACGATTGTGGGGTCGTTCAACTGCTGGAACAGGTGCTGTTCCACTTCCACCCGCTCCTTGATTTTGGCCAAATTGATGGACCGAAGGGCATCAAAAATTGGCTCGTGGTGAATCGGGTATTCACGGGCGGCCATGTCCGCGATCACTGCTCGCTCGAAGCGTTCGGGATGATTCATGACCAAATTCAGCGCTGTTTTACCACCCATGCTGTGCCCCATCAGCCTAACTCGTTGCAACTGGTGCGCGTCCATGAAGGCGATGACATCAGCGGCCATCTCATCGTAAGTGTGCTCCATTGCATGGGGACTTCGCCCATGATTGCGAGCGTCCAGTAGCCAGACGTCATGTGTGGTCGCATAGCGTTTGGCCAACGATTGCCAGTTGTCAGATGAGCCTAACAACCCATGCATGATCAACAACGCTGGTGCTCCCGACGAGCCTATTTGCCTGTGAAAAAGTGAAACACTCATGCCGATGCGTTAGAATGTTCAATCAATGTGCGAGGCATTGGAGGTAGCGTTGGACCGTCGTTTCAAGCCCGAGATAAAGTGCATCGGAAATGAGGGCATGTCCGATGCTGACTTCTGCCAAATGCGGCACGGCATGAGCAAAGGCTCTCAGATTGAGGGCGTTTAAGTCGTGGCCGGCATTTATGCCCAACCCCACTTCATGCGCGTACCGTGCAGCCTCCACGAAGGGGAGCAACGCGTCGGGATCGGGAAAGCCCTTGGCAAAGGGCTCGGTGTACAATTCGATTCGGTCTGTCCCGATAGCTGCGGCAGCATCCGCAAGGCGCGGAGCCGTTTCAAGAAAGAGGGACGTCCTGATTCCCGATTGCCTAAGCTCCAGGACAACCTCTTGTAGAAATGCCGCGTGCCGCACGGTGTCCCATCCTGCGTTGCTGGTGAGCGCTTCAGGTGGATCCGGGACCAGGGTGACTTGGTCAGGTTTTACGGAAAGCACCAAATCCAAAAACGCTCTTGAAGGGTAGCCTTCAACTTTGAATTCAGTATAAACTACGGGCCTCAAAGCGCGGACATCGTCGAACGTAATGTGGCGGGCATCCGGTCGTGGATGCACCGTGATCCCGTGCGCCCCAAATTCTTGAATGCGAACGGCGGCCTCGATGATGTCGGGTTGCTGGCCACCGCGTGCGTTTCGTAGGGTGGCAATTTTATTTACATTGACGCTCAGGCGTGTCATCCGTACCTTTCGGTTTTGAAACTGGAAATCCAGTTGCCAAAATTACATGCAAAGCGCCCATGTACGCACAACGGATATTGACTACTGACCTGCCCACTGCACGACCGGATGATGTCGTGGGACGTGTGCTTGAGTTGATGGATGAATACAAGGTGAGGCAATTGCCACTCGCCGACCATGATGCATTCATGGGATTGGTCTTTGAAGACGACTTGCTGGAAGCGGAAGAGACTACCCCCATGGCCTTGTTGCAAGGCAAACCGGTTTTTGCGGTGCCGCACCTGCACCTTTATGATGTAGTGGCCACGATGGTCCGGTCGGAGCTGGACATGTTGCCCGTGGTCAAGGATGGAAAATACCTCGGTTCCATCCATCGGGCATCCATTCTGAAGTTTTTGGCTGAAGATTCTGGTTGGGGTCACCCTGGCGGTACCATTGTAGTGGAGGTGCCTGAGGTCGATTTGAGCGTGTCAGAATTGGCGAGGATCGTGGAATCAAATGGCGCCCGGATTTTGGCCTACACTTTGGCCGCTCAGCCCGAACACCAGCTCGTGGAAGTGACATTCAAGCTCAACTCGCAAGATGTCGAGCCGATTTTGGACGCGCTCCAGCGATTTGGTTATGCCATTCAGACCTTTTTCCACAGCCCGGAGTTGGAGGAAGAAATGCGAGAACGGTATGAGGCTTTTATGCGCTACCTGAACACCTGAAGCATGAAAATCGCACTTTTTGGAAAGCGCTTTGATGCCGCTTATGACGACGCTGTGAAGCATGTTCTCCGCAGGGTTTTGGAACTGGATCCATCACCCTGCGTGAATGGAAGTTTTCGAGAAGAGTTGCTCGAACGCATGGATTTGGCAGAACAATTGCGGGAGTATATGCGCCCCGAGGAAGTGGCAGCCTGCGATTTGATGATTGTGATCGGAGGCGATGGGTCTGTATTGGAAGCAGCTACGTGGGTTCAAGGATCGATGGTTCCGGTTTTGGGGGTGAATACGGGGCGATTGGGTTTCCTGTCCAATGTGGGTTCGGATGAGGTGGATTTGGCCATGGATGCCGTCCAAGCGGGCAAGGTGTGGTATGAAGATCGAGCGATGCTTGAAGTTCAAGTCGACGGAGCGCCATTGAGCGATTTTCCATTCGCCTTGAATGAAGTTGCCATCATGAAGCGCGATACCTCGAGCATGGTCACGGTAGAGGTCACCCGGGACGATCAATTTGTCAACACCTACTGGGCTGATGGGTTGATCGTGGCGACACCCACAGGGTCGACCGCTTATTCACTGAGTGCGGGTGGTCCGATTGTGATGCCGGGCTCGGAAGTTTTGAGCATCACACCCATTGCGCCGCACAACCTCAATGACCGGCCATTGGTGGTTCCCTTTTCCGGAAAACTGGAATTAACTCCCGATGGAAGAGAGCAACAATTCTTGTTGGGTTTGGATTCGAGGACCTTTCAAATCTCGGCAGGATCGGTTGTTCAAGTGACTCCCGCGCCGTTTCGGTTGCGGTTGCTCAACCTGGAGCATCAGGAGTTTTTTGGAACTGTTCGAGCGAAGATGCATTGGGGGGTGGATCCGAGGTCGAGATGATGGCATGGGTTTTGGCCTAAATTCACATGTCCATCCGGACAATCTCCCTTACTTTCGCGCGTTGTCTGATGATGAAACGCTTGCACCCATTCGCCATTGACTTGAAAAGCACCCTCATGGGCGTGCTGGCCTTGATGTGCTTGACGTTGAGCCCGATGGAGGTTTTGGGCCAGGGCAAATTCGATCGTTCGAAGGAGATGGGCCTTATGCTTGGCACGTCGTATTACATGGGGGACTTGAACCCTGGAGGCCATTTTGGAGGCAGGAAACACGTGGCGTTTGGAGGTTTCTTAAGAAGCAACCTGAGCCGCAGAATCAGTTTGCGTGGCCATGTCATGAGCGGCACAGTGGAGGCATGGGATGCAGACAGCCCAGTGCTGTGGCAGCAAAACCGAAACCTCCATTTTCGGAACCAAATCACCGAAGTGGGCGGCGTTGTCGAAATCAACTACATCGATTACCAAATCGGGACACCGAGCACCAAGGTTTGCGCGTACCTGCTTGCAGGAATTGGCATCTACAACCACATGCCGGAGGCCATCAACGATGGAACATGGTTTGAGTTGGCTACCCTTGGTACGGAAGGTCAAGGGACTTCATGGGGCGAGGCGTATGGCATTGGGCAGTACTCCCTCACGGGACTGGCTCTTCCATTTGGCTTCGGGTTCAAAGTGAATTTGGGTCCGTTTGCTGGCTTCAATCTGGAATGGGCGATGCGAAAAACGTGGAACGATTACATCGACGATGTCTCAGGGATTTATGCTGACCCATTGGTGCTCAACGAAGAACAAGGAGAACTTTCGGTGATCCTTGCCGATCAATCCCTCTCTTCACCAGGCGATCTGCAGGACAATACAGGGTTGATGCGCGGTGATCCAGGGCGGGATGATGCTTATGGTTTTGTGACCGCATCCATTACATTCCGAGTGGGAAAGAAACCAACTACCTGTTGGAATTGATGGCACACGAAGAAGCGCATACCACCCGAAAGGCCTTCCTTGAACAGCATGGCATAGACGAGGCGCGCGTGCCGAAGCATGTCGCCATCATCATGGATGGCAATGGGAGGTGGGCAAAGGACCGAGGTGAAGAACGGGTATTTGGGCACATGCACGGCGTAGATTCTGTTCGAGCAGCTGTTGAAGCTGCTTTGAAAGCTGGCGTCCGCTACCTCACTTTGTATGCCTTCTCGACAGAAAATTGGAACCGCCCTGAGGAAGAAGTGGCTGCACTCATGGATTTGCTGGTGAAAACCTTGGTTCAAGAGCTCGAGGATTTGCGGGAGAAAGGAGTCAGGTTGCGCGCCATTGGTGATTTGACCTCGCTTCCAGAGGCCGCCCAAACCGAGTTGCGCCTGGCGGAAGAGCGCACGGCACATTTGAATGGCTTGGACTTGGTGCTTGCTTTGAGTTACAGTGCGAAATGGGAGTTGGTCCAAGCGATCAGAGGGATCATCCAGGACGGCATGGAAGCGAAAGACGTGAACACGGAGACCATTGACGCCTACCTAACCACTGCGGGCCTGCCTGACCCTGAATTGATGGTGAGAACCAGTGGAGAGCGCAGGATCAGCAACTTCATGCTTTGGCAACTGGCCTACGCAGAATTTCACTTTACGCCAGTGATGTGGCCAGATTTTAGGGAAGCACACTTTTTAGAGGCCATCCGCGATTTTCAGCGACGCGAGCGCAGATTTGGTGGAGTGCTCGATACGAATCATAACGAATGGAAGAAACAGGCATGAGCGGAATGATGAACAAGACCTGGTTGCGGTGCCTGAATTTGGTGTGGGCGTGTTGCTTGGCTTCGGTGTTTCATGCACAAATCGACTTGTCGATCCCGCATGATTACAGAATTGCAGGGGTTTCGGTGCTAGGTGCCGATTATTCAGACGTTCAAGCCATCAAGCTGTTTGCAGGTTTGCAAGTGGGGGAGGAAATTACGCTGCCTGGAGACGACGTGAGCCGAGCGATTCGAAACTTATGGGAGCAGGATCTTTTTGGGGATGTATC
>DAISXU010000085.1:0-9563 GCA_036825655.1 Flavobacteriales bacterium | reverse complement strand
GCGCTCGACACGTCAGTGAACGACGTCACCGAAGTAGGCGTGTTCTCAAGGTCCGAGTAGTCACCTGAAGTGGCTACAGCGTGCAAAGAGCCAACAGAAGAATTGAGCTCATTGATGTGCGCTGTGATGGTGTCTAACTCCGACTGCACTCGCAAAGGGCGAATGGTCATGTGCACCTTGTCCCCAGTACTCGTCGAGTCAATTACTTGGCTTTGAGCAAGAGTCTGGCCGGATAGGCCAATTAAACCTAGCGTGAATGCAGCAGCAAGAATGCGGGCCCCACAGTGGTTAGAGTGATGATAATTGTTCATGGTTCAGAAATATCTTAATCTCAGTGAAACAAATATACGTGAATTTCCGTTAATCCACAAATTTCAGCAATTCATGATATATATTTATAATCTCGACGGGTTATATTTAAAAGAATGAAATTTCCAAATTGCGTGTATTTCATGGGTATCCACGGAGATGTGTCACTGAAAAAGGAAAAACATAACAGATATCATCAGATGATGAATGGACATCATCATAGGGCAGTGTCTATCAACTGCAGGCGGACAAGCAAGAAGGAAAAGGAAGATGTTTCAAAGTCAGCAATGCACTGAGGCTCTCCATTCTTCAATGATGGAATTGGCTCCCTGAAAGTCACAATTGCAGGCCTTAGGTACGCAGTTGTTGATGTATTAAACTCCAAATAAGGCTGCCAACATCAAGTTCCTGATTCGATATGGGCTATTTCGTGAAAGATTTAGAACCTTCATCCAACAGGTCCATTGACCGGCAATGGTCTGTCCGAATGCATCATACTCATCACAAGTAAAAACACACACGCATGCAAAGTCCACAGAGCTGATCTGCATGATGCAAGCATCATCACCGAGTAAGAGGTTGGAGATGCGCTTCTTTGAGCACATCCAAAAACAACTGGGGGTCATCGGTGATCAATCCATCGACTCCCCATTCCACGAGCGACCTCATCCGCGCGGCATCGTTCACTGTCCAAGGAACCACCTTCACTCGCGCCTCATGCGCCTGATTAATGGCATCTTGCGTCAGGTAGATGTGAGTCGGCGAGTAGATGTCAGGCACGAAGGAGATTCGACTCATGGCTGTTTTAAAATCAACATCTTCTTCCATCAGAAACGCTGTACGCAGCTCATTCACCTTGGCAGCATAAACAAGTTCCATCACTTCTGCAGAAAATGACTGAATGATTGAACGGTTTGCGATGCCTAGCTCCTCAATTTCATGGAGCACCTTTTGCACAGCCCAGCTTTCGGTGGGAAAATAACTCCCAATCAAGGCAGGGTCGTGTTTGATTTCAATGTTGAATTCCACAGGACTGCAGCCTAAAGGACGGCTGACGTGTTCCGCTGCTTGCACGACCTCTCGCAGTGTTGGCTTAATGGATGCTTGCAGTTGTTGCAAATGAAACCGCGGATGCCGCAAGCTGCCGCAGTCATATGACTGAATCTCATCGATTGGCATCTCAAAGAAGCTCAAACACACACCTGATGGAATCTGTTGGCCATTGGGAAGTGTGCAAATCTCCTCATTGAACCATGGCTCATGGCTCACAATGACATCACCGAAACGGGTCACAACGACATCCAACTCCATTGCAGTCACCCCGATTTCTGTAGCGTAAATGAAGCCGGGGATGGAATTCTCGGGAAATTTAGACCTCGCGCCTCGGTGCCCATGTACTTCTACCTGGCGATTCAACGCGTCCGAACATTGAGTAGTTGCAATCATGACAAAAACAATTCCTATGATTCGAAGGGGATGCATGGTGCTCAAAAGCATGGTCAATTAAAATGAATTACATCCAAGGCTTATCACTCATTTCAGCTTGTTGCAGCACAAAGTCTGCAAATGCCCTAGCTTCCGAAGCGTTGACGAATCCCACCTTCAAGTGGCCCGCAGCTGTGTGCAACGTGAGGTGCGCAATCCCCCTGTAAGCATGCCAAAAAGACTGACGGATTGAAACACTTTGAATTTGGTGAATGCGGGTCATCGTGCACGTCTTCTTCCACCACCCTTGCTGCACGCTAATGTCATCTTTGTTGTGACGGACAAAACGCCCCTTCGCAGAACGCTCAGACACGAACCATCCGGCCCAAACGAATGAAATAGCCAATGCGACCCAACCGGTGATCCACCAACTCAACAATCCAAGGATGAACCATCGAATGAACACGAGCCAACGAAAAAATGCCACGGGCTCAAGGCTTCGCTCCTTGACCAAATTCAAAGTGGGAAACAAGAATCTTTCCAAGGCCACCCTTTCCTGTGGTTCCACACCAGGAATGCGCAATTCTCCCCCCTGTGCCGCATCCGAATTTCCTGCCCTCGCTTGAGACAATTGCAGCCGCTCAAAATTCAATGAGCGCATCAGTGGAGTGCTTACCCATTGAGCGGTTTGAACCTTGGGCCGCTGCATCGTGAATCCAAACCTCTTGATCAAACCAGCATGGAGACTCAGTTGTTCGGATTCAGCTGTTTCCAGCCGCAGATCATGGTACTTCAATAAGACCAAAGCTATGGACGCCACTACCCCGACCGCAAGCACCACAACCAATGCAGGCAACCAAAGGAGAAACGAAAAGAAATAGAACAGCAGGGTGACCCACATCGGTATTTGCTCAAAAAAGCCCTCAATTAAAGCACCATCTATTTGCTCAATAACAGAGAGGGGGGCAGCCAATAGAATGAACCCATTTCGCAGGTGGTTTTGACCCAGTCCAATTCGAATCAACTGGCGCCAACCCAAACGAATCAGCTGTTCTTTTTTCTCTTTTGGTGAATTCAATTCACCTTCTGGATCGGGCAACGTCTCTTTAGACAAGCGCATTTTCAACGCGATGGCCCAAGTCGTTTTCATGGCGACAAGACTCAACTCGCTCCCTGAACTACCGGCTGTATCGATCGACAAACCCGTTAATCCTAAAATCCGCTGAACCGGAGATTGCGTGAGCTGTACAGCCTGGATCCGATCCAACGATATGGTGATTTTCTTGCGGTCTAAAACTCCTTTTTCGACGAAAAGCGCTTCACCAACGACTCGAAATTTGAACCGGAAAAATTCAACAACGGAGTATACTCCAATCAAGAACAAGATTGAAGCCCCGCCTATGAGTGCATATTGCCATGCGCTTTCACCAGTTGTCCAAAGGGCAATGGCCACGGGCCAAATGGATTTGATCATGATCCAGATGTTGCGGATCATCATCAATACTGCACCAAAACCGTGTTGACGCTGCCAATTTGAAAAGTCAGCCATGATTTTCCTGATCAATCAAGGCGGATCGGATGGCCTGCGCCACTGGATCGGAAAGGCCCGGAATGTTGAGGTTAGACCCCGAGCTTCCTGCAGTGAAAATCTTGACGGTACTCAAGCCCAACCACCGATCAAGGGGCCCCCGATAGATTTCACTGTGTTGAATTCGAGCAATGAGGACTGTCGTTCTCGTCCTTAATAACCAACCTCTTTTCATGGAAACATCATGGCGACGAATCAGGTAACCCATGTGCTGGTATCCGCAATGAGCCACTGCAAATACCCAACATACAAGGAGTGCTCCTCCTGAACTGAAAGCAATCCCAATCCACATCTGGGTGGGTTCTTCCAGTTGCAACAAGAACCAAGGAACACTTGTCGCAAGCAACACCAACACGGACACGAAACTGGCAATCAACATGCGCTTCTTGCGATAAGCCTTGGTCAACATCTCAAATTGACCTTCTACCAGAACTGGAATG
The DNA here is from genome assembly GCA_036825655.1 of Flavobacteriales bacterium. Lineage (GTDB taxonomy): Bacteria > Bacteroidota > Bacteroidia > Flavobacteriales_D > Sanyastnellaceae > JALQTD01. The sequence goes on along the minus strand of DAISXU010000085.1, from coordinate 5,801 downwards.
GAATCTGTCAGCCTTACCGGATTATCAAACATGCCCTCAAGGTAACTCACCTGCTTCCAATTCCAGGAGCTAAAACGACAAGAACCACACCGAATTCTCCTCCTTCATCTGGCACGGCATCGCTTGGGTCGTACACCCTTGAAACCACCCCGTCCAAGTACAACGCATCTGTGCATCCCTTTTCCTTGAAGGCAGAAGCAAACGCATAGAATGACACGGGTTCGGAGGACAGTGCAAAAAACACATTTCCTCCCGAATCAACGCCAACGCCATTTCGAATTTTCAAGTGCTCTGACTGCTGACGAAACAACCCATTGATTGTTCCGGAAATCAGCAACATCGGACCACTTTGGGTGGCATACCTCCATTCCTCTGCTGCGGCTTGGTTTGTTTTGCAAATCAAGAACCGACCATCCTCGGTTATGCCAAACACGCCATTGGGCTGGAGGAAGAAATTTCCCGGCCGACCTTGTTCCATGTTCGCAGGGAATAACTCCTCTCCTTGCTCTATGAACAGTCCCACAGGATCACCGTTGGCATGAAACATGCCTCCGTTCATCGCCATTTTCACCTGCCTGTGACTGGACTGAACGGAATCGACTGCCTCACCCAATGACCAAAGGCCCTTTCCCTTGGCAAAGACTACCTCCGTAGCAGCTGGATAATGAAACCAACGAATGGTTTGGCATTGAATCGTATCAACCAATAGATGGCAGATCAAGAACCAAAACAAGCTGTTCCGAAATTCAGCCCAAGACGACATTTACCGGACGATGAAACGCTCCGAATGCATTGAACCGTCCGAAAGCTGCAGCCATACCAAGTAGCATCCAGTGGCGAGCTCTGGCAATTCGAGAATTCCATTGTTCAACCCTCGCTCTGAAAGGACACGGCCGTTCAGGTCCAAGACGCGCGCAGTGGCATTTCCTTGAAAACCACCAGTCCACACAAGTGGCTGACCTGCAGCCACAACCTGATTTACCAAGTGCAGGTCTGTTTGGGACTCAGTTATTCCTGTTGAACTGCCAAGAGCACCAAGGGCTACTTCGTCAATGCGGAAGGTCAAAGGGCCAAAAAGCTCACCCGTATAACCAAAATTGAAAAACACCACCGGCAGGTCATAAGAAGCTGTCAAATCAATTCCAGGTGTCCCTTCAGTGGGTTGAGTGAAATCGAAACTCAAGGTGTCCCAACCAACGGCCGTTGTTGTGGCCAAAGTTTGAGCAAAAACAGCGGGATTGTCCTTGTTTTCAACTTTCATCAAGATGGGCAATCCGACATCAGGAGACCAAATCCTTGCTTGAAGCACCTGTTCTGTGGCCGTGAACGGAATCGGATTAGCCAACCCGTTTCGGTTCGTGAGCACGACTCCGCTGTAATCAAAAGCCAAACTCGTTTTCAACACCTCAACCACCGTGTTTGTTGGGTTCTGTGGATCGGCAGCGAACCAAGATGCTGAACCTGCAAAAGCATATGTGTGCTGGTAAACATTGAACTCATCCCATGTCAACGGGAGCGAAGGCTGTGGGAGCGAGCCATCCGCATCGAACCACTCGACATCATCAATGTAGAAAGTTGAATTCACCGAACCATCCCCTTCTGTTCCCACATCAATCATGAACACGAGGCGGTCATGCTGGTCTGCAGGACCATTTGAAAAATCCCATTCCAAAACTTTCCATGTTCCAGCCTCTACGAGGTATTGATCCAACTCAATGGATCCCATGTCAGACTCAAACTTGATGCGCACGAAAATGTTCGCTTCAGGACTCCAAATTTTCATGCGCAAACCCGATTCTTCTCCGAATGGTGCGGGATTGGCAAGGGTCAACAGGCTCCCAGACCACAAAGCACCGGGACCGCGCACGATCCGAGCTACAAAGTCACTCCCATTGTTGGCGTCAGGTGCAGGATTCGCTACTACCTCTGCAACTCCACCATCGAAATCGGTGAAATCAGCAGTCGTCGGATTTCCCTCAAAGGTGCACGGCAAAGTAATTTGAGCCCAGGATGGGGCCATCACAGCGATGGCAACGGTAAGGAGTAGCGCTTTTTTCATGCGCCGAAGATATGCCCTAGGGGACGATCTGCCTCCCCTACTTCAACTGCACAAGATGTTGGTTATTGAACCAACAATTGCTGGTGCCAGTGCCAATCCTCTACATCTACCACATACACGCCTGAAGGAAGCCCTGCCACGTTGAATTCAGCTGCCGAACCGGTATGTTGAGATTGGAGCACCAGCCTTCCTTGCATGTCCCTCACCTTCAACAACCACGTTCCCGCATGAGCGGCTTCATTTCGCAACTGAAAATAACCGTTGCAAGGATTAGGGAAAAGCATGACTCGGTCTGCCTCTAACACCTCGACTTCCGATGTGTAATCGTATTCGCCACATTGGTTCGCATATGAAGCACACAACCAACTGGACAAGGCGCCAGCGACCGTAGATAACGTCAAGTCATAGGCCGCAGCATTCGTGACATGCGGGACGTGTCCAGCTCCTTCAATGGGCACAAAACAATTGAGGATGCCAAGTTCTTCAGCCTTTTCATGCACCACCGAACTTCCATCAACATCAGTAACTGGAAATCCACTGAGCATGACCTGACCAAATCCATAAGGCACCGTACCATCATCTGTTCCATGAACAGACACCACCGGCACGTCACCTGCAGCCATCCAATCAGCGTCCTTGATTGCACCGCATACATTGAAGATGCCCGAAACGGTTGATGCGTAACCCGGATTGCCGGACTCCCCCTCTATTCCACCTTGCAAGCCAGCCTGAGTTTGGTCAATGTTGGTGGGAATCTCAGAGTCCTCATCAACATAGGCATGGTGCAACGCAATGAATCCACCAGCCGAAACGCCTCCGAGGAACATGCGTTCGGTGTCAATTCCCCAGGGATTGCCATCTTCTGCAACTGATTTCCGGAAATACCTCACCGCAGCTCTGCTGTCATGAACCCCACGCCAAACGGCCTTGACAAGCTCGTTTTCTACATCTAGAAAGTTGACGATTCCGATGCGGTAGGAAATGGAAGCGACTGCATACCCCATTTTAGCGAAGTCCTCACACATGGGAACCACGTCCTCTCCATCGTTGCTGCCACCAAGAAAAAATCCACCATGAGCTACAATCAACAGCGGACGTTGTTCGTCTGAATTTCCAACACCTTCGTAAAAGTCAAATTCCAATGTCGTTTCCAAGCCGAAGGCATCCACATTGCTACCATATGGCTGGCTGTACGTCACCTGCACTTCATCATAGGCACTGTTGTACCTGTACCGCTCGCCATCACAATCAGTCTGACCAGATGAAGTAAGTGCACCTGATGCCGCCAGCAAAAAACCAAAAAGTCGAATCATTTTCATGGTGTAAAAAGTACACAAAAACGGGCCATGTTGGTTCTTGGCTGCAGGACTTAATTTCGCGACCATGGTGTTCAGCAGCGTCACCTTCTTGTGTTATTTCCTACCAGCCTTCCTCTTGGTCTACTTTGTGCTGCCGCAAAGCAGAACTTGGGGACAGAGAAGCAGGAACCTCTGGCTGCTTGCAGCGAGTGTATTTTTCTACGCTTGGGGTGCTCCTCAGTTCATTGGCATTCTTCTGGCATCGACGGTTGTGGACTTCTACTTGGTGCAGAAAATGTCAAAAACCCAAGTTGAAAAGAAAAGAAAAGGCTGGCTTTTGGCCTCCTTGTTTTTGAACTTGGGGCTGCTGGCAACCTTCAAATACGCCGGTTTTTTTGCAGAAAATGCAAAGGCTGTAGGTGCTTTGCTTGGCGGCAGCGGAGACTATTACTTCCCTGACATCGCCCTGCCCATTGGCATCAGCTTTTATACCTTCCAAACCTTGACTTATGCGTTGGATGTTTATCGGCGATCCGAACAGCCCCTGGAGCACTTGTCGGATTATTTGGTGTACATCTTAAGCTTCCCCCAGATGATTGCTGGCCCCATCGTGCGGTTTGGGCAAGTTGCTTCTGAATTGAGAAAGCGCTCTGAAACTTGGGAAGATCGGCTGCACGGAGCCTATCGGTTCTGCTTGGGTTTGGCCAAAAAAGTTCTCATCGCCAATGCGCTGGCAGAACACGCTGACAGGGTTTTCGATGGCCCGCTCGATGCCCTTTCCACGGGCATGGCTTGGACAGGTCTGTGCGCATATACCTTCCAAATTTATTTCGATTTTTCAGGCTATTCAGACATGGCAATCGGTTTAGGTCGGATGATGGGATTTCATTTCCCTGAGAACTTCAAATCCCCCTACACTGCGCGGAGCATTACTGAATTCTGGCGGCGTTGGCACATCACCTTGGGCGATTTCATGCGCAACTACCTTTACATTCCATTGGGTGGGAACCGAAAAGGCCTGAGGCGCACTTACATCAACCTCGTTGTGGTTTTTGTATTGAGCGGCCTTTGGCATGGTGCGAGCTGGAATTTTGTGGCTTGGGGGGTATTTCATGGGGCCTTTTTGGTGATGGACCGGCTTTTTTTGGAGCGTTGTTTGATGGGACTGCCACTGCTGATTTCCGTTGGATTAACGTTCGTGGTGACCATGATGGGATGGGTTCTTTTTCGAATGGAGTCAAACGCCTTGGATTTTTACCTGGTGCTCTTGGGTGGACGGACAAGTGGAGAGTGGACCGGCACACCTGGCCTCTGGGTGTATTTAGCTGTGGCTGCATTTTTCAGCGGTTTGGCCATGACCAATTGGGGGACCAAATGGGAACGTCGAACCTTCGAGTCTACCTCCTGGAGCTTGGGGGAACACATCGCTTGGACCGCGGGTTCCACATTGCTATTCCTTGCGAGCCTCAGCACCTTGGTTTCCGATGAGTTGAACCCCTTCATTTACTTTCGATTCTGATGAAAAAAACCGGTCCCATTCTGGGTGTTTTCATGCTGAGCATGTTGGTTCTTCCAGCCATTCAGCAGTGGACGCAATTTTGGGACATTGAGCCTTTGAATGGGGACATCCAGAACCTTCAACGTCCGGAATGGAGCGTTTCAGGTTTTTTTGAGGGTGCTTTTCAAGCCCAAACAGAAACTTGGTCGCAGTCAGCCATTGGCTTCCAACCCGCCCTTGTTCGTTCGTTCAATGAATTCCACTACCGGGCATTCGAAACGGCACGAGCGAACGGAGTCCTCATCGGCCACGATCCCCAATCAGGATTGCCCGTCCTATTTGAAGCAGATTACCTCGCTGCATTTCGGGGTGAAGATGGAGTTGCTGTGGGCGAGATCGATTCGGCAGCAATGAGGCTGGCGCAAGTCCATCAAGAACTGAAGAAAAGGGGAATCCCACTCCTCGTGGTCATAGCCCCTAACAAAGCCCGTTTCTTTCCCAGTTGCCTTCCCCCAGGCGCATCCCCTGCCCGTGAAACGACTTATTCTCGTTGGAAAATGGCTTTGGAACGGCACAACCTGCCCTACCTGGATGGAGACTCGCTCATTCGTTCCTGGAAAGGCACTTCCCCTCACCCATTGTTCAGTCCCACCGGGGTCCACTGGACAAGGTGGGGAGCCATGCAATTCGCTCCTTACCTCTTGGATGCCTATTCAATCGAATCCGGTCACACCATGCCTCAATTCGAAATCCTCCACTCACATGTGCCGGGTGAAGCGCGCTGGAAGGACGATGACATCGAACTGGGCATGAACCTCTGGTCGGACTTACCTGATGGTCCATTGGCCTATGCATCCTATGAGTGGACCATCGAAGACTCAACCGATACCCCAAAGGTTTTGGTTTCTGGTGACAGCTTTTACTGGGCCTTGTTCAATTTTGGATT
>DAISXU010000084.1:0-9654 GCA_036825655.1 Flavobacteriales bacterium | reverse complement strand
ATCGCCCGGATTCAAGCAGGACATGAACGCGAATACCAGCGCTTCGGAGCCCCCCGTGGTGACAAGGATCTGATCGGACGTGACCTCTACGCCGACACCCGCGTAATAGGCAGCCAGGCCATTCCGGTACGACGCGAAACCCTCCGATGGGCTATATTCGAGCACCATCCTGTCGGTGGTTCTCAGAGCATCCCATGCTACCTCAGGCGTAGCGATGTCGGGTTGACCAATGTTGAGGTGAATGACCTCACGACCGGCAGACTTCGCTGCCACCGCAAAGCGAGCGAGCTTGCGGATGGGGCTGTCCGGCATGGACAAGCCTTTGAGGGAGAGGGTAGGCATGGCGGCGCAAATTTAGAGTGCTCTCGCCATCATTCGGTGTGGACCAATCAAAGGAATTTCAAAGGGCTGACTCAAGTACTCGAATTCCAGAGCCTCATAAAACGCAAATGCCACTTCACGGGCATCGCACCACAACCATTCTGCACCCAACTGCCGAGCCAAACCACAAGCTTCATTCACCAAGGATTCTCCCACCCCCATGCGGCGGTATTCAGGCAACACACCCATCGCACGCAACCGATACAGGGGGACTGAATCGTCAAATGCATGGGGGAACCGCTCGGAGCGCTGTTCGAACAGCGAGAGCACGCCAAGCAGGGAACCGCCTGCACTGAATGCTCCTAAATGGCGAGCATGCTCAGCTGCATCAATGTCTATGGTGCACGATTCCACCGAGGCTCGGTGAGGCCAAAGCACCCGGTGCCGAACCGATTGGGTGTCCTCCGGCGCTATGGATTTCACGTAAATGGTCATTTGAAGTAACGTTCCCAGTCCCGTCGATCCCGCTTTGTCGGTCTTCCTACGGGCCGAATGAGGTCCTTTTGGGCAGCTCTGATTTGCTCCAATTTGGCCAATTCATCAGGCGAAGTGGTATCTCGGACAAAGGCATCAACCAACGGAGCACCAACTCTACTTTTCGGAAAACCGATGACTTCATAGGTAAAATGGACCGCTCCTTTTCGGACCTCAATGGCCTCTTGCCCTTTCAATTCCAGGGAAGGCTTCACCGCTTTTCCAGATACCATCACTTTTCCCTCGCGGCAATGCTTGGTCGCCAGCGAACGCGTCTTGAACAAACGCACGGCCCAGAGGTACTTATCGATCCGCATGGTTGAAAGATACGCTGTCCGAACGCTCCTCAGGTCATGGAAACCAAATCCACTTGCACTGCTCCAGCAGCTTGGCCATTGGAATAGGAATGCCAAACCACCTCCTCTCCTTTTCGGGTGCAAATCAAATCCCAATATTCAATTCCAGCTTGCCGAGGTGCTCCTCTGCGGTTCATCATGGAATGGCGAACATGCTTGACCTTGAAAGCATCTCCCGCTTGAACTTCTCGCCATCGGCCCCATCGCACCCATCGGCCAGCGAATTTCCAGCCTTTAAAGGACCGAAAGCGCCCCTTGACCACATCGCACTGGCTCCCGCTTCGAATCAAGAACGGCCAAGGGGTGAGCGCGAGGGCGAGCACCATCCAACCGTACTGCTCATACCGCATAGCCACAAACACGCTCACCAAAGGAATCAAACTCATTTCAAGGCCTCCCCCCTGAAACCCATCGTCCCATGTGCGCTCGCCCATCAGAGCTCGATGATCATGCCCAATGCTGGGAGCACTGTTCCCGCACTGGGGTCAAGGGTCCGCGCGCCATAGAACAATGGGTCTTCGCTTAGAACTGGTGCCCCATTGAGGGGATTCCGAACTACATCCGTTACAGGGGGTTGGGGAACTTTTGCCCCTGTTGCGTTTTGGACTTCAAAGAACACGTCCAAGGACCAGCGTTCAAAGAACCACTTGCGGTCGATGCGCACGTCCAGCTGGTGGAAGGCCCCATTCCGTTCCGTGTTCAATTGCGAATAATCGGGCAACGGTCGGCCATAGAAATCCCACTGCTCAACCGAAAGAGACTGGGGATCGATTGGGGTGTAGGGCAATCCGCCGCTCACCAACAAACGAGCTCCAACCTCCCATCCGCTTTCCCATTTCTTACCTCCAGTTGTGCTCAAAATGTGGCGGTTGTCCCAGCTTGAAGCGACCCAACCGTCCAGGTCCTCGAATTCGCTGCGCACAAAAGTGTAGGCGAGCAAACCGTAAAACCCGTCGCGCAGCCGTTGCTGGACCAAGAATTCTGCGCCATAAGAGCGGCCAACGCCATCAAAGGTCACCGCTTCATTCCCAACCACTCCAAAATCCGCGCCGAGGTTGGCCAGCGCAATGCCCCGATTCAAACTCACGGGGGCGTTGTAATAACGCTTCCAGAATCCCTCCAAAGAAATCACGCGGTTGGTTTTGTCATTCTCGCGGCGAAATCCCATTACGGCTTGTCGGTTGGACAAAAAGCGCGTCGTTTGGTTGGCATTCAATCGCTCCCCTTCAGCGTTGGCAAATCCGAGAATGGTGTATGCCGGCATCTGATGATAAACTCCCGCATTGGCATTCCAGGTCCAACCCGGCGCAAGGGCCCAGCTGAGAGAAAGTCGAGGAGACGCATATTTAAGTGGGTTTTTAAGCCCTTGGGCGGCCGTTGAGCCATCCCAGCGCATCCCAGCGGACCACGTCAACCTGTTGTCTAAAACGCGTTGGTTCGCCTGTGCGAACCCTCCATATTTCCATGCATTGAATTCCGATGAAAAATCCACCAGTTCCAGTGCTCCACCCTCAGCGGGTACGCGATCTTGGGTAGAATTAGAATACTTGACGTACTCTGCCCCCAAACCGTAAGTGGCATCGATGCCATTGCTAAAGGACCTTCTCCGCTCTGCCCTGAATTTGTTTTCAATTTCTCGTGAAATGTAATCCCTGAGCAACGTCGAGTCTGGGTTGTTGTCTGCATGCTTGTAACTGCGGTTATTGAGCATGTTGCGGCTGGCGACAAACGTCCACCTACCGTCGTCTTGGTAGCGGTCCCATTTCGCTCCTTGCGTATAGTTCCACTGCGTTTGAACGTCGAGGTATCCGAGGATGGCCACCTGCTCCAGGTAATCGTCCGCCGCTGTATCCTCGGCAATGGCTAAATTCAGTTCAAAGTCATCCAGTGCACCCAGGCCCAACACGGTAATCGCGTTTCGGTCATCGGGCCTCGCTGTCCATTTGAATTGGTAGTCATTGTAGATCGGAAGAAAAGGCAAACCCAAGGCTTCAAAAACCAGCTGCAAATAGCTCCTTCGAAAGCTGGCAATTAACGAGCTGTTTTCGCCCGTTGGCCCCTCAAGGGTCAATCCCAGATCGCTCGTACCAACAACCAAGTTTGCTGTCCACTCATCCGTCCTCGCTTCCTTGAATTTGAATTCCATGACGCTGCTCAGTGCATTTCCTCGGGCTGCCGGGAATGCCCCTGCGTAGAAATCTATGTTCTCAACTAAATCCACGTTGATCATCCCCACTGGCCCACCGCTCGCTCCTTGGGTCGCAAAGTGGTTGATGTTGGGGATCTCGATTCCATCGATGTAAAAGCGGTTCTCATTGGGTGCCCCGCCGCGGATGACTATGTCGTTTCGAAAACTCGGAATCGCAGCAACACCGGGCAACGTGCGAATGGCTCGACTGATGTCGCGCCCGCCTCCGGGGTTCCGCTTGATCTCGTTGGTTCCGAGGCTCCTCACGCTGAGTGGGGCTTCACCTTGGGTCGCACGGCGCTCAACGACAACTTCAGCGGCATCGATTGATACGGTTTGTTCTGTCAATCCTACGCGCAAAGAAGCTGGCCGAGCAGGGGTTACCTCAATTTCGAAAATCGTCCTGGTTTGGTACCCGACGAAAGAAACAGTCACATTCCTGAGACCGGCAGGAACTTCGGTCAATTCAAACTCACCATCCAGGTTAGAAGAGGCGCCTGATGACTCACCTTCCAACACCACGGTGGCAAAAGGTATGGGTTCGTTGGTTGTGGCATCAAAAACGACTCCACGAATGCTGCTTGTTTGAGAAAGAACACTGCCTAGGAGGCAGAAAAACCCCAAAAGTAGAGGGATGCGCTGAAGCGATGAATTCATGTATGCAAAACAAATGAAATTCGTCACAGTTCTGTCATGGGCGTTTTCATCTCAGGTCCAGGTCCAACCTCTTCCTCAGAAGCTCCAACCCCGGCTGCGCATTGGCCATGGCGTCATAACGGTCTCGATCGGTCATGAATTGCTTCGTGGGCTCGATGCTTTCCGCGACCCCGACCTTCAATTCGAGCCCTCCATTCCGAAGTTGTCGCCGAAGAAAATCCAACAAATCGGGGCGAATGTCAGCCAACTGCTCCAGCTGGACTTCATTGATCACCTCCAAATTCAAAACCTCTCCTTGAAGTTCACATTTTGCACTTCTCAAGGTCGCCGCCAAATTCGTCCGTTGATCGTCTTGTAGCCGTTGAGCAAAGGCATGGTAGGTGTTCATCAAGGCCTCTTCACCAAAAGGATCCCGCCAATCATCTGGGATGGGAGGCAAAACTTCTTCCTTCTTTTCACGATCCGTGCCAACAACCAGCGAATCGGGCACTGCGACCTTGACTGACCGCTTCCTCAATCCGCCTACCTGGGCAGCGGATTTCTTTGGAGCGGCCTTCGCAACGGGAAGGGGGGCTGTTCCAGAAACCTCCATCACTGAAGCACCCGGCTGGGCAGCGGGAATTTCAGGAAGGGGTGCCCTGGCGGCAGGCGTTTCTGGAGCTGTTGCCCGCAAAGGCGCTGATTGAATTTCTCGCTTTTCCCTCCAAGCATCAGCTAGGACTGGCACCAATGAGGTTATTTTTTTTTTGTCCGCTTCCTGAAGGGAGCAGAGCTGCATGAGGGTCAATTCCACTAAGAGCCGTTGATGCTGACTCCCTCGGTACTGAACATCTGCTTGGTTCACGTGGTCCAACCCTTGGACGATGAAGCTGAGGGAGCAACGGGTCGCTTGCTCAGCCAGGCGCTGTTTCAGGTCATCTGGACCTTCAATCAATGCGGTGGTTGAAGCATCTTTCGCAACGAGGACGTTTCTCAGGTGCCCTCCAAGTCCAGCAAGGAAATGATGTGGATCAAAACCCCTTTGGATGATTTCGTTCAAGACCATCAAGGCTGGAGCCACTTCGCCTGCCAACGCATGGTCAACGATTGAGAAATAGGTGGTGTGATCCAAAACGTGCAAGTGCTCTGCAACCACGTCATAGGTAAGATCTCTCCCTGCAAAGGCGATGAGTTGATCGAATATGCTCAACGCATCACGGAGTGCACCATCTGCTTTCTGAGCCACCACATGCAGGGCAGCCTCCTCCGCTGTGACGCCCTCCTTCTCGCAAATCCCCTGCAAATGCGACACCATGTCAACCACCGTAATTCGGTGGAAATCAAATATTTGACAACGAGAAAGAATGGTCGGAAGGATCTTGTGCTTCTCCGTTGTAGCCAAAATGAAAACCGCGTGTGGTGGAGGCTCTTCCAGCGTCTTAAGGAATGCATTGAACGCCGCTTGGCTCAACATGTGCACCTCATCAATGATGTACACCTTGTATCTGCCTTGCTGCGGGGGGATGCGAACTTGCTCAACAATGGACCGGATGTCCTCTACTTTGTTGTTCGATGCGGCATCCAACTCAAACACGTTGAACGCTTGGTCCTCATCATGGCCCGACTCAAAGGCATTGATTGCCCGGGCAAAAATCCGAGCGGACGTCGTCTTTCCAACCCCTCTCGGCCCGCAAAACAAGTATGCTTGTGCAATTTGGTTGCTCGCAATGGCTTGTTGCAGCGTGCGCGTGATGCCAGCTTGCCCGACCACAGCCTCCCAATCTTGTGGGCGGTACTTTCTCGCGCTTACGGTGTAGTGTGCTTGCTCCATCTCCTTATCGTGTTGCGAATATCGGTGGGCTTTCAGGTCTATCCAACCCACGTTTTCCACAATCCCCTCACACCTCGGCCACTCCCGCCGTAAATTGCCACTGAATCACTTGATTCCGCAAGAATTCCAACTCCAAGATGGAATGGCAGCGTGCTGGATAGAAATACGAAGTGATAAGCTTTGGTTTTCAATGTTTCCTCTTGTACTTTTGCGCCCCACTAATCTAAAACTGTTCACATGAACCGTTACGAAACTGTTTTCATTATGACTCCCGTGCTGTCTGCCGAGCAGGTAGCGGAAACAGTTGAGAAGTTCCGTGCTATTTTGAAGGACCATGGTTGCACCATGATCCACGAAGAAGCATGGGGATTGCGGAAGTTGGCGTACCCCATTCAGAAGAAGTCTACGGGCTTCTATCAACTGTTTGAGTTTGACGTTGACCCATCTGCCATCTTACCCTTCGAGACTGAATTCCGTCGGGACGAGCGCATCATCCGCTTCCTTTCTACGCGGATGGACAAGCACCATGTTGCCTACGCTGAATCGCGTCGGAACAAAAAGTCGAACGCTGCTCCGGCAGAGAGTGAGACGCAGTCTTAATCCCTTAAATCACCGATCATGGCTGACAAGAACGTACGCTACCTGAATCCGATTAACATCGACACTCAGAAGGAGAAGTACTGCCGCTTCAAGGTGAAGGGCATCAAGTACATCGATTACAAGGATCCAGATTTCCTTTTGATGCTTTGCAACGAGCAAGGTAAAATCCTTCCCCGCCGCTTGACCGGTACTTCCTTGAAGTACCAGCGCAAAGTAGGGCAGGCCATCAAGAAGGCGCGGCATTTGGCCCTCCTTCCATACGTCGCAGACAACCTCCGTTAATCCCGACGATCATGGACATCATTTTGAAGCAAGACGTCGAGAACCTCGGCAACAAGCACGACATCGTAACGGTAAAAGCCGGTTATGCGAGAAACTTCCTGATTCCTCAGGGCATGGCTGCAGCCGCTACTCCTTCCGCGAGGAAAGTAGTAGCCGAAGTTGTACGCCAGCAGGCGCACAAAGAAACCAAGGCCATGGAGCAAGCTCAGGCCATTGCTGAAGCATTGAGTGGACTCACCTTGCGCATCGGTGCGAAGGCCGGAGAAAGCGGAAAAATCTTTGGTTCTGTGAACACGATTCAAATTGCTGAGGCCATCCAGGCAGCAGGTTATGACATCGAGCGCAAGCAGATCGCATTGGCAGATGACGCTGTGAAAGAATTGGGCTCCTATGAAGCCTCTGTGAAGATTTACCGCGACATCAAAACCTCCGTCAAGTTTGAGGTGGTTGCAGACTAAATTGGATCAAACCCCATTGAGAAAAGCCATCCGATTGCGGGTGGCTTTTTTTTTACCTCTTAGATTTGTTCTCAACACCCCAGCATGATGCGTTTCGAATTGCAAAGTGATTTTCAACCCACTGGCGACCAACCTCAGGCGATCAAGGAATTGGTTCAAGGCATTGAAGATCAAACGCCTATGCAGACGCTTCTCGGTGTAACGGGATCAGGCAAAACATTTACCATCGCGAATGTCATCCAGGATACGCAACGGCCTACCCTCATCCTGAGTCACAACAAAACCCTGGCAGCCCAGCTGTACAGCGAATTCAAGGAGTTTTTCCCGAACAACCTCGTTGAATATTTCGTCAGCTATTATGACTATTACCAACCCGAAGCCTTCATCGCAGCCACCAACACGTACATCGAAAAAGACCTCGCCATCAACGAGGAAATCGAAAAACTGCGGTTGAGCACGACAAGTGCCCTGTTGAGTGGACGCAGGGATGTCATCGTAGTCGCTAGCATCAGTTGCATCTACGGCATTGGCAACCCGGTTGAGTTTCACAAAAGTGTCATCCCCCTCTCCGTGGGGATGAGCGTTCGACGGGATGCCTTGCTTTATACGCTCACCCAGAGCTTATACCATCGCACACGCGCCGAGTTCAAGCGCGGCACGTTTCGGGTTCAAGGCGATACCGTTGACGTGTTTTTGGCTTACACCGACCACGCCCTTCGCATTGGGTTCTGGGGGGATGAAATCGAATCATTGGCAAGCATTGATCCCATTTCAGGCCAAACCCTTCACACCTTCTCAGAAATCAGCATCTACCCTGCGAACCTCTTTGTATCAAGCAAAGAAACCACCCACGATGCCGTTTGGGAAATCCAACAGGATCTGGAGAAACAAAAGGATTTCTTTCAGACCCAAGGCCGGCTCATCGAGTCCAAACGGCTGGAGGAAAGAACGCTCTATGACCTGGAAATGATCAAAGAAATCGGATTTTGCAGTGGCATCGAGAACTACTCCAGGTATTTTGACCGCCGAAAACCAGGTGAGCGGCCCTTCTGCCTGCTCGATTATTTCGCTAAGGACTTTTTATTGGTCGTAGATGAGAGCCATGTAACTGTCCCCCAAATCGGTGCCATGTTTGGTGGCGATCGATCGCGCAAGGAGTCCTTGGTGGAGTATGGATTCCGGTTGCCCTCGGCTCTGGACAATCGCCCTTTGAAATTTGATGAATTCAATGGCCTACTCAACCAAACCATCTTTGTCAGCGCCACCCCCGCAGATTATGAACTCGAACAATCAGAGGGCATCGTCGTCGAGCAAGTCATTCGTCCAACTGGACTGCTCGACCCTCCCATCGAAGTCCGGCCATGTGAGCATCAAGTGGACGATTTGGTAAGCGAAATCAGGAAGACCATAGCGGCCGACGAGCGAGTCCTCGTAACCACATTGACCAAACGAATGGCCGAGGAATTGACCAAGTACCTCGGCCAATTGAACATCCCGACCCGCTACATTCACAGCGATGTGAAAACGTTGGATCGGGTGGAGATCCTCAGGCAGCTTCGTGATGGAGCCTTCGATGTGCTAGTGGGCGTAAACCTGCTCCGAGAGGGACTCGATCTGCCAGAAGTTTCCCTGGTGGCCATCATGGACGCCGATAAAGAGGGGTTCTTGAGAAGCAACCGCTCCTTAACCCAAACCGCGGGCAGGGCCGCTCGAAATGTCAATGGCCGGGTGATCATGTATGCCGATCAAGTCACCGCTAGCATGGCTCAGACAATTGAAGAAACTCAACGTCGGAGGCAAAAACAAGAAGAGTACAACGAAGCGCATGGGCTAACGCCGCAACAAATTGTCAAGAAACGAAAGACCTTATTTGAGCAAACAGACTTGATTGAAGACAGGCCAAAGAACTACGCCGCAGAGCCTGCTCCTCAAGCGATGGCCGCCAGCGACCCTGTCATTGCCACCCTGGATAAAAAAGGACTCGAAAAACTGGCAGCCGCCACGAAAAAATCCATGGAGAAGGCAGCAAAGGAAATGGAATTCATGGAAGCTGCGCGGTTAAGGGACGAATATTACGCACTGAAACAACTGATCGAAAAAAGCTCATGACACCCCTCGGCGAACGACTCGAAAAACCAGAACATTACATTTCATCGCCCACAGTACCGGTCCGCGTTGTCCTCGAAGACATTCGCTCGGGCGTGAACGTGGGTTCGTTCTTTAGAACCGCTGATGCCCTGAGACTTGAAGGAATTGACCTCTGTGGCTACACAGCCAATCCGCCACACAAGGACATCATGAAGTCAGCCTTGGGAGCTTCTGAGCATGTGCCTTGGAGAGTGTTCGAGAACGCTGCAATTGCGCTGGAACAGCTCCAATCTGAGGGATACAAAATCGCTGCTGTCGAGCAATTCCCTGGAAGCATGGACTTGAATGCTTGGCAGCCTC
>DAISXU010000083.1:0-9749 GCA_036825655.1 Flavobacteriales bacterium | reverse complement strand
TGAAGAACGAAGAAGAATAGAGGGGCCTCAACCCCTCTTTTTTTGGCCTCTACCCAAGGGGCAAAGTTCAACGAACGCCAACCAGAAGATGATTTCAACCACCACCATTCGCCAATTAGCCGAAGCATACCTTGAAGGTACGCCTGGGTTTTTAGTGGATGTTCGGGTGGGAGAAGGAAACCAAATTCGCGTGCTTTTGGACAACGACACGTCCACTTCCATTGAAGATTGCATGGCCTTGCACAGGCATTTGGAATCGTCCTTGGATCGGGAAGTAGAAGACTTCAGTTTGGACGTTAGTTCGCCCGGACTCGATCAACCCCTTCAACTTCACCGCCAGTACGTGAAGAACATTGGAAGGCACCTGCAAGTCAAACCACTCGAAGGCCCGAAGGTTGAAGGTGAGTTGATTCGCGTGGACGAAGAAGGCATCGCCCTGAAAATTCGCGAAAAACGCCGAATTGAGGGTCGAAAAGCGAAAGAATGGGTCGAGGAGGAATTGGTTTGGGCTTTTGCAAACATTCAATCCACCAAGGTGGTCATCTCATTTAAGTAACTCTCTAAGTAGCAATAAAACCTGTTGAAATGGCGCAACTCAATTTGATCGATTCCTTCAAGGAATTCAAAGAGTTTAAAAACATCGACCGCGAGGTGATGATGGGCATTTTGGAAGACGTCTTCCGCGCGATGATTGTCAAGAACTACGGTGACGACGAGAACTTTGACATCATCATCAATCCAGACAAGGGTGACCTGGAGATCTGGAGGAATCGGGAGATTGTTCCCGATGGCGAGGTCGAGGATGAAAATTCTCAAATCGCCTTGTCAGAGGCCTTGAGAATCGAGGATGACTTTGAGGTAGGTGAAGAAGTTTCGGAAGAAATCCAATTGGAAGCCTTTGGCCGCCGCAACGTGTTGGCTCTTCGCCAGAACTTGGCGGGTCGCGTCATGGATTTGGAGAAAGATGCGCTGTACGAGAAGTACCGGGAGCGCGTGGGGGAAGTGGTCACCGCGGAGGTATACCAAATCTGGAAGCGCGAAATCCTGCTCGTGGACGATGAGGACAACGAAGTGGTCATGCCACGGGAACATCAAATCCCAGGGGACTTCTTCAAGAAGGGCGATACCGTTCGGGCCGTTGTTGCCGAGGTGGAAATGCGCAACAACAACCCTCGCATCATTTTGTCGCGCACAGCTCCTGAATTCTTGGAGCGCCTGTTCGAGCAAGAAGTGCCAGAGATTTTCGATGGACTCATCACCATCAAGCGGGTTGTGCGTGCTCCAGGTGAGCGGGCGAAGGTTGCCGTTGAGTCGTATGACGACCGCGTCGACCCGGTAGGAGCTTGCGTCGGGATGAAGGGTTCTCGCATTCACAGCATCGTCCGTGAATTGAAGAATGAGAACATCGACGTCATCAACTGGACAGACAACGAGCAATTGTTGGTTTCGCGCTCGCTCAGCCCTGCGAAGATCACCTCCATGGAGTTGGACGCAACCACGCGCCAAGCGAAGGTCTTCTTGAAAGCCGACCAAGTTAGCTTGGCCATCGGCCGTGGTGGCAACAACATCAAATTGGCTGGTCTGCTCACGAATTACGAAATCGATGTTTATCGCGATGATGAAGACGTGCTCGAGGACGTGGATTTGAGAGAATTTGCAGATGAAATCGATGCCTGGATCCTGGATGAATTCAGAAAAATCGGTTTGGAAACAGCACGTGCCGTTCTCGAAATCGGTGAAGAGGATTTGGTCCGACGCACCGACTTGGAAGTTGAAACTGTTGCAGAAGTCTTGAAAATATTGAAAGAGGAATTGGCCTAATCCCCAAGCACCCGTTACCTTTCGATTTCGTTTAACCCCTATCAGAGCCCGCTCTACACGCCAATGGCAGACGCAAACAAACCCGTACGACTCAGCAAAGTAGCCCGAGAATTCAATCTCGGTATTCCGACCATCGTCGAATTCCTCACAGGAAAAGGAATCACCATTGACTCCTCACCCAACGGGAAAATCGAGCCGGAGGCGTATGCGCTGGTGCGGGCCAATTTCCAGGACCAAAAGGAGGCCAAGCAAAAGGCCATCACGTCCTCTCGCGCTGTCCAAGAGCGAGAGAGCATTACGCTGGAATCGGCAAAACGCAACTCATCCAAACCCAAGGATGAAGAGCCTGAAATTGATCTTTCGGTGTTCAAGAAGAGCGAGCAACAGCCCGTTGTGGAGCGCATTGAAACACCCGAGCCCCCTGTAAAATCGGCCCCTGAAGCTCCGAAGGCAGAGCCTGTAGTCGAGGCTGTTCAGGCCCCTGAGCCTGCTCCTGAACCGGAGCCGGTTGTGGAGTCTCCGCCGGTGGCAGAAGAGAAAGCGCCGGAACCTGTGGTTGAACCCACCAAAGCGGAAGCCAAAAAAGAGGAGGAAGCTCCTGCTGCTGGCGGCGTGAAGGTGGTTGGGAAAATTGAACTCCCAGCAGATCGCAAGAAAAAGGCGGAAAAGAAAAAGGCCCCTGCTCCAGCAGAAAAGGCGAAAGCCCCTGCTCCAGCAGAGAAAGTGAAAGCACCGGCCGCGAAAAAAGAGGCTCCAAAGAAGGAAGCTCCCCAACCAAAAGCTGAAGAAGTCAAGCCAGAAAAGGCGGAAGCTCCTAAGCCTCAAGAGGTCATGCGTGCAAAGGCTGAAAAGCTAACTGGACCAACGGTTGTAGGAAAAATTGAACTCCCTGTTGAGCGCAAGCGAGGCTCTTCAGCTGAAGAAAACAAACGCAAGCGCAAGCGCATCACCAAGGTAGATGTAGCCAAAACAGCAAAACCAACACCGAATCAAGGTGGAGGCAACGCTGCTGCCAATAAGCGAGGAAGGCGCAATGAGCCACGCAAGGAGGTTACGCAAGCGGACATCCAGAAGGAAATCAAAGAAACGCTAGCGCGCTTGAGCGGAGGATCCAAGTCGAAATCTTCCAAGTTGCGCCGTGCGAAGCGAAGTGCAGTTCAAGAACGGCAGGAGCAGGAAGCGGCTCGTCAACAGGAGCAGGCGACAGTCCTTCAGCTGACGGAATTTGTAACCGCAGCTGAGTTGGCTTCCATGATGAATGCCAGCGTAAACGATGTCATCAGTGCGTGTTTGGCCTTGGGCATGATGGTATCCATTAACCAGCGATTGGACCAGGAGACCATTTCCATCATCGTTGAAGAATTTGGATATACCGCGGACTTTGTGTCTTCCGATGTGCAGGAGGCGGTAGAGGAGGATGTGGATGATCCAGAAGACTTGGAGCCACGCGCTCCGATTGTGACCGTCATGGGTCACGTTGACCACGGTAAAACATCGCTTTTGGATTTCATTCGGAAAGCGAATGTGATCAGTGGCGAAGCCGGAGGAATTACCCAGCACATCGGTGCATACAGTGTTGAATTGCCGAAGGGTGGGAAAATGACATTCTTGGATACCCCAGGTCACGAAGCCTTTACGGCCATGCGTGCTCGTGGTGCGCAAGTAACGGATTTGGCCATCATCGTGGTTGCTGCGGACGACGCGGTGATGCCTCAAACGAAAGAGGCGATTAACCACGCACAGGCCGCTGGTATCCCGATGATCTTTGCCATTAACAAGGTGGACAGGGAGGAGGCGAATCCTGAGAAAATCAAGGGTGAACTCGCCGAGATGAATATCCTTGTGGAGGATTGGGGAGGCAAGTTCCAATGCCAAGAGATTTCTGCAAAACAAGGACTCAACATCGATTTGCTGCTCGAAAAAGTTTTGCTTGAAGCGGAATTGCTTGAACTTCAGGCCAACCCCAACAAGGCTGCTCAGGGAACGGTCATCGAGAGTTCCTTGGACAAAGGCCGTGGATACGTAACAAATCTTCTCGTCGAAGGAGGGACCATGCGTGTTGGAGATGCGATTTTGGCCGGACAATATTCAGGAAAAATCAAGGCCATGTTCAACGAACGGGGTCAACGAATCGAAGAAGCTGGTCCATCGGTTCCGGTTTCGGTTCTCGGTTTTGATGGAGCGCCTAACGCAGGAGATAAATTCCGGGTGTTTGAAGACGAAAAGGAGGCCCGTGGCATTGCAACGAAGCGTCAGCAATTGCAGCGAGAGCAAGGGGTACGTGCACAGCAAACCGTGACGTTGGAGGAGTTGGGTCGCCGGATTGCCGTTGGAGAGTTTAAGGAGTTGAACTTGATCGTCAAAGGTGACGTAGATGGTTCGATCGAGGCTTTGAGTGATTCCTTGCAGAAGCAAAGCACCGAAAAGGTGCAAGTGAACATCATCCACAAGGCTGTAGGTCAAATCTCTGAGTCCGACATCTTGCTTGCATCGGCTTCGAGTGCAATCATCATAGGCTTCCAGGTTCGCCCTTCTGGTGCCGCCCGGAAGTTGGCAGAGCGCGAAGAGGTTCAAATCAAGCTCTACTCCGTCATCTACAAGGCCATTGAAGAGATGAAGGAGGCCATGGAGGGCTTGCTTTCAGCGAAAATCGAAGAATCCATTGTGGGCTCTGCCGAAATTCGTGAGACCTTCAAGATTTCGAAGGTGGGTACGATTGCAGGTTGCTTCGTCACGGAAGGCATGATCAAACGCTCATCCAAAGTTCGGGTGATCCGAGAAGGAGTGGTGGTCTACACCGGTACATTGGGCTCCCTGAAGCGATTCAAAGACGACGCAAAGGAAGTCAAGCATGGATTTGAGTGCGGACTCAACGTCGATCGTTTCAACGACATCAAAGTCGGGGACGTTGTTGAGGCGTATGAAGAAGTAGAAGTGAAACAGACCTTGGAGGATTAATCGCTCCAGGACTTGAACTCATAGGCATCGCCGAATCACATCCGTGGTTCGGCGATGTCGCTTTGCAGTCAATGAAGCAATGGCAACTCGATGTTGCTGGGAACCACAAGGGCGTTGGGATGGGTGCCAATCCACAGGGTCCGCTCTCGCTCTGCACTCCAAAGGTCTCTGAAATCACCTATGAGCACCTGGTAGTTGAGCGACAAAGGTTCAAGGTAGACCCCCAATTCCGTTTGTTCCCTCAGGGTTGATCTCTCTTTTCTGCAGGCTTGAAGAGGCCCAGTAACGAGCTGAATGCGGTAACCAGCCATGGCTGGAGGGTCTGCCCTCCAAGCACTGTCCATGGAAGCCAAACGCGTGTCAACATGCACCACAAGGGCTGCCGAAGGTGCCTGGACCCGAACAACAGAGCCAGCGGTATCAAGCGATTCCCAAGTCGTCGTTGTGGCTGACCCTGAGCCACTCTCATCTTCTGGTGAAGCCATCGGATTCTGTGAATCGACCGGTGTGGCAGGATGACGTTCAGCCGCCTGTTCTACGGTCTTGGACCTGAAGAGGCCTTTCCACCAGCCTTCATGAGCTCCAGGTAGGGTGTCGGATTGTGCCAACACGCCAGTCGAACTTACGAGAAAGGTCAGCCAAAGGAGGGAGGTAAGTCGCACTGCGGTCATGTTGCGAAGTTAACGCGCACTTGGGGTTGTTTCGCGTCTTGGATTGGTTCGCATGAAGCAAGTGTTGGTCGTAACAGGCGCATTCGAAGCAGGGTTTTCTCTTAATTAGAATCATTCTGAATTAGAAGGTGTGCAGACATTGCTGTGACACCTCGTCGTGTACATCAGGGCGACTGCCTTACTTTTGCGCCCGAATATGTGAGGGTAAACCATCGTCATGCGAAAAGCGATTTTTAACGGCACTCGGACAGCTCATTGGGCGGTTCAGAGTTTCCTCGCCGCTTGCCTCCTCCTCTCCAATGCCGCGGTTTTCGGGCAGATATGGGAAGGTGGCAATGTGGAAAATGGGCAAGCGTTGTTCAATGCGAACTGTGCTTCATGCCACAAAGTGACCAATGAAGTCCTAGCGGCTCCGGGTTTAGCGGGAATCCGCGACCGGTGGTCATCAGGGGATGAATTGTTGGTTAAATGGATTCAGAACCCCCAAGGTGCAGCCGAGTCGGGCGATCCGTACATCAAATCTTTGGTGGACAGGTACGTCGGAACGTATGGTTGGATGAGCGCTCAGGCCGTCTCGGCTGACGACATCAAGGACATCATGGCTTATGTCCAAAATCCACCCGATGTTGCCCCTGCCGCCACAGCGGACACGGGTTGCATTACAGTAGATGAACTGCCTGTCGAAGAAGCGGATAACCCCTCGATCTGGTTCTTGGTGTTGCTCGTTTTGTTCCTTGTGATTTCATTGAGTGCTGCGGGTGTTAACCGCACGCTGAAGAGCGCAATCCAGGTGAACGCAGGCGGGACTCCGCTTCCCGACCTGACCTACATGCAACGTGCAAAAGGTTGGATGTGGAATAACCTCGTATTCGTTTCGCTCATTGGATTGTTCGTCGTGGCTTATGCTGTGGTGATTGGTTACCAAGGCCTTATGGGAGTTGGGGTCATGGAAGGCTACAAGCCGGACCAGCCCATCAAGTTCATTCACTCCGTGCACGTTTGCGAAAACGAAGTGGATTGCAAATACTGCCACCACAGCGCCTACGAGTCCAAGCACGCAGGCATTCCATCCACGAACGTTTGCATGAACTGCCACAAGGCGGTGAAAGAGGGCCGCCGTTATGGTCAAACCGAGATTGGGAAGATTTATGACGCCATTGGTTTTGACCCTGAATCAGGGACTTACCTCAACGGTGCCGGGGAGAAGGGCTTCACGAGTCCGCAAGAAGATTTCGATGGTGAGCCCATCCGTTGGAACAAAGTGCACAACCTGCCAGACCACGTATTCTTCAGCCACCAGCAGCACGTAGTTGTCGGCGGATTGCAGTGTCAAAACTGCCACGGAGATGTTCAAACGTACACGGTAGGACGTCAAGCACGAGTAGAGGACATCAACAAGCTGATCACTGAGAAGCCAGCGGAGTTTGGAACGTTGATCGAGTTGTCCAAGCCTACCTTGACGATGGGCTGGTGCATCGAGTGCCACAATAAAGCTGAAGTGAGTCTGGCTTCAAGTGGGTATTACGAGGAGATGCATGACCGCTTGCGCGACGATGAGCGCGGCAACGAAGAGTTGCGTCGCTACCTCGAAGACGATAAGATCACCGTAAAAGAGCTTGGCGGCTGGGAATGCGCCAAGTGCCACTACTAAGAACACGTAACCATGTCGCAAAACAAACGCTACTGGTCCGGTCTCGACGAATTGCACGGGACGGAAGAGTTCAAAGCCACTCAGGGAAAAGAATTCCCAGGTGTGCAGGCGGTAGATGAATTCCTTTCGGATGACCGATTGGAGTCCACACACACGGGCCGCCGTGATTTCTTGAAGTTCATGGGGTTCAGCTTGACAGCAGCCACGCTGGCAGCATGTGAAACGCCAGTCATCAAGTCCATTCCCTACACCAACAAACCGGAAGAGGTAACCCCCGGTGTTGCTAACTACTACGCTTCGACCTTCTACAATGGACAAGACTACGGTCAGGTCCTCGTGAAGACGCGTGAAGGCCGACCCATTTTCGTGAAGTCCAATGCGACCAACGGAGAAGGCAAAGTTGGTGTGCGCGTGAACGCCTCTGTCATGGGCCTTTATGACAGTGCACGTTTGGCTGGCCCCACGAAAGGCGGTCAACCGACAGATTGGTCCACCATCGACGCCGATGTGAAGTCAGCCTTGGCTGCAGGGGGGCGCAACGTGCTTTTGACGCATACCATCGCTAGCCCATCGCTTCGCCGCGCAGTGAATTCGTTCTGTGAGTCAACAGGGGCTGAACACATTCAATTCGATGCCATTAGCTACCAAGGCATTCGCAAGGCCAACCAGTCCGATTATGGAGTGGATGCAGTGCCTTGCTACCACATGGATAAGGCTCAGGCCATAGTTACCATTGGTGCCGATTTCTTGGGAACTTGGGGAGATACGAGCGTTCAAGCTGCGGCTTGGGCAAAAGGAAGAAAACCGGAAGCGGGCTCCATGTCTGCGTTGCATGCCTTTGAAAGCGTCATGACGTTGACCGGTTCCAATGCCGACCGCAGGAACATGATCAAGCCATCAGAAGCTGGTCGGGTGGCCCTGGCCATTCTCCATGGCCTCACTCAAGGGGGTGCAGTGGATTTGACCGATTCGGCTGCGGCTGGAGTCGGGCCTGCCGTTGCGGCTCTCAAGGCTGCAGGTTCCAACGGATTGGTGGTGTCTGGATCCAATGACGTCAATGTCCAGCTGGTTGTTAACGCCTGCAACCGGGCTCTGGGTGCTTACGGCACGACCGTGAACCTCGAACAGCCTTGGCTTTTGGGTCGTGGTGACGACGCTGCAGTCTCGGCATTGGTGAAGGACATGAATGAAGGATCTGTCAATGCGGTAATTGTTCACGGGGTAAATCCAGCTTACGTGATGGGAGCATTTGGTGAAGCGCTTTCGAACGTGAAAACTTCGGTGAGTACCTCACTTTTCGCTGACGAAACAGCATCCCGTTGCACACACGTTGCGCCAGATCACCATTGGTTGGAATCTTGGGGTGACGTTCAGCGAACAGCTGCTCGCGTCGATTGGCAACAGCCCACCATTTCTCCACTTTTCAATTCCCGTGCCGCTGGAAGCAGCTTGCTTGCTTGGTCTGGAGCGGTAGAATCGGATTGGTATACTTATTTACGTCAAACTTGGAACGCCAACTATACGGCGGACCAGTTGTTCACGGATTCAGCTTGGAACAGTGCCTTGCACGATGGCTTCATGCCGTTGACTGCTGGGAGTGAAACCACTCAGGTTAACATGGTGGCTGCTGGGTCGGCTTTGGGCCAAGCAATACAAGCAGTGAATGGTTTGACTGGGGGTGCTTTTGAGCTTTCATTGTACCAAAAGAATACCATAGGCAATGGAGACCAAACAGCGAATCCAATGCTGCAAGAAACTCCGGATCCGCTGACGAAAATCACCTGGGACAACTACGTGACCATGTCGAAAGTGGACATGGAAAACATGGGGCTTAACACCTACATCGGCCAAGAGAAACCAGCTTCTGTTGTGCGCGTGAGCGTGGGCAACATGGCAGTGGAGTTGCCAGCGCTTTTGTTGCCTGGACAAAAGCCAGGAACCGTGGGCATTGCCCTAGGTTATGGGAGAGGAGCAAATGGTGAGGCCGTGGGAAAGGCAGCGTTCCAAATGACCGAGTCCGGTGATTTTGAGCGAGATGCTTCATCCGCCTTGGTTCCAGTCGGCAAGAATGCTTTTGTGTTGGCTGGCTACGCCGACGGGTTGCCTTTGTATGAACAGTACAACGTTTCTGTTGAGGCAACTGGGGCGTCTTATCCCCTCGCTTCGACACAGATTCACAGCACGGACATGGGCCGTGACTCGATCGTTAAGGAAACGACTTTCTCAGCTTACTTCTCGGAGCGCAACGCGGCCAAGGGCAGTGCTTCATGGAATAAGTTGATTCAAATCGGAGTGCACGAAGATGTCAATGCCGACGGAGTCATCAATGCGCAAGACTCGAAGCCAACTGAGGCCTTCGATTTGTGGCATGAGCATGCGGTAGAAGAAGTAGGGCACCGTTGGGGGATGACCATCGACTTGACGACCTGCACAGGATGCAGTGCGTGTGTGACTGCTTGCCACATCGAAAACAATGTTCCAGTTGTTGGCAAGGACGAGGTTCGACGTCACCGCGACATGCACTGGATGAGGATTGACCGGTTCTTCGCTTCGGATTACAGTTTGGAGCGCGGAGAAGAAGAGGGTGTTGGAGCCATTGGTTCTTACCGCCGCATGGAGGATCCTTCAGAAAATCCCCAGACAGTCCA
>DAISXU010000082.1:0-9838 GCA_036825655.1 Flavobacteriales bacterium | reverse complement strand
GCAGGGTTCTATGGAGGCCACTTCTGGGTGATCCGCGATTTTAGGTAGCCAGTCTGCAGGCGGTGCCGGCAATTCCCTCACTTCCCGGTGGTACCCCAAAATCACCAATTCCCGCTCTGGAATGACAAAACTCAATAGGCCTTGGCGCCCTGGATCGTGTTCGTGTTCACGGGCTACTCGGTAGCTCGAGGCCGATCGGTGGTGGCCATCCGCAAGGTACAGGGCAGGAATCGCATTGAGTGCTGCCGAAACGCCTTCCACATCCTCGGGGAGTACCCACCATGCCGTGTGCCTCACACCATCGGTGGTCGTGAAATCCATGTCTGCTCGTTCCTGCGTACGAATTGCAATGTGCTCTTCCAATTCCGCTTCGCCGGGGTGCCCTGCAGGCCGTGCCATCAGGACGGGTTCTGCATTGAAACCGACGGTGTCGAGGAACGTGGCGAACAACGACTCCCGGGCTTCAAGGGTTTGTTCGTGCAATCGCAATCGGCCGTCACCGTATGCTTCCAGGTCCATCAGTGCAACCAACCCGGTGATGGCATGGGTGCCTGTGGTCTGGCGGTAAATGGCGTAAGTGGGGGCGTCAGTGCGAATGAGCCACTCGCGTTTCCTCCATTCGCCATATGCTTTGCGCACCCATTCAAAATACCCAACTGTGCCGCGTTCTTCTCCAACGGAGCCGAGCCCATCGGGATTGATGACATGCAAATAGGAGTAGGGATTGCGAAGCAGCTTGTCCTTCAATTCCCCGTCATCATAGGTCACATAGGAACGGGTAGCCACGAGGTGGCCTTTGTCCTGTGGTGGATGAATGATGCGAAAGGGAAGAAAGGTGTTCAAGCGTTGACTTCGGCAGCGATGGTGGAAACGATTTGCGCGATTTCAAGTCCAATCCTGTCTTGGGCTTCAACCGTAGCAGCACCTATGTGCGGCGTGGCAGCGACTCGGGGATGCTGAAGAAGGTCCGCCCGGGGTGCGGGTTCTCCCACGAACACGTCCAATCCCGCTGCGCGAATGTGGCCAGAATCCAAGGCGGTTAGCAAGGCGTCCTCATCGATGACTCCGCCTCGGGCAGCGTTGACCAAAATCACACCAGCTTTCATGGACTGCAGCTCACGCTCACCAATGACTGCACCTCCGCCTGCCTGTGCAGGAATGTGCAAGGAAATCGCATCGGCCGTCCGCAGCGCTTCGTCCATGGAAATCAAAGGGACGGTAACGCTGACCTCCTTTCCGCCAATGCTCCAAGAAACGAGACAACTCCCTTCTTCGCGATCGACACCGACTACCTCCATTCCCGCGCCGAGCGCGTAGGTTGCCAAGGACTGACCAATCCTACCCATTCCAATGATGGCCAGGCGCTTTCCACGCAGTTCAACCCCTTTGCCATAAGCTTTTTTCAGGCCTTTGAATGATACGTGCCCTTCGGTGGGCATTGCTGCGAAGCTCTCATTCAAGAACCTGCTGAGCGAAAACAAGTGGCCCATCACGAGCTCTGCCACACTCTGGCTGCTGGAGGCAGGGGTGTTGAAGACGTTGATGCCCAAACCTCGTGCGTATTCGACATCGATGTTGTCCATTCCCACTCCGCCTCTCCCGATGAACTTGAGAGAAGGGCAAGCGTCAATCAACCCTTGACGAACTTGTGTGGCGCTTCGAACAAGGATGCCGTCAATGGCATGTTCATGGATGAAGGCCTCCAAGGCATCGGCTTCGATGAAGTCGGTGTAAATGGTGTGACCTGCTTCTTTTAATGCGGAGAGCCCGCTGGGGCTGATGCCGTCGTTCGCGAGGATGTTCATGTTTATCCGTGGTGTTGTTCAAATTGTTGCATGGCTGAAACCAATGCCTCGACCGATTCCAATGGCAAGGCATTGTACATGGAAGCACGGTATCCACCGACACTGCGGTGGCCCTTGATGCCACTGATACCGGCCTCATTCCAAAGCGCATCAAATGCTGCACCATCCACTCCATCCGCCAACCGGAAGGTAGCGTTCATCTGAGAACGGCTTTCAACTTCGGCGTGGCCGACGAAAAGGGGATTCCGATCAATTTCTGCATACATCATTTGCGCGCGGTCCGCAGCGCGTTTTTGCATGCCGACCAATCCACCGTTATCCCGAATCCACCGCAGCATGAGCAGGGTGACGTAAACGGAGAATACGGGGGGCGTATTGAACATGCTCTCTTTATCCAGGTGAACGGCGAGATCGAGGTAGGCGGGGATGTCGCGGCCTGTCTTGCCCAAGCGCTCCGTGTCCACTGCGTAGAATACGGTGCCAGCGGGTCCCATGTTCTTTTGGGCCCCAGCGTAGATCAGTGCGTAATCTTCAGCTCGAAAAGAACGCGAGAAAATGTCCGAACTCATGTCGGCAACCAATGGAATGCCAGCCTCAGGCAATTCAGCATATTGTGTACCGAAAATGGTGTTGTTCGTAGTGATGTGCAAGTAAGCTCCTTCAGCAGGCGATTGAAATGCAGGGATGTGGTTGTAGTTGCTTTCCTTCGCAGAGGCGATTACGTCAATGTGCCCGAGCCGCTTGGCTTCCTTGATGGATTTCGCAGCCCAAGTGCCGGTGTCGACGTAAGACGCTGATCCATTTTCTGGAAGGAAGTTGTAAGCTGCTGTTAGGAATCCCAAACTCGCCCCGCCCTGTAAGAAAAGGACCTCGTACCGCTCAGGCAATCCGAGCAGGGACTTTGCCAATGAACGTGCCTCGTCCATGACCGCGACAAATTCCTTGCTGCGGTGGGACATTTCAATCAACGATAGACCTCCTGTTCCGAAGGATTTTACCGCTTCCGCGGCTTCTTGCATGACCTCCTTTGGAAGGATACAGGGGCCTGCTGAAAAGTTGTGGACTTGCATGGTGCAAAGGTGCTGAAAAACGATGGGATGAGGGCCTGTTTTGGAGGAGTTAATTTCCCACAAGAGCTGCTGCTTTTTCCCGGGTGGATCTGAGAATGAAGAGGTCAGTCACTTCGATGCCACGCGGGTGCGAGCACTGGCCGATCAGCCCCTGAAGCAATTCCAACCTGCGGTCCTCACTTTCCAATCGCTGAAGGCATTCTCTAACCATGGTGGGAGTGAGGCATCGTTCGCTCGCCCAAGCGAGCATTGCAGCGAGGTGATCTCGCTCAAAAAGAAGGATGTCCCACTGGGCCATTGCAGCCTTGATGATGGACGGCGAAAGGGGAGGGAAGCAGGTGGTGGGTTGCCCCCAGTTCCAAACGGAAGCCGAAGCTCGGTTCAGGTTGATTTGAGCGACATATCCTGCAGGCTGAGGGCTCACGTAAGCCGAGGACAATTCTTGGGGCTGGGCCGTGCAGGTCATCGAGCGCTGCACCGCTTGACCGGTCGCGAGGTCGACAAATCTCAGGTTGATTTGGCCCGAAGGGCAGGGGCCTGACCAGGTGAAGGTGGAGTCCGTCCACAGGGTGTCGAGGACGATGCTGTCGAGTGGGATTTGGACTTGAAATGGAGGCAAGGAGTCGTTTTGGCCTAAAGAAGAAGCCATCACCAAAAACAAAAATCCCAAGGTCACCACAATTTTCATGGTGCAAAAGTAGGATGAGAAAGGTGAACGGGAATTCAGAGGAACCGAAGGCGCCTCCGGACAGGCGAAAGCCATTCAGGGTGAGCACCCGCCAGAAGGCTTGGAAACCATTTGAGTACGGCCAACGAGAAGAGGACGCCCCCCAACCCTGATGCCGAGATTCGGGCCACACGCCCGGTCCATTCCGCGGCTTCTCCCAGCAGGGTGTTGGATAACCAGCCGGCCAATCCAAATGCGAAAGCCAATGCAAGTCCAGGAAAGAGGCTGCGAAGCCACAAGCCAGTCATGCCGCATGTGCGTTTGACCAACCAGGCGAGGCCAACGAATTGGACCAAAGTTGCGGCGAGCACGCCCCAGGCGACGCCCTGTACCCCCCATCCTTCCCGCATGCCCAGCCAAGCAGCAGTGCTCACGCCAAGCAAGAAGATGCCCTTCCATGCCAACCCGCTCCACAATGCGTCTTGGGCACGAACCACAGCGTCTCCCACTTTGATCAAGGACCGGAAAGGGATGCCTAAGAACAAAATGGCCGCGATGGGGGCCGCTTCAGCGAAGGACCCTCCCAGGTACAAAACGGTCAAGTCTTCAGCGGATCCATACATCCAGATGGTGCTAGGGAACACGGCAAGACTCAACCACTGCGTCGCTTGGGAAACGGTTCGGCGCAGGGCCGAAGGCTGGTCATGCATTTTAGACATCCCAGAGAACAGCACGCTATCGCTCAACTTGCCGAGCAGGGAAATGGGCAGGCCCATGAGGGAAACGGCCCGATCGTAAAGCCCGGTTTGCGTCCATCCACCCGCGCTTTGCGTGGCGAAGCGTCCGACGATCAACGTGTCGACCTTGCTCGCGGCATAGGTTGTGAAGTTGTAGAGCGTGCTGCGCCCTCCATAGCCCAGCATGCCGCGCAAGGCTTGAGCATTCCATCGTCCTCCCTTTCCGGCCTTCCAACTGAAGCTCCAATAGACGATTCCGAGGACTGCGTTTTGAGCCAACAACGCAGCCACGTAGGCCCAAACCCCAGCCCCGTTGTAGGCCAAGACCAAGCCCACCCCATAATTGCCGATGACCATCCCGGCCATCGCCCCCGCGAACAACTTCTTGAAAGCCATCTTCCGGACCAAATAGCTTCGCGGTACAACAGCAATTCCACCTAAAATGAAGCTGAGTGATATGACGCGAAGCACGTCAGTTAGCAAGGGCTCACCGTACCAGTCGCCGACCGCTGGTGCTCCCCACCACATGGCGCCGTAAAACAAAGCCCCGAGTGCCGATGAAAACAGTCCCGCAGTTCGGATGTCGCTCGAAGTGAGTTGGGACTTCTGGACGACGGAAGGGCCAATGCCAATTTGAGCGAAGATTTCCACAAACCCCACCACCACCAGGGCGATGGACATGATGCCAAAATCTGCCGGCAGTAACAGCCGAGCGAGCGCCCAAATGAACACAAGCTGCAATACGACTTGGGCTCCAACGTTGACGCTTTGCCAACGCACAGAATCCGCAAACCGCGGCAGCTCATGTCCGCCTTCGTTCATGTTATCGCGCGTAGTTCACCGAGCGCTTTTCGCGAATGACCGTGATTTTCACTTGCCCTGGGTAGGTCATTTCATTCATGATTCGTTGCGAGATGTCGAACGACAATTGATCGGCCATGTCATCACTGACCTCGTCACTTTCTACCATCACCCGCAACTCGCGTCCCGCTTGGATGGCAAAGCTCTTGGTAACTCCAGGGTATTCCAAAGCCAAATTCTCCAAGTCACGCAAGCGTTGAATGTACGCTTCCACCATTTCCCGACGTGCGCCGGGACGCGCACCCGAAATCGCGTCGCAGACCTGAATGATGGGGGACATCAAGGTGGTCATTTCGATTTCATCGTGGTGAGCACCAATGGCGTTGCAGATGTCTGGGCGTTCACCATATCGCTCGGCCAGTTTCATGCCCAACAAGGCGTGCGGCAACTCACTCTCTTCATCACTGACTTTTCCGATGTCGTGAAGAAGTCCAGCGCGCTTCGCTGCTTTTGCGTCGAGCCCGAGTTCTGCCGCCATGGAGGCACACAGGTTGGCGACTTCTCGGCTGTGCTGAAGCAGGTTTTGGCCATACGATGAACGGTATTTCATGCGCCCCACCATGCGCATCAATTCGCCTTTCATATTGTGAATGCCCAAATCAATGCACGTTCGCTTTCCGATTTCTCGGATTTCCTCTTCAATCTTTTTGGTCACTTTCGCAACCACCTCTTCAATGCGGGCTGGGTGGATTCGGCCATCGGTCACCAATTGGTGCAATGACAGGCGAGCAATCTCCCGGCGCACCGGATCAAAGCAAGAGAGGATGATCGCTTCCGGGGTGTCGTCGACGATGAACTCAACACCGGTGGCGGCTTCGAGCGCTCGGATGTTCCGGCCTTCTCTGCCGATGATTCGACCTTTCACGTCGTCATTGGAGATGTTGAAGACCGAAACAGAATTCTCGACGCTGTGTTCGGTGGCCACCCGTTGTATCGTTTGAATGACGATCTTTTTAGCTTCTTGGTTGGCTTTGGTTTTCGCGTCGTCCAAAATCTCTTGGACCTGCTGGTTGGCCATGACTTTGGCGTCTTGAATGACTTGGTCCCGAAGGGCGGACTTCGCCTCTTCAGCAGTCATCGTCGCGATTTTCTCCAACAACTCGACGGCCTTTTGGCGGTCTTTCTCAAGTTCTTGCGTCTTGTTCGTGAGGGCCTCAAGCCGCTGTTCTACTTTCTCTTCGTTGCGTGCGAGGTTCTTCTTCTGTGAATCAATCGACTGCAGCTCTTTCTGTGTTCTGTTCTTGTCCTGGCGAATGCGCTCCTCTCGCTCTTCAATTTTTGCAGATCGGTTCTTGATTTCTTGAGCATGCTGCTCTTTCAAGGCCAAAAACTTTTCCTTTGCTTGGAGGATTTTTTTCTCCTTGATGTTTTCGCCTTTCTGCGTCGCCTCAGCGATGATGGTCTCGCTGCGTTTTGTGAGGACGCGGCTGAAAAGGGCGTAACCGGCAGCGCTTCCAACGGCGATTCCGATTGCGGATCCTAACACAATTGATATGGGGTCCATGGGGTGAGTTCAGGACTCGGTCAAGGCAGCATCTACGCGGGTCAAGAGGTCATCCAGTCGGCGGGAGTTCTCCTCGCTGATGGGGATCGCAGGGGTTTCAACGGTCTCGGCGGGCGCTGGCCGCGAAGCAAACTGCAAGGCCGTCATGGCCAAGAGGTCTCCACGATCTTGCACTTGGTATTGCTCACGGAATTGTTCCACTTGACGGCTCACTGCGGATGCTGCTGCCTGCAAATCGGCTGCCTCTTCAGCAGGCACGGTAAGCGGATAAACACGTCCGGCGATGTTCAAGCGAATCGTTTCCATGAATCAACGTTGAAGCAGGGCGATGCACGCATCGATTTCCTGCACGATTTCTTTGATGACTTCCTTCGGCAAAGCGGCCGAGGTCGGGTCGGATTTAGAATATGATGAAGTTGATTCGACCGGTGCTGAAGGCAACGATTCCATGCGGTTTTCGAGGGCTTCTTTCAGTTCGCTTCGCTCGATTTTGAGCTCATCCACTTCGCCTTGCAGGCGAACCACATGTTCTGATGAAGTCCTCGCTCGTTGTACCACCACTTCGTGCTCCGCCTTCAATCGCTCAAAACGCGCAAGCAGGCGATGCGTTTGCTGCATCAATCCTTCCAATGCTTCGCGATCGGTTGGGCGGGTAGAGGTAGAGTCAGTTGACATAACAGGGTCGAATCCTTACAAAAGTAGGGAAATTACCTTGGGCATTGGGGACGATTTTCGGTGATGTGCCCGTTAGTTTTGCGAAAGAACTTGTTCACAACATGGAGGATTCGATTTGGGGGTTGCGGCCGGGTTGGCGCTGCGGTGTATTCATGGCGTTGTCTTGTGCGCTATTGCAGAACGGATGGGCCCAAGAGTTGCAGGGCATGAGAGGGGGGCAAGCCGCCCGCGCAGGCATCGGGGCGCCGTTGCCCATCCCCCTGGTTTTGGCAGGGAATTTTGGGGAATTGCGCTCCAATCATTTCCATACGGGGCTGGATTTCAAGACGCAAGGAGTAGAAGGCATTCCGGTGCTCGCTGCGACCGATGGCGTTGTTTCCCGCGTGAAAAGCGGCCCATACGGGTATGGCAACGCCCTTTATTTGAACTCGCCAGATGGCTTGACCACCGTTTATGCGCACCTCCAACGGTTCACCACTTCGATCGAGGCTTGGTTGAGAGAGGAACAGTACCGTTCTGAGAAAAACGAATGGGATTCTGCCCCCCGAAGAGCCTTTTCATTCAATCGAGGCGATACGATTGGGTGGAGCGGCAATTCAGGCAGTTCGGGTGGCCCACACTTGCATTTTGAGGTGCGGGAAACGGCCACGCAACGCCCGATCAATCCCTTGCTTTGGAACCTGGAGGTCGCTGACACGCGGGCGCCGAGTTTTGAGGCCATTTGGGTGTTGCCTCAGCCGGGTGCTTTGGTTGACGGCAAAAGCACCCCAACCCGCTTGGAAGCGGGTGTTGATGCGGTGGAAATCAGTGGGTCCGTCCGGGTGGCAGCTGAGGCTTTCGATCGGTTGAATGCGGCCAACAACGTATGCGGTGTCTACCGAATGGAAGTCAAGTTGGGCGGTGAATTGTGGTTTGAAGCCACATTGGACACCCTTGATTTTGGCGTAGCCCGGGACATGAATGCGCATGCTTATTATCCCGTTTGGGCGAGAGAAAAAGACCAAATCCACCGCCTCCATCGGCTCCCAGGCAACCGCCTCCCCATCTACGAACGGGCCTCTCGAAGCGGGGAGCTCAATGTGCCGGCTGACTCTTCGATTGTGATGGAAGTAAAAATGATTGATGTCCATGGAAATGAGTCATTTAGGGAGGTTGAGTTAAGAGGTTTAGAGCATGCGGCATTGGAGGTTGACGCCCGTTCCAACCGATTCAACTTAAAGTACGACCGGGCATTTGACTGGGTGGATTCGACGGGGTTGCGGGTCGAAATTCCTTCGGGCGCTTTTTATGAAGATTCCTGGTTCCCTTGCCATTCCGTTCCTGGCGGTTGGCAAATTGGATCTTCGGATTTGCCAGCGAGCAAGTACTTCCTCGTTGAACTGCCAGAAAATGCCGGTTGTGGTGCCCGAGGACATGTGGCGATTCGGACTGAATCCTCGGAAATAGAAGACGTCATACCCGCGCGGTTATTGGCTGGTGGGGGGCTCCGTTTTGAGTCCCGAACTCCCGGGTTGTACAGCGTGGCATGCGACACCTTAGCTCCTGTCATTCAGGTGCGGAGCAACCGGCCCAGCGGTTTGCCAGAGCGTCCCAACTCCCGAGCGCTTCAATTTGAGGTGACGGATGATTTGAGCGGTGTCGCGTCCATCGAGGCTTGGGTGGATGGATGTTGGATTCGCATGCAATGGGACCCTAAGAAAAGCCGCGCCTATTATTTGCTCGAGGATGGCCGCCATTTGGCAGGAACGACTCAAGAGGTTGTGCTGGAAGCCAAAGATGAAAGTGGGAATGTTGCACAATGGCGTGGGGCCATCCACTGGCCCCAATGATCAAAGGCTGAACCCGCCTTTTCCGCTTTTGATGCGGTTGTAGTCAACGAAGAAAATTGCCCGAATGGACAGGCTGTTCAGGAATCCGCTGTTGAGCATTTGATCAAAATTTTCCCAGTAGTTCAGAGGCAAGTCGTTGGCAGTAGATTCCAAGTTGTTCTTCCAGACCACGCTCAAAAAGGAAGCGGGAGCAAAGTTCCATTCGTAGACCAAATCCACGCTCCAGGCATTGAAGTTGAGGTCGTATTCGGATGTGCCATCGGCATCGACTTGGGCAAAGCTTGTGGGAATCAAATCCCCCGATTCAGCGAGTTGCAGAAATCCGTGGTATCGCACGCGGCTCCAGCTGTGCCTGACGCGAGCACTCAAGCTCATTCGGTTGTTGAAGATGTGGCTGAGGTTCCAGACTTGGGTGATTTCGGTGTTATCGCGGTCGCCAAACAAACTCACATCAGGGGAGGACCAGACTTCAATGACATCCGCCCAACCGCGCTCGTGGGCTTTGCGAATGACCTTCCAAACATAATTCGTTGACCAACGGTCATTGAATCGGAGCCTCGGTGCGAGTCGAATGGCGTGCTCTTTCCAATCCCAATACTGTGGGCCGTTGGCGTAGCTCAAGAGAACGTCGAGGGCAAACGTCCTCCGGTAGTCAGAGCTGAACCAAGCTTCCAACGAACCATAGGCGGG
>DAISXU010000081.1:0-9964 GCA_036825655.1 Flavobacteriales bacterium | reverse complement strand
AGTGCAAAAAGAAAAAGCAATCGAGTCATTGTGCGGAAAAGGTCAAGGTGAAGAATCCTTCAGCCGCTGTGCAGTCTCCATTTTGAAGGGATCCATGCAAAATGAGGGTTTCTTCTGTGAGTTCGACGATGTCATAAACTGGCCCAGAATCCCAAACTCCCATGAACCAGCAAGAAGGCAAAATGATTTGATCTTCTCCTGATGTCCCCGTCCCTTCTAAGAACGTGTACATCATTTCTGGCACAGCCAATTCGCTTACAATGTACCCTTCGTAAGGATTTA
Source organism: Flavobacteriales bacterium (assembly GCA_036825655.1). Classification (GTDB taxonomy): domain Bacteria; phylum Bacteroidota; class Bacteroidia; order Flavobacteriales_D; family Sanyastnellaceae; genus JALQTD01. The sequence continues at coordinate 9,682 of DAISXU010000081.1, read as the reverse complement.
CAGTTCCACCATTGTTGTTGTAGACGTAGTCTCCTGCGAAGGAGAATTGATAACTGTCGTCGTATTGCTCTGGAACTAACCCGCCTGCAGTTGAAGTGTACCAGTCTGTTGAGTAGGGGGTGGGACCGACCGAAATCGCTCCAGCAACGGAGGACCAAACCCACGTTTTCTGGTTGTCGCATCCTGTGAGCAAGGCGATGTTTCCTTCGCAAGGAAGCTCGAGGGTGTTGGCAATGTTGACTGTATCTGTAGCTTGGTCCATGCCTCCTGCGTTGTTGACGCTGTAAGTGACAGCATAATCACCGGCTTGCGGATAATACGCTGTATCTGTTGGAAGGGTGGAAGTCATGCCGTTGCCAAATTCCCACAGGTGAAGGAATCCGTCGGTGCTGTTGCTCGAAAAAACGACACGGTTGGAGTCGCCAGGTAGGTAAGACCAACTGAAACTAGCGTTTGGACCAGCAGGCAATTCTATGCCCTCTGTCTCGTAGGGTTGACAGCCAGCGAAAAAGACAGCTGCTAACAGTGCAGCAGTGAGGATTGATAAGAAGCGTTGCATCAGTATCCGGGATTTTGGTCAATGAGTCCTCCTGAAAGGGTTATTTCCGCTGCAGGAATAGGGAATAATTCGTGCGTTCCTTCTGAGAACCCGAGTGGAGCCAGAACCGTTGCAGCCCGACCTTGGCGAACCAAGTCAAAGAACCGATGTCCTTCGAGTCCAAGCTCAACGCGGCGTTCATGGTAGATGGCTTCAAGCAAGTCCACACCGCCGGATGTAACGTCTGGCAGAATGGCGGAGTTGCCACCTCGAGCGCGGGCACGCACTGCGTTCACGGAGCTGCGTGCAATTTCCTCGAATCCGTTATGGTAGGCGGCTTCCGCATGCAAAAGGAGTACGTCTGCATACCGAATAACTCGGTCATTGGAAGGGCCATTGGGATTGGGGTCGCCAAAGGGGGCGTCATCCGCTGCATTTGAAAAATACTTCCTTGAATAGTAGGGGTATTCAAACCCGGTGGCGTCGAGCGTAAAGAGCCCTCTGTCGCCCATGACATCTCCTTCTTGGAAGACTGTTGCAGCCAATCGTGGATCACCATTTTCGAATTCATCCACGAAGTTTTGCGTCGGTAAGTTGAAACCGTAGCCTCCAAATTGTCCACGAGCGCGTTGGAAGACATTGGTGAACGTTCCCTCGAGCGAGTTACCCCAGTTGCCACCAGAGGCATTCATGAACTGAATTTCGAAGATCGATCCTGGGCCATTTTCTCCTTCAAGGCTGAAAATGCTAGCATAATCTGGAGCCAAGGCGTATTCGCCGGAACCAACAATTTCTTCCGCAATGGGCTGAGCCTCTGCCCATTTGCTTTGGTAGGCATAGGCTTTCAAAAGCAAGGCGTTGCCTGCCCCTTTGGTTGCTCGGCCGAGTTCATTCAGGGAAATTGCACTGCGCACAGGCAGGAATTCAATGGCTTCGGTCAAATCCGTTTCGATTTGGTCCCAAATCGTCTCAGCTGTCGCCCGTGGCTGCTGGTACTCACTGGGGGCTAAGTTCTCAAGAATGAGAGGAACTCCACCAAAGGTTGTAACGAGGTTGAAGTACCAATAGGCTCGGATAAACTTCGCTTCGGCAAGGAAACGGGATTGATCGTAGCTGTCCATCTCAATGGTTGGGATGTTCGCCAAGGCCAAGTTGCAATAAGCAATGCCCCGGTAGGCAGACTGCCATTCTCCCAAAAGCATCCGTGCATTGTCTTGTCCGGAAAATTGCTCGAATAGAAGCAATTCTGGCTCATCGCCGTCGCCAGATCCTCCTTTGTCGGAGTCGTCCGAGACGATGTCGCCGAAATACCAGCGGAAATGGGTGGCCAATTGTCCGGAGCCTTGAAGGGTGGTAACTTCCTGTTGAAGAGGGTTGTAGCACGCTACAATTGCCGCTTCTGCGTCTCCTGCTGATTGGTAATAATTGGCAGCCGTTGAGCCAACGAGGGGCTCGGCATCGAGGAACGATTCCTTGCAGCCCGCTAAGGCCACTGTTCCAAGGATAAGTAGGGTAGTGGGTTTCATGCGAGTGGTTTTAGAAAGTTACGTTCAAGCCGACCATGAACATCCGTGGACTTGGATAAAATCCGCGATCAATGCCTATTTCAAGCGTGCCGCGCGTTCCCACTTCGGGATCCAATCCGCTGTAAGAGGTGAAGGTGAAGACGTTGCTTCCTGCGACATAAATGCGGCAGGCCTCGAGGCCGACCCTTTCCAATGTGGCTTCAGGGAGGTTGTAACCGAGTTGGATGTTCTTGATCCGCAAGTAAGACCCGTCCTCAATGAACCGATCAGATACGCGGTTGTTGCGGTTGGGGTCCGTGTGCGAGAGGCGCGGATTTTCGTTCGTACTGCCTTCACCCGTCCAACGTTCCAGTGCACTGATGGGGAGGTTGGTCATGTTCAGGTCGTACCTGAAAATTCCGTTGTAGAGGTCGTTCCCATGAGAGCCTTGAATGAAGATGTTCAGGTCAAACGGGCCACGGCTGCCTTCGAAGGCCAAACCGTATGTGAAGTCAGGATGTGGATTTCCAATCATGACCTTATCGCCATTGTCCAAAACGCCATTTCCATCTTGATCGACGAAAATCAAATCTCCTGCTACCGCATCGGGCTGTGCCAAATTGGCGTCTGCTTCTTCTTGTGTTTGGAAAACTCCTGCGGTTTCAAAACCGTAGAAATATGCCATCGGCATCCCGATTTCGGTCAAGGCGGTAAAGTCACCTGATCCGAATACGCTGCCGCTGGAAATGGGCTGACCGCCCTCGCCAAGATTCGTCACGCTGTTCCGAATGACACTCAGGTTTCCATTCACTTTATAGGAGAATTCTTTGCCGACGTGTTGATAGCCCAAGGCCAATTCTACCCCAGCATTGCGAGCTGAGGCGATGTTGGTTGGAGAAGGATTGAACCCGACCACACCTGGAATTGGAACGACAGCAAGCATGTCATTGGTCTGCTTCACAAACGCGTCGATGACAATGTTGAACTTGCCATCATAGAGGTCCGCATCGATTCCGATGTTGGATTGGGATACGGTTTCCCACTTGAGGTCTGGATTGGATGTGTTCACTGGACCAGCGCCGTTCACTTGCTGCTGATCTGGACCAAAGGTGTAGTTTAAGCCATTGATGACAATGGAAGTGTAATCGTAATTCCCGATTCCATCAGCATTTCCATTGCGTCCCCAGCTTGCCCTGATCTTCAGGAATTCAATCCAATCTTTCTCAGACACCCATGGTTTTTCAGTCAAATTCCAGGCCAGAGAGGCCGATGGGAACCAGCCGTAGCGGTTGTTGATTCCAAAACGAGAAGATCCATCTCGGCGAATCGTAGCCGACACGTTCCACTCATCTCCGATGGCATAGCTTCCTCTCATGAACGAGGAAAGGAATGAAGACTCGCCCCAACCGCCGCTTGCACGAGGTGCCTGCTCAGCCGCGTTCAGGCTGTTATCGAGGAAGGCTTGAGTGGCTTCATTGGTTGTCAGGCTATCCCGGCTTGCCACTACATTTTGATAGGTGCTTTTCAATGCAGAATAGCCTGCAATCAAGTTGATTTGGTTCCCGTTCTCCAATTCGCGATCGTAGCGCAGCAGCTGTTCCCATTGCCAATTCGCCCATTGGTTTTCCGCGCGAACAACCGAATTAACGGGGCGGAATTCGTAGGCTGGTCGTTCCGGGTCATTTGCACCGATTCCCAAGTCATAGGTAGGAAAGAAAATGCGTTGGCTTCCTAAGCTGTAGTCGATGGAAAGGGTAGAGCGGTATGTTAATCCAGCTAAAAGGTCAGCCTCGGCATAAGCTGAGGCTACCATGCGATTGGTGGTCCAGTCGTCAAACGTTGTAGCGATTTGATTCGCGGGATTCGCGATGTCCGAATCAATGAACATGGAATAGGAGTACTCTCCGTCGTTCCGGGTTACCGGAGTGACGGGGTCCATGTTCAGTGCGCGCACGACAGGGGTCGTGAATTCATTGTTTTCAGCCAGCGCTGAACGATTCAAGTGGGTAATGTTCACGTTTTGACCCATGCGGAATTTCTCACCACCTGTTTGGGTGGTATTCACACGGAACGTGTACCGCTCAAAGTTTCCTTTCTCTCCACCGATGATTCCATCTTGCGTGAAATAGCTTCCCGTAATGGCAGTCGAACCGACATCCGATCCTTGCGTGTAGCTAAAGCTGTGGCTCATGATGGGGGCCCGTTCGAAGATTTCATCTTGCCAATCGGTGCCTTCTCCAAGCGTTGAAGGGTCTGCGAGCAGGGGATCGGGGCTGAGTCCAGCAGCTACGCGGCTTTCGTTCATCAGAATGCCGTACTGCTCAGCGTTCAAGAGGGCCATGTACTTCCAAGGCTCTTGTATTCCAAAATAGGTTTCGTAGCTGATCGTTGGGGGGGCACCTGCTGTGCCTTTTTTGGTGGTTACCAAAATGACCCCGTTTCCACCACGTGCGCCATAGATCGCAGCAGAAGCCGCATCCTTGAGTACCGAGATGCTCTCGATGTCTGCTGGGTTGAGGTAGTCGATTCCAGATTGTGGAATGCCGTCCACTACGAATAGCGGTTCGGCATTGTTCAATGAGCCCGTGCCTCGAATTCGGATGCTCTGTGTACTGCCTGGTTGACCTGAATTTTGGGTAACCTGCACACCAGCAGCTCGGCCTTGAAGGGCTTGCTCTGTTCGGAGCACGGGCATGGAAGTGATTTCTTTGCTGTCGATGGTTCCAACGGAACCTGTGATGCGGCTCCGCTTCTCATTGCCGTATCCAATTACAATGGCCTCATCGAGTCCAGCGATGTCTGGTTCAAGCACAACGTCTAATTTTCCAGAGTTGGGCACTTGAACGGTCTTTTCAAGATAGCCGATGAATGAAAAGGTCAAGGACGCCCCCACGCTTGACACTTCAAGACGGTATTGTCCATTCATGTCGGTGAAGGTTCCATTGCTGGTGCCTTTCTCTTTAACTGTAACTACCGGTAGGCCACCGTCGATGTCGGTTGCACGAACCGTTCCCTCTACGACCAATTGTTGGCCGTAAAGGGAATGGATTCCTGCAGTGATGAATGCGATGATTATGAGCAGATGCCGCATGAGTGCTTATTGAATCTTAATGATACGCTGAACGCCTCCTCCAAAGGCGTTGGAGCAATGAACCAAATAAATGCCCGCTTCCCAGTTGGTTGCATCCAAATTGAGGACAGAAGTTCCGGCAACAACCTGTTGCTCAAGAACCAGCCCACCATCAATCCGACGAACCGTCAAGTTGGCGTCTTTGTTGGTCAACTCATTGAAACGCACAGCGAATGCTCCGTCCGTTACGGATGGATAAACTCCAAACTCCAAGGCGCTGATTTCGTTGATTCCAATAACGGGTGCGCAAGCCTCACAGCTGTTGAAACAAACGACTCCAAGGTCTCCAGGGAGCGAGTCGGTCACGGTGTAAATGCGGTTGGTAAACTCTCCTGTAGTCAAGGTGCACTCAGCATCTTCAGTGGCATCAAGTGCTTCAGTTCCTTCCCATCCGCCGTTGTTGTATTTGAATTCATGTGCACCCTCGGCTAAAGGCAACGTGATGGTGTAGACTTGGTCTCCGTCTTCGTCCAACATCTCAACACATGTGCCGCACCAGTCGTCAATCGTAAGGCCAGTGATGTATACTGGGCCAGCAACCGTTTCATTGGACATGTCCACAGAGAAGGTAACGTCCGAAGTGATTGGATCTACAGGGTCACCAGAGCAAGCAGCACACTCGCTGAAACAAACCGTGTCCACAACCAAAGGTTCAGCACCTGAAACGGTGATCAGGCGATTGGTGAACGCGCCGGTCGTCAAGGTGCAATCAGCATCATCCTCTGGTGTCAAATCTTCTTGTCCATCCCATCCACCATTGTTGAAACGGTATTCATATCCTCCTGGTTCGAGTTGCATGGTCAAAGAGTAAACCCCATCCCCGTTGTCATCGAACATCTCGACGCAATTGCCGCACCAGTTGTCTATGGCAAGTCCAGTGATGTAAACGGCGCCTGCGACTGCAGTGGTCGACATATCCACATTGAACGTGACGTCAAGTGGTTCCTCTGGAGCGTTGCACGATCCGTCTGTTGTGCATTGAGCAAAGCAAGTGGACAAGGTGGTGTCCATTGTGATGGGTTCCAAAAACCTGTCGTAGAAGTTGGCCGCAACTCCACAGGGCTGTCCCACGAGGCTTTCTTTGCAGCTCCAGTCTGCGCAAGCTCCGTTGGTGAAAGTGTAATAGCCGCTGTATCCATCCGCGAGCTCGACTGTGATGCTGTACGTGCCGTCGCCATCGTCGTCCGTCATCGGATTGGTGCCTGGCACACCAAAATCAGCGCCTCCAGCTAGAAAAACTCCGCTCGCGGCCACGATTTCGTTCGACATATTCACTTCGAAAGTGACTTGGTGGGTTTGGCCGAGAGCCAATGTTGATGCGCTCAGCGCGAGAATCAAGGCGAAATTTTTCATAATCATGGATTGACTTGAATGGTGGTTGAATAATTAGCGATTCGGATGCCAAAAGCTCCGGGTTCGACGGTGTATTTTAGATTTCGGTCAATGAACCCCAATTGCTTCACGGGCACTTCGAAACGGACTTCAGTTCGCGCGCCAGCTGGGATGTCTACTCGTTGGAAGGCCCTCAGTCGATCCACACTGGGAGTGACGCTTGCAACCCGATCTTGGCTGAATAAGTGAATCACATCCGATGCATCTCGCGTACTGGGATTTTCAATTGTGGCTCGAATTTTCACAGAGTCTTCCATGGAGTAGGATGCTTTTTCCACCAGTACCTCAACCACTTGAACGTCGCTGTAGTTCATTCCATCACCGAAATGAAAGAGTGGACGAAATGCGGTCAGGGAAAAATCGGTATGAACCGCCTCGGTGTGTTTGTGGTCGTATGTCAAGTGTGAACCTGATTTCCGAGGCCATGTAAATGGCAAGTGTCCAGATGGATTCACTTCGCCGTCCAATACGCGCGCGATGGCGAATCCGCCCCAGTCGCCGGGAAGGTAACCCATAATGAATGCATCCAGTGCATCCACTGCCTCTTCCATGCGCCGAGGACGACCTCCGAGGTACACCCCTACAACAGGTACACCTGTGTCACACAGGGCCTGAACCAATTTGGATTGGTTTTCAGCCAACCTCACTTCTTCATCGTTGCCCACGATTTCTGAATAGGGCATCTCCCCGAGGAAAACAACAGCCGCTTGCACGTTGCGATTGGTTTTCAAATCAGCAACGGCTTCAGCGATGTCATCATCTTGGAAGTTCATGTCCAGTGCAAAGTGGTTTACTGCACCCAACCACTCGGTGCGAATTGCTTCTAGGGCTGAAGTTGCACCGGGCGTATCGTAGGCTGAATCCGTTCCTTGCCATGTTCCAGTCCAACCTCCATTGATGGCGGCCAATGAAGCAGAAGTAGGGCCTGTAACCCAAAGGTTCTCCGTGCGTGAAAGCGGGAGCACCTTTCCATTGTTTTTAAGCAAAGTAATGCTCTGCTCAGCAGCTTTTTGGGCAAGTTGCTGCTGATCTTTGCGCCATGATTCAAAGACCACATGGCTTTCGGGTGGCCCCGGATCTTCCACCAAGCCTAAATCCCATTTGAGGCCTAAAATCCTCCTTACGGATTCATCAATGCGCTCCTCGGTGATTCGGCCTTCTTCCACTAATTCCGTCAGCAACACCGGGAAATCCAAATCGAGGGGGACCATGCTCATGTCCACTCCGGCCAAAATGACCATCTCAATGGCGTCTTTGTAATTCTCGGCGACCATGTGCCTCGTTACGAGGTACTTGATGTCTTCCCAATCGGTGACCACGACCCCCTCGAATCCCATTTCATCGCGAAGGAGGTCTGTCAAGATCCAGGGATTCGCATGCAAGGGGATGCCGTTCATCTCACCGCTGTTCACCATGACGGTCATGGCACCCGCATCCACACCAGCCTGGAAGGGAGGAAGAAAGATCTCGCGCAGTTGCCGCTCTGGAATCCAGGCGGGCGTCCGGTCTTTTCCTGTCAAAGGCATGCTGTAGCCCAAAAAGTGCTTCATGGTCGAAGCAACGGGGACTGCACCATTCTGCATCCCCTTGATTGCTGCTGCCCCCATGGTTGCAACGAGGTAAGGGTCTTCCCCATAGGTTTCCCAGAACCGAGGCCACCTCGGGTCTCGACCCACATCCAAAATGGGCGCAAAGTTCCACGGAGTTCCTGCCGCATGCAGTTCATGCGCCGTTCCAGCAGCCAATTCTGAAACCAATTCAGGGTTCCAAGTTGCTGCGAGACCTATTTGCTGAGGAGACAGAACGGCTCCGGTTGTGTAATTCGCCCCATGAACGGCATCCACTCCATACAGAATAGGCGTTGCAGGGGTTCTTCTCGCGGCAGATTCTTGGATGCCCCGCACGACATTTCTCCACTCTTCCAGAGAATGGGCGTGATTGCCGCAGTTCAAAACGCTTCCGATGTGATACGTTTCCACTGCTTCTGCAACCTTTAAGCTATCAAGCTCTTGAGGTTCGTCGGGCTCAAAAGGGTCGCAACCCTTCAACAACACCCCCAAAGTGAGCTGGGTCATTTCTCCTGCTTTTTGATGCAGGGTCATCTGCGCTAACGTGTTTTCGATCCAATGCGCTTTGCCGTCTCCTGGGGGGGAGAGCGGAACGTCGCTGACGCAGCTGGCCAAGCTCATGGAACAAAGAATGAGAAACACGTATTTCATCGTGTGCAAAGTACAATGGCAAGTGACTTGTTTGGTTCGATACGGGTACTTTAATACCGCTACAATAACTGCACAATTCAGTGTGTCGCCTTTCTATACACTCACTTATACTTGAGTTATTTCACATTGAATTCCTTATTAATGCTAGACTTTTGATAGGGAAGCTCAGTTCATCTACCTTAGCAGTCATGTTGAAGTACCTCTACACATGTATGTCAATCGCTATGCTACTTCAAGGGGTGGCGCAGGACACGAATATGGGCGATTCGAATGAGGGAGGGATTGCCTTGATCCATTCTTTTGATCGGAAGGCTTTGGGTGGTGGGTTTGTGACGACCGATATCGATGTGATGGAAGGTCGCTTGGTTTTAGCCGCGAATCAAAGTGGAGTATTGGCTTTTGATGGTGGCTCGTGGAGTTTGATTTCGATGCCCAATCGAGGTGTAGCACGATCGCTGGTCGCACAAGGCGAAGAGGTGTGGGTTGGGGGGCAGGGTTTTTTCGGAAAATTGTTGAACGTGGATGCACCCGAGTGGCTGGATTATACCCAGGTAATTCGGGCTGTGGTTGGAGATTTTGATGACATATGGAAGGTCAGTTCAGCAGGTGACGGTGCGGTGTTCATTGGTTGTTCTGAGTTTGTTGGGAGATTTGGTGATGATGGAGAATTCCAACTGCTTCATTTGGGGCCCATCGAAAACAGTTTTGATTTTCATTATTCTGGGTCCGATGGTGCTGACGCTCATGGCTTTGCCTGTCAAGTCCATGATTCCTTGTATTCCTATAACGGCACTGGTGAGTTATTGATGAGCCGTCCGGTTGATTCGCGCTGGCGTTCTGTTGCTCACATTCATTCTGAAAGCGAGCTTTTGATTACACACACTCATGGAGTTTTCGA
>DAISXU010000080.1:0-9984 GCA_036825655.1 Flavobacteriales bacterium | reverse complement strand
ATACTGTGTTGATCAATATCGGAACCAACTTACTGGTTACGTTTATTCTAGCCGTGGTAGTGAGCTACATTCTGGTCTATGTCCTCCAAAAAATCACCAGCCCCGTGAAGTTGTTTTTGAGTGTTGCGGTGCTTTTGCTCATCTACTCCATCCAAAAACTGCTGCACCTCAGTCCGTTGGTCCTGATCTTAATATTTGGCTTGATGCTCAACAATCATCGCATCTTTTTCCCGCAATGGAACTTGGCCAAAAAGAAGTGGAATGTCCTGCCTTCTCCTGCGAATTTGCTCGATGATCGAAAGATGCATGAACTGCACCGGGATTATCATTTGCTCACGCTCGAAAGCGCTTTTGTGATTCGTACTTTTTTCTTTGTCTTGTTTGGGATGACCGTTTCACTTGCGGCGCTTACCGATTTGCATGTGATTACAGAAGGGCTCATCATTTGCTGCATCCTCTTTGCCGTCCGGTTCGTGAGCTTGATTGTATTCCGGCGAAAAAGCATGTTCCCACTGCTCTATATCGCACCCCGCGGACTCATCACCATCCTCCTATTTTTCCAAATTCAAGGGGCGTATAGTCAATTCGCCCAACCCCAATTTGATCAAGGAATTTTGTTGGTCATCATTTTGGTTTCCAGCATTGTCATGACCATTGCATTGGTTCAAAATGGAATCACTGTGCGGGGCGTTACCCTCGTTCCGGAAATGGTTTCAAGCGATGCGCCTGACGAAGCAATGGCCGATGCCGAACCTCAAAACGATGCCGCAAGCGCCAACGATAGTGACGCCGCGAATGAATCGCCGGAACCTCCCTTATCCTAAGCCTTTCGGAACGTACCAACCCCCGGGGATTCGCTGAACAAGGCCTTTCAATTCCATGATGAAGAGCTTGCGACTGATGGCCACCGGTTCCATATTGCACCCTTGGGCAATGTCTGAAATTTGAGCGCCTCCTTTTTGGACAATCCACCGCCAGATCGGAAGCAGATCCGTCGGTAGGCCTTGTTCCAAATGATTGGGAATCGTGGCCCGTAAAGTCTGACCAAGGCGGGAAAAAAGCTCTTCGATCGAGCTCCATCCCATGTTCGGAAACTCTTCCAGTATCCTTCGATTGCCCGCCCATCTTTTTCCTGTTTCCTTTCGATCATCGGGTCGGTACACCCAACAATCGACCCCCGAATCCAAGGCCAATTGAGCTGAAATTAGCGCGCCGCCACGCACCGGACTTTGAATCATTACAAGCGCCTCAGCCATGGCAACAATGAGCCGATTGCGCGCGGCAAAATGCCAGCGATGCACTTCGGCCGCATGGGCATGCTCCGATATCAGCGCGCCGCCACGTCTGACAATTTCACTCGCCAATTCTCGATGCTCCCTTGGATAAATGGGTCGAAGTGGACTTCCCAAACAAGCGACCGTCAAGCCTTCGGCGTAGCACGCCCCGCGATGTGCCATGGCATCTACTCCCCGCGCTAGTCCGCTGACAACACCCCAATCTTGCCCCGCCAAAAACCGGCCCACTTCGAACCCCAATTCCGCAGCTCGTTGCGAACAGTCCCGGGTGCCGACAACAGCCACAAAAGGCCGATCGTTCATTGCGCGTTGGTTTCCACTTCCAAATACCACCACCGGCGCATCACGCAATTCCCGCCATGGCGCGGGATAAGCTTGATCCTCCCATGACATTGCCCAAAACCCTTCTTCGGACAATGTCAGCGCCAAAGAACCAAGCCTTTGTCGCGCCTTGATTGCAAAAGAGGGGTCCGTCCGTTTGGCTTGATTCCAAGCACTCTCCAGTGAACCGACCGACTCGATCCAATCTTTCAATTTCACAGGTCCAACGCCTTCAGCTCCCGACAAAACCCACCACTTCTTCAACCGATCCATTGCACAAATTTGGCGAGTGCTCATGCACAACCGTCGCCAGATTTGCACAAGCCGGTGGGCAATTCATGCCCTATGGCCAAAGCAATAACATCCCATTATGTTGCATCTTGCACGCATGCAAAAACAAATTCCTTTGCTTTTGGTTTCGCTTTTTGTTGCCTCGACTATGGTATGGAGCCAATCCGTTGTGGGTGTTGTCCTCGATGGCCAAGGCAATGCGTTGCCCGGAGCTTTTGTAACCGGAATAGGCGAGGGAGATGAAATCATCGGCATCACCAATTCAGGTGTTGATGGCAGCTACTCGCTTGATCTTACAGGGTGGGCTGGAAAAAGCGTTGACTTGCGGTGCAGTTACATCGGCATGGAAAAGGCCGAGAAATCACTGGGTGTTTTGAATGCTGGGCAAACCTACGGGCAGAACTGGATCCTTGAAGAATCGGCCGAATTAATTGGTCAAGTGGTGGTAAGTGCCGGACGGTTTGAGCAATCTGCAAATGAAGTGACCGTTTCCATCGATGTCATCCCGCCTCGGATTGTGGAATCTCGAGGAACAACCACCCTCGAAACGGCACTGGAGATGAATCCCGGTGTCACTTTTGTCAACGGAGAACCTCAAATCCGGAGCGGAAGCGGATTCAGCTATGGTGCAGGATCCCGTGTCATGATCATGGTCGATGATTTGCCTGTTTTGAGCGGAGATGCCGGGCGACCTACTTGGGGGTTTTTGCCCGTCGAAAACATCGAACAAATCGAAATCATCAAAGGTGCCTCCAGTGTTCTATTTGGCAGCGCAGCGTTAAGCGGTGTCATCAATGTTCGCACGCGTTTTCCCGACGCACGTCCCCTTACACGTATAAATGTTCAACACGGTGTCTACTCCAACCCGAGGTCACGTCAAGCCAAATATTGGAAGGGCGCAGCCCAGCAGTCCAACGTGCGTTTCCTGCACAGCCAGCAAATGGGATCGTGGGACGTGGTCATTGGTGGAAATTTCCTAGGGGATGATGGGTTTTTAGCTCCGGAAGATGTGGAGGCCAATGACGCCGCAAACTTTCGATTCCAACCTTGGAAAGTAGATCGTTTTGGCGCGGAATACCGCGCGAGACTCAACGCCAACATCCGAAAACGAGAGTCAAATGTATCCGGATTGACCTACGGGCTCAATACGAATTGGCAGATTGGCGAATCGCTCAATACCTTGATTTGGCAAAGTGCGCCTGATTCCATTTACGGCGCATTCGACGGAGCTGCCACCCGAACCAATCAACTCATCGGGACGGTAGACCCGTATGTTCAATACTTGTCGCCCTCCGGAATACGGCACAACCTTCGCACCCGATGGCAGTACCTCAACAATGATAATGACAATGATCAGTCCAACGGTTCACATGTCCTTTACGGCGAATACCAAGTATTCTTCAACGGCGAACGTTGGAACATTCCCGGGTTGAAAATCACCACGGGCATTGTCAACTTGACTGCACTCAGCCGGGCAGAATTATACAGCGGTGGCTCATCAGATGGAAACAACTTGGCCGCTAATCAGTCCGCCTATGTTCAGTTTGACCAATCTTTTGGCGAGCGCTTCAAACTGTCTGGAGGAGGGCGCTACGAGCATTTCACTGTGAACGGTACGGGCGCTGGAAAGCCCGTATTCCGGCTTGGCGGCAATTACCAATTGGCAGAGGCTACGTTTCTGCGAAGCAGCTACGGCCAAGGATTCCGATTCCCAACCATTGCAGAGCGCTACATCCGCACGGGACTGGGTGCCTTGCAGATCTATCCGAATGAGGAATTACGCCCGGAATACTCTTGGTCCGCTGAGGTTGGGTTGAAACAAGGGTTCAAGGTGGGTCCTTTCGCGGGATTCCTAGATCTGGCCGTGTTCCGCCAGGACTTCAGAGATTTCATTGAATTTACGTTTGGTCCTTGGGGGCCGGATGAAGGCGAACAACCAAACGAAGGGAATGCCTATGGGCTGGGCTTTATGAGCGTGAATACCGGTGAAAGCCGGGTGACTGGAGGAGAAGTCTCTGTCAACGGCCGCCTGCAATTGGATCGTGTACGCATCGATGTGCTCACCGGATATACGTACACCAATCCCGTCAGCACCACTCCAGGATTCAACTACAATCCCGACACCACATCGAATTATGCGGCAACTTACTACAGCACCAGTCACGATACCACTGGCTTGATTTTGAAGTACCGTTCACCCCATGTTTTCCGCTTTGACGCTCAAATTTCAGGAGCGAAGTGGTTTGGTGGATTGAGTGCCCGCTACCAAACGAATCTTCGGAATTTCGACCAAGCATTCATCGATTTTGAAGAAGATTCGGCCATTTCCGGTATCAATTGGGGCGCAAGGGAGTGGTTGGAGCAGAACCCCTCGCTGCCATGGGTCATTGATGCCCGCTTCGGACGCGAATGGTCCAACGGACACAAAATCACATTGGTCATGAACAACATTGCCAATGCCGAATATGCCATTCGACCGATGTCAATGGAGGCCCCTCGCTTGACGACTTTGATGTATACCTACGAAATCAACTGATGAGCGACGCACATCCAAAACTGGTCGGCATCATTCCTGCCCGCTGGGGCTCAACCCGATTTCCGGGCAAACCGCTGGCCGAATTGGAAGGGAAAACAGTCATAGAACGGGTCGTTGAAAAAACCTTGAGTGCCGGCGTTTGTGACACCGTTTTGGTCGCCACCGACGATGAACGCATCGCGCAAGCCGCGGAGCGCGCTGGGGCCGAAACCCGCATGACTGATTCAAAATTGGCCAACGGCACGTTGCGCAGTCACGCAGCGCTCGTCCAGTGGGAAGCCGATGAGAAAACAACGGCGGAATGGATCATTAATATCCAAGGGGATGAACCTTTTGTTCACCCCGAACAACTGCAAAAGCTCGCGCAATTGATTCGAAAGCCAGGAGCTGGAATCGCCACGTTGGCTCGGCCCAAGACCGCCGATGATCCCGAACGCGAAAATCCAAACCGCGTCAAAGTCACCTGCGATTTAAATGGATCCGCGCTTTATTTCAGCCGATCACCGATTCCCTCAAGTCCCGGACCTTGGCTCGAACACGTCGGGCTTTATGCGTTCTCACGAGGGGCACTAGAAGGGCTCACCCACCTTCATGCTACGGAGTTGGAGCGACGGGAACGATTGGAACAACTCCGGTGGCTGGAACACGGCTGGAACATTGCTGTGGGGCGCACCCGTCACTCCACACACGCAGTTGACACCCCTGAAGATTTGAATCGTTTGCGTAACTTATTGAAACGCGGCGATTTGAATTAGATTTGTGTTCTACCATTCAATCAACTCATGTTCCGTTTTCCCCTCGTCGTATCTTGCGCGCTCTTTGCAATCGCTTTCACGTTCGCAGTAGCCAGTAGCTCCTGCAATTCCTCTGACTCTTCCATGGCATCTCACAACCAGCCCGAATTGACTGAAACTCAATTTCCAGCTCCTCCAACAGCTGAAAAACAAACCCATATCACCGAGATTCACGGCCTTCAATTGGAAGACGATTATTTCTGGATGCGTTTGAGTGACGAACAGAAGGAGGCAGCTGAACCCGATGAACAAACCGCCAAGGTTGTGGATTACCTCAACCGGGAAAATGACTACACGAAAGAGGTGATGAATGGCACCGAAGCCTTTCAAGAGAACTTATTCAACGAAATCGTGGGGCGCATCAAACAAGACGACCAAAGTGTGCCGCTCTTGGACAATGGTTACTACTACTACAGCCGATACGAAGAAGGCAAAGAGTATGCTATTTATTGCCGAAAGCTGGGGTCCCTCGAGGCGGAAGAACAAGTGATGCTCAACGTCAATGAGATGGCAGAGGGCTTCAATTACTATGCCGTCGGTGGTCAATCCGTTAGCACCAATAATAATCTGCTCGCATTCAGTGTTGATACCGTGAGCCGGCGCGAATACACGCTGCAATTCAAGGACCTCACCACCGGCGAAGTCCTGGCCGACCGCATCCCCGGAACCACGGGCGGTGCCACGTGGGCAAACGACAACAAAACCGTTTACTACTCCAAAAAAGACCCCATCACCTTGCGGTCTTCTCGCATCTTCAAACACGTTCTTGGAACGGATGCGAGCGCAGACGTCCTCGTCTTTGAAGAAGCCGATGAAACGTTTAGCTGTGGCATTGGCAAGTCAAAAAGCGAGCAGTACTTGATGATTGCGAGCTATTCCACGGTCAGCAATGAATGGCGCTATTTGGACGCGAATACGCCGAACGGTGAATGGAAAATCATTCAGCCACGGGAACGCAATCTCGAATACAGCTGCAGCCATTATGGAGATCACTTTTACATCACCACGAACCGGGATGCTAAAAACTTCAAGTTAGTCCGCACGCCAATCAATGCAACAACCTACGACAACTGGGAAGACGTCCTGCCCCACCGCGATGCAACCTTGCTCGAAGGCGTGGACATTTTCAAAGACTATTTGGTGGTTTCAGAGCGCACAGAAGGCCTGAATCAAATTCGTGTCAAGCGTTGGGATGACGCTGCGGATTACTACATCCAGTTCCCCGATCCTACTTACTCGGCCTATGTTGGAGCCAATCCTGATTTCGACACCAAACAATTGCGCTATGGTTACAACTCCATGACCACGCCAAGCTCTGTTTTCGAAATGGATATGGTGAGCCAAGCAACGAGCTTGCTCAAGCAGCAAGAAGTCCTGGGAGGCTCGTTTGACCCGGCAAACTATGAGAGTGAACGCGTCATGGTGGAAGCACGCGATGGCACCAAAGTCCCTGTTTCCATTGTGTCCCGCAAAGGGGTCAAAAAGGACGGCAACAATCCTTTCCTACTCTACGCATATGGAAGCTATGGTTACAGCATGTACGCGGGTTTTTCTAGCACTCGCTTGAGCTTGTTGGATCGTGGTTTTGTCTACGCAATTGCGCACATCCGCGGGGGACAAGAGATGGGCCGCGATTGGTATGAGGACGGAAAGATGTTCAACAAGAAGAATACCTTCACGGATTTTGTCGACTGTGGGCAAGCCATGGTAGACTTGGGTTACACATCGCCACAACACCTTTATGCCATGGGCGGTTCTGCAGGAGGTTTGCTCATGGGAGCTGTGATCAACATGGCACCTGCCCTATTCAATGGTGTCATTGCCGCAGTGCCATTTGTGGACGTCATCAACACCATGTTGGACGAAAGCATTCCACTGACCACCAGTGAGTTTGATGAATGGGGCAATCCGAAAAACAAGGATTCCTTTGATTACATGATGTCTTACAGCCCGTATGACAACGTAACGGCACAAGATTACCCTCACATGCTAGTGACCACGGGTTATTGGGACAGCCAAGTACAGTATTGGGAGCCTGCGAAATGGGTGGCCAAGCTGCGAGACACCAAGACGGGTGAAAACTTACTCGTCATGGACTGCAACATGGAAACAGGCCACGGCGGTGCTTCCGGTCGCTTCAAACGACTCCGAGAAACTGCCATGGAATACGCGTTCTTCATGATGCTCGAAGGCATCAAAGAATAAGCACAAGCTCCATGAAGCGGTTTCGCCGGTTGACCAAAGAAGAACTCGATGCCGTGCGTCCTGAATTTGTGAGGTACCTCGCATCAGAAGGCATTGCGGCGGACGATTGGGCCAAGAAGCAGGTCCATCATCCCGAGGAAGTCGACGCTTGCCTCGATGCGTTTAGCGAACGTTTCTGGGAAGGCGCAACAGCGGCCATCAAATGTGTGGAGCACTCTCCCTCCGAGGAAGATGTTTGGATGTTCCGATTCGATGAAACGTCAGCTCAATTGATCCGGTGTCTGCGTGCCAACGGCTCCGTAACTTGGTCACAAGGCGGGAAAAAATTCGAGCAAGAAGCCCGTGGCCAAGAAATCTTTCAATTGCTCGAACAGGGCGCGAGGCCGTGCGATTCGGAGCGATTCAGCGCCTTCCAAACAGAGATGAAGTCGACGACGGAAAAGGAAAGTTAAACCGGCAGCGCTCCCTTGCGGAAGGCACTATCTGGCAATTCAAATCCGCGTTGTGCAAGCCAAACAGCTACGTCAGATTCCACCGGATTGTGCCAACGCGTCTCGAGTCCTGCCGCATGAGCCCCCTTCACATGTTGCTCACTGTCGTCAATGAAAACAGCTTTCCGCGGATCCACCCTGTGCCGCGAACAAAGCGACAAGAAAGCATCAGGATCAGGCTTTCGAATGCCCATTTCATGGCTATAATGGATTCCTTCAAACGCCTTCCTGAATGCCATAAGTCCAAACCGATCCTCCATCCACGCTTCAAACACATTTGCATGGATGACGTTGGTATTGGAAAACAAAAAGAGCCGGGTCTGCCGTCCCAAGGCTTGAACCAGCGGAATGCGCGAAGGGTGCATACCGGTCAAGATGGAATTCCAAGCCTCAACGACTTGTGACCGCGTTGTGCCCGGCGCGCAATGGGCTTCCATTTGGGTATAAAAGTCATCCGGGCTAATCCGACCACATTCCAAGTCATCAAACATCGGAGACTGTGCCGCTTGCTTATACAGTCCGGCAAAATCGGCCACTCCCAGTGCTTCAAACGCACGAACAGGCGCCGCATAATCAATGTCGTAGAGTACGCCACCAAAATCCAAAATAAGCGCCTCAGGAAGGGGACGGTGTGCCATGACCGAAGTAAGATCAATGCACCTGACCCACACGCTTCAACCAAGCGCGTTTCGTCGATTCATCGCTTCGGAGTTCGGCCAAATTCCTTCGGGCCTGGCCCTCTTCGAAATGGGTGGCAAACGTTACCAAGTGCAATCCATTTTCCTGCTTGAAAACTTCCGAATCAAAGCCTTTTTCACTCAAATCCTTCGAAAGGTTTTGCGCATTGGATTCAACGGAAAAAGAGCCGGCAACCAATAGAAATACCGCGTCATTTTTCGTCGCCACCACAGACTTGATCGAAACTGTACTCGTCGAAAGTTCCCCGTTCTCAGCAGCATTCGTTTCCTCTTCGCTCTTCGTCACCGTTGTTGACGCTGCCGCTGGGTCAGCAATTACTTCCCAAACAGGAATTGCTTCTTCCTCAAATCTGGGCTGATAATGCGCCTCCTCATACGACTGGATATGCACAGGAAGGGTACTCATGAGTGCTGCCTCGCCGTCCATTCCGTCCATGAAGAACATGCCAGCACCGCCCAAAACAGGAACGGCAATGGCTGCGGCTATCCTCAACCAGGGCGCCTCTGCACGCTGTTCTTCCAATCGCGGCAATGGGATGATGCGTTTCGCTGGCAACGAACGCATCGATTCATTGCTCTGATTGATCGGCTGCAGTGGGATACGCTTCAATCCAAAAGATCGCAAGATCCTCTCCATTTCCTCATCCGGCATGAATTGCATGCGCCCTTCTTGGCCGACAAACAACCGTCCTACCTGATGAATTCGAACCGTTTTGCCGCTTTGCATTGCCGACTTGAGCACCGATGCCTCGGATTCTACTGCCCCCAAGGCCTCGTCCAAAGAAAGGCCCGACTTTTGGGCAATGGCTTGGACCAAAACACCGTCATGGTGAACGATTCGTTCGTTGAACAAGATGGTTCGAGAGGGTGGGATCAACTCTTGACGCTTGTCGTCATACCGCGCCGGTTTTCGGTTGCAAACAAATCCGCCCAATCCCGGAACAACGATGCAATCGTGGTCCAGAAACAAGCGGTGGAGGTGGTGATCAAGGAGGTTCATGGTGTCACTGTACGTGCCTATGCGCCTTCGAATGTAGGAGAAACAATCGGGTCTTGCAAGACCAGACAGCCGATTCCAACTGCTGAAGATTGGATCAGCGCACCAGCGATACCGTGCCGGACTTCAATCTAGGTCCATCACGCATTTCGTAGCGCATGCGCCAAACGTATACCCCGTCCGGAACGAAATGGTCAGAATCGAGCATTTGATTGTTGCCGATCCAGGGTTCATTGGGGTCCTCACTGTAAAAAACCACATCCCCCCAACGATTGAAAATCTCCAACCAAAACCCTCGCGGTTCTACGCCTTCAATCCGAAAGGCATCATTCACGCCATCGTTGTTCGGAGTGAAG
>DAISXU010000079.1:0-10073 GCA_036825655.1 Flavobacteriales bacterium | reverse complement strand
GTTCGCAAATTCAATTCCAACCAGACCTCCCTCCTCCACAACGCGTTTGCACCGCTCGCATTTTCTGCCTGCCCTTCCGAGGCCGTGGCCATGGCCCAACCCATCATGCTACCGAATTCCATGCCCTGCAATCGGTCCAAGGCCGAGGAGCCTTCTCGGTGCAACCTCACGGGACCGACAATGGCATCGACGTTGTCTCGAACAGGTGCCATCATGGATGCGGCCCATTTTGGCCCTACCCGGACATCGGCATCCAAGGTGGCTACCCATTCTGTTTTCACCAATTCCATGCCGGTGCGAAGCGCTGCCTTCTTTCCCATCCCATGCGCTTCCACCACTTCAACTCCCGCAGCCAGCGCGATGGCTTCTGTGCCATCGTTGCTTGCATCATTGATGACAACGATGCGCAATTTGGTCGTGCTTTGTGCCAAATCTCCAAGCAGTTGGGGCAAGTGTTCTGCCTCGTTCCTGCAAGGGATCAGGACGGTCAAAGGAACCGTGGCTCCAGCGGTTGACCTGGATTTCAATGCACGGCGCCAAGGGCTAATTTTCCAACCATAGAGGCACAACCAAGTGGTAGCGAGGGCGAAGGCAGTCATGCGGGATTGGTTTTCAGGAAGATGCCTGCCATAGCGGGGACCAACAGGTTGATGAACCAAACAAAAAATGCGGCGATAACCGCTGATGCCACCTCTGTTCCTTCCGGTGAAAGCACCGCCAAGGTGACGGCTTCACGGACGCCCAACTCACCCAATGCGGCACTCGGAACCACGGTGTTGCCCAAAAAAATCAGGGGAATGTCAGTTACGGGAACACGCAGGTCTACGGCTTTGAAGCTCAGGAACAATTGGGTAGAAAAAATGCTATACCGCAAAGTGCTCAGAAGCAAAATAAACAACCGCATCGACCGGGAGATTGGGAGGGAATCCTCGCCGTTGGAGTGCAACCGATTTCGCAGCCAAGCTGGCATTTTTGGGCTCCAAAGCAGGAAGGCCAACAGCGCAAATGCCAAGCCCAAAAGCAGGAGCCACCCGCCCTTCGTGCCCAGTGCCCAAGCACCCATCGCTAAGGTGACAAACAGTTGGGAAGCGGCAGAAGTCACGAAGGCGCGACTTGCATGCGCTCGTCGTTCTGCGGGCGCCGAAGCCACGCGACCTGCGGCATCTCCAATTCGATTGGGCGTAAGAAAGGCCCACTTCGCACCCATCAACACTTCTCGGGCGGCTGCATTCCAGCTCGTGGTGGGATTGAGTCGGTGCCATTTGGCTACCTCCAAACCCAAATTCAAGGGCATCAGCAAGATCACCAGCAAAAGCCATCCACCGCCTACGCGAGGCCAATCCAGCGACCAAACTTCATGTTGAGTCAACTGCCAACCCACCCAAGCAATCGCTGAAAGTGATATTGCGTAAGAAAGTAGCCGGCGGTTCATGATCCCAAATGTACCTTAGACCACCATGATGCCCACTCGAAAAACGCCGTCTCCTACGGAGCAGATCATCCTTGGGATTGATCCAGGAACGACGATCATGGGTTATGGGGTCATTCGCGTGGTGGGTAAAAAGCAAGAATTGCTCGAAATGGGCGCGCTCCACTTGTCAAAGTACAAGGACCACGCCGTTAAGTTGAAGCGCATTTTTGACCGAGTTGTTTCGCTCATTGAAACCCACCACCCCGACCACCTCGCGGTAGAGGCTCCGTTTTTTGGGAAGAACGTTCAATCCATGTTGAAGTTGGGCCGCGCGCAAGGTGTGGCCTTGGCGGCGGCTTTGTCTCGGGAAGTGCCCATAGCGGAATACGCCCCTCGGCGAATCAAGCAGAGCATCACAGGGTCTGGCGCGGCAAGCAAGGAACAAGTGGCAGCGATGGTAGCCCGCACGCTGAACATCCCCGAAGCCAGTATGCCAAAAGAACTGGATGCAACCGATGGCGTCGCGGTGGCTTTGTGTCATGCCTTTCAGTTGTCCACGCCACGGATGCAATCAGGACATAGTGGTTGGAAGGCATTCATTGCCGACAACCCCGATCGGGTGCGCTAATTTGAAAAAAAACAAGGGTTGTGTAACCTTTTCGCAAACGGACCCGTTAAGGGACCCGAAGCCTCGTGCTTCTATAACAGTTTACTTGTTTTCATTCAACTGGGGAGGGCTGTCCAACGGGGCGGCCCTTCTTTCTTTTTCACGCCATCGAATGCCTCTGTTCACCGAATCGTTGCTTCAATGACACGGGTCAAAATCTCTTGCTTCGAAATCCCAATGGCAGCCCCTTGTTGTGGCACAATGCTCGCTTTTGAAAAACCAGGAACTGTATTGATTTCAATGATGCGTGGAATGTCGTCCATGACGATCATGTCCACACGTGCCATTCCCCGGCAATCCAGGTCCCGGTAAACAGCCAGGGACAGTTGCTGCATGTGTTCTGCAATGGCCATGGGCAAATCCGCAGGCGTGATTTCATCCGAAGCTCCTTCGTATTTCGCAGCGTAATCGAAGAAGAGGTTGTGCGATATGATCTCGGTTACGGGTAAAGCTTCCAGCCCTCCTTTACCATCTGGAATCACACCGACCGTGAATTCCCGGCCGGACATGAATCCCTCAACCAAGACCGATGAATGCTCTACTTCGAGTGCTGCCTGGATGGCGGGAAGCAACTGGTCCAAGGTGTCTACGCGGTGCACCCCCACGCTGGACCCTCCCTCATTGGGCTTGACAAAACAAGGCAATCCGATGCCAACGAGTAAGGCTTCCAAGTCCAAGCTGCTCAAATCGGTGCCTTGTGCCACTTGGGTTGAAGGTGCAACGGGGTGCCCTTTCGCTCGAAGCAAGGCAGTGGTCCACCCTTTGTGAAAAGTCAACGCCATGTTCCTCGCATCGCCTGTAGTGTGCGGCATTCCGAGCAGCTCAAAATAACCTTGAAGCCGGCCGTCCTCTCCGGGTGTGCCATGGACCATGATCAACACCCCATCGAAAGGGGGCAGGCCAGGAACCGTGAAATCCCCGCGATTCACCAAGCGGCGTTCTTCGCTTACCTCCGCCCACCATTCCTGCTGATCGATGTGAATGAGTGTAGGTTGGTATCGACTTCGATCCAAATGCTCCATGACATTTGCCGCTGATTTCAGCGATACGGGGGCTTCTGCGGAGTATCCTCCGCAGATTACAGCCAAATTGAGGAGGGAGGATTGGGCCATCTCGGGGCTCAATTTACGTGCGAATCAGTTGGTTCCTTTCACGGCTAACGCATCACGCAATTCAAGCACGCGCGCTTGCACTTCAGTCAAGGTATTTCCTGTGACCGTAACGTGTCCCATTTTCCGAAAAGGCTTAACGGTTGCCTTCCCATAGATATGGGCATACACCCCAGGTTGTCCCAGTGCCTTTCCCAGTCCACTGTAGACCGGGGTGCCATGCGCATCCGGTGCGCCAACTAAGTTCAGCATGGCTCCTGCTTGGCGTGCACGAGGATCGCCCAAAGGCAGGTCCAATATGGCTCGCAAGTGTTGCTGAAATTGCGAGGTGAAATTGGCTTCGATGGTGTGGTGTCCACTGTTGTGAGTGCGGGGTGCAAGTTCATTGACCCACAGGGCTCCGTTTTGGTCCAAAAACAACTCCACGGCGAGCAGCCCCGTGAATTCCATGCGATCCACAACTTGAAGTGCAAGTTCTTCTGCGGCCAACGCCACATCTTCTGGAATTTCTGCCGGTGCGATGAGGTAATCGACGAGGTTGGCCACCGGGTCAAACACCGATTCCACCACAGGAAAAGTCGCTGTGGCGCCAGAGGGGTTGCGGGCTACAATGACACTCAATTCCTTGGCAATGTTCACGGGTTGTTCGAGCACACATGGGGCATCGAACCCGCTGGAGTGTGCATCTTCAATGGAGTGCAAAATGGCCACTCCCTTGCCATCGTATCCGCCCTTCCGCAGCTTTTGGACGATGGGGAACTCCGACAAGGGGAGGCCTTCGCTGAGGGTAAACGGAGCTGAAGGAATGCCATGCTGTTGGAAAAACTGCTTTTGAAGGCCTTTGTCTTGGATGATGGCCAAATGTTCTGGGTCGGGGTGAACGGCGACTCCAGCGGCTTTTAACCGGCGCAATCCTTCCACACTCACATGTTCGATTTCGATGGTTATGACATCGCAAGATTTCCCAAACTCGAAGACCTCATTTGCATCCTGCAAATCACCCTGAACAAACCGGTGCGTCAAGTGCCGGCAAGGTGCATCTTCTGAGGGGTCCATGACCTCCACGCGAAGGTCCCAATCTGCTGCCGCTTGGATCATCATTCGGCCCAGCTGGCCGCCTCCCAAGACTCCGACACGCAATTCCTGTCCAAAAGCAACATCATTTCGCATAATGCAAAGGTATTCTTGCGAAGTTTGCGCCATGGAATTTTTCGAGTTCATTTTCTTAGGCAATGCCATGGACCAATGGTGCCTGGCCTTCGCGTGGATTTTGGGAGGGGTTGTTGCGGGCCGATTGGTGTACCGTTGGTTTTCC
This sequence comes from Flavobacteriales bacterium, assembly GCA_036825655.1. GTDB lineage: Bacteria > Bacteroidota > Bacteroidia > Flavobacteriales_D > Sanyastnellaceae > JALQTD01. The sequence goes on along the minus strand of DAISXU010000079.1, from coordinate 5,571 downwards.
CGCAGGCTGAAGCGTATGACCAGTCGGACAGCTTCTGAAATGGATGATTTGATCGTCGACCAAATCGAAGAGCCCATCGCCCTTGCAGTCGTCCTGCTGGGAGGTTGGTTTGGATACGGACAACTGGAATTTGGTGAGTCCGTCGATCAATTCATGGACCATGTATTCAGCATTGCTGTCGCCTTGGATGTGACTTGGTTAGCGGCGCGCCTCTTGGATTCGCTCGTAGGGAGCTTCTTTGCGCGAGTGAGTAAGCGTTCTGAATCGAAAATGGTGAGCCAAGTAACGCCCATTTTGCAGAAAACGCTGCGGGCTGCGATTTGGGTGCTGGGATTGATCATGGCCCTCAACAATGCGGGGTATGATGTGGGAGCGTTGTTGGCGGGTGTTGGGATAGGGGGCTTGGCCATGGCCATGGCAGCAAAGGATTTTGTAGCCAACATCTTTGGCGGGATTACGGTGTTTGTGGACAAACCATTTGTGGTTGGCGATCGGGTGCAAGTGGCAGGAATCGATGGGGCTGTTCAGGAAATTGGCATTCGAAGCACACGGATCAAAACGCTTGCTGGCCGCATGGTCACCATTCCCAACCATAAATTCACGGACAGTGTTGTCGAAAACGTTACGGCAGAGCCCGCACGAAAAGTGCGGCTGGATTTGGGCTTGACCTATGACACGACTCCAGAAGAAATTGAGAAGGCCATTGAAATTTTGCGAGAAGTCATTGTACAACACCTGGGGACTAAGGAGGACACAACGGTTTGGTTCAGTGGATTCGGAGATTTTAGCCTGAATGTTAGCGCCATTTATTATGTCCTCAAAGAAGCGGACGTTACCTTAACGCCAGGTGCTGTAAACTTGGAAATCTTAACCCGTTTCAATGCAGCGGGGTTGAACTTTGCATTCCCTACGCAGACCCTTTTGCTTCACCCCCAATCCGCAAGCACTGTAAGTTGAGGGTTAAGGGGTTAGGATTCTATTTCATCGAGCAATAAGTTGCGCGGAATATGAAATACGACGTAATCATTCATTCAGATGAGCCTCGCTACTGGGCGATGTTGCTTGGGACCCTCTTGGGAGGATTGCTGCTCATCAAAGCGATGGACCGATTGGGGGAATCTGCTCGAAGTCGCTTCCTTCCCAAGTTGGGGTGGATCTTGGTCGGGTTGAACTTGGTGCTACCACTCTATGCGATCATTCACCCTGACCAGCAGTTTTTGGCTCACCGTTCGCTGCCCTTGCATTTTTGTGGCATGAACTTCCTTTTGATCGCCCTGAATTGTTTTTGGCGCAACACTTGGGTGTTCACGTTTTCTGCTTTTTTAGGCACAATCGGTGGGGTCCACTCTTTCATTACCCCTCAGTTAACGGTGGGGGATGCACCTCTTGTAATCGTGGATTATTGCCTTCGCCACGGCATCATCATCTTCATGCCGATCGTCATGTTCCGCCATTTTGGGATGCGGTTTCCAAAAATGGGCTGGCTCAAAACGTATGCCTTTGCAGCTGTTGCTTCTACCGCAGTCGGGTGCATCAATTGGTTGTTGAACACCTACCTCCCTGTGCCAGCAGATCAAGCTGCCAATTACATGTACATGTGGGAACCTCCTAAGGTGAGCAACCCCTTGGTTCGCCCGGAATTGGGTTGGCCCGGTTACTTGGCGCCCTTGCACTTGGCTCTGATTGTCCACCTCGTGGCCATCCATGGCATTTACCGTTGGGCAGAAGGTCGAATAGTCCGTGAGGTCGTGGAAAACGCGGCATAAGTCGTGGCGATTTGAGCAGTTTGGTGGGTTAAATTTGGGCTTACATGCGTGCTTACCTTGACCTATTGGATCACCTGCTCACCAAGGGTGTGGAGCGAGAAGATCGAACCGGAACTGGAACCTTAGGAAGTTTCGGCTATCAAATGCGATTTGACTTGCAGGAGGGTTTTCCTGTGACGACGACGAAGAAGTTGCACCTCCGCAGCATCATTCACGAATTGCTTTGGTTCCTCAAAGGGGACACCAACATTGGCTACCTGAAAGAGCACGGAGTTCGCATTTGGGATGAATGGGCAGATGCGGAAGGGAATTTGGGGCCTGTTTATGGATATCAATGGCGCAGTTGGCCCAATCCTGATGGATCGGCCACAGATCAAATAAAGAAACTCATTCAAGGGCTGAAGGATAACCCATACTCGCGCCGGCACATCGTCAGCGCGTGGAACCCGAGTTTCATCGACGACATGGCCCTTCCCCCTTGCCATTGCCTGTTTCAGTTTCACGTTTCCGAGGGGCGTTTGAATTGTCAGCTTTACCAGCGCTCGGCAGACACCTTTTTGGGTGTGCCTTTCAACATTGCATCGTACGCCTTGCTTACCATGATGGTAGCGCAAGTTGTGGGGTTAGAGCCAGGGGAGTTTGTCCACACATTCGGGGATGTTCACCTTTATTTGAATCACGTAGATCAAGCGCGCGAACAACTCACAAGGGATCCACATCCGCTGCCTACGATGCGGATGAATCCGGAGGTGAAGGACCTTTTTCAATTCCGTTACGAAGACTTTGAATTGGTTGATTACGTCGCGCATCCTCACATCAAAGCTGCAGTCAGCGTATGATGCGGGTAACGAGCATAGCCGCGGTGGCAATGAATCGGGTCATTGGCAAGGACAATGATCTGGTTTGGAAGTTGCGGGATGACATGAAATTCTTCATGGATCAAACCCGAAATCACTTTGTGATCATGGGAAGGCGCAATTTTGAATCCATCCCTGAAAAATTCCGTCCGTTGGCCGATCGACCGAACGTCATCATTTCACGCGATCCCAATTACCCTGCACCTGGCGCTCAGGTGGTCACTTCCCTTGCCGCTGCGTTGGAACTTGCTGCATCGGCGGGAGAATCAGAAGCATTTATCATTGGAGGCGGCCAAATCTATGCGGCGGCTTTGAATGCAGGGTTGGTGGATCGCCAGTTGATCACTCGGGTTCAAGCTTCCCCAGATGGGGATACCTTTTATCCGGATTTCGATGCTTCCCAGTGGAATGCTAATCGCATTCAGGTCCAAGAGGCCAATGAACGGAACGAATTTGATTTTGAAATTTGGGACTACACCCGTTTGGAATAATTCCGCTCCATGGACGACATACTTTTGGGAATTCAGCACATCACGGATTGGCGTGGATACGATCACATGCTCTACCTTCTGGCTTTGGCCGCATGGGCGGATTGGAAGGGGCTGGGCCGATTGGTTGTGCTTGCCACGGCTTTTACCATTGGACACAGCGTCACTCTCTTTTTGGCCGGCATGGACTGGGTTCGCCCCAATGGCGCGTGGATCGAATTCCTGATTCCTGTCAGCATTGCCTTGACAGCCATTTTTAATCTGCGGCGAGAAGCTGGCAAGGGGGGAGGTTACCGCCCGAGTCGCTGGCTCTATGCCATTACTATTGCCTTTGGGCTCATTCACGGGCTGGGGTTTTCCAGCTTTTTCAGAATTACGCGGGATGAAGGTGCTGGCATTGTCATGCCGCTGCTTCGGTTTAACCTGGGCGTTGAAATCGGTCAACTGGCTTTCCTCCTGGCATTTGTAGCCATTGCTTCGTTGTTGCGTGCTTTGGGAGTAACCCAAAGGGAGCAGCAAGTGTTCGTTTGTGCAGGCAGTTTGGCAATCGCCCTGCTTTTGGCCATGGAACGGTTGCCTTAATTTCGTGGAATGCGCCAATTCTTGATCGCACTCATTCGTTTTTACCAGGTTGCTCTGAGTCCACTTTTGGGTTCAAATTGCCGGTTTCATCCTACCTGTTCTTCCTACGGCATTGAGGCCTTGAAAATGCATGGCGCATGGCGAGGCTTAGGCTTGACCTTAAACCGAATCAGCAAATGCCATCCATGGGGGGGCAGTGGGTACGATCCAGTCCCTCCTCCCAGATCCAAGTCCAATGAAAATGATACCCTTTGATATGAAGTACTTTCCTTTGTTTGCGGCTTGGGCCGCTTGTTCGGCCTTGACAGGCTGTGGAGAAAATGAATCCGCAACGCTCAAGGAAGCGATGGCTGTGCATGAGGATGTGGTTCGCCTCTCCAATGAGTTGCATGGCGCATTGGAGCAGGAACTCGGACAGGTAGCCGAGCAAGTTCAAGGAGCCTTTGCTGCCGGTGACACCGCCCTCGCCAAGGAATTGCAACGTTTCGAATCGCAATTGAGCGGCTTGGATATGCGATTCCATGAGTTCTCGGAATCCATGGCTGAAATCCCAGGACACGACCACGACCACGGGCATGCTCACGATCATGGCCACAGCCACGACCATGGTGACCACGACCACGATCACGACCATGCGAAACCGAGTTTGGAAGGCATGAGCGATGAGGCGATCCTGGAGATTCAACGGGCGTTAAAAGCGGGGATTGAGGAAATTCAATCCGATCTCGATGGCTTGAAGCGCGCAGAATGAAAGAAGTTTGGGGATTCGTTCTTTGTTTGTCTGCGATTGCTGCGGCGGGTCAAGTTCCAGAAAACGTAGAGATTCATAGGTACAGAGGGGTTGGATATCCGCCTTGCGAACCCTCCATCGCTGTGGGAAAATTAAATCCCCAAGTGCTGGTTGCCGGTTCGATTTTAGATCATGTCTACCGCAGTGAGGATGGTGGCCAAACGTGGACTCAGAATCAGTTGCAATCTCCTCATGGGGTCTTTGGTGATCCGTGCATTGTGGCAGGCAGCACCGGTGAGTTCTATTACCTTCACTTAAGCGACCCATCGGGCAAAGGCTGGTCTGACTCAAGGTTATTGGACCGCATCGTTTGCCAGCGCTCCAAGGATGATGGCAAGACGTGGTCGCGTGGGGGCTACATGGGACTCAATGGCTCAAAGGACCAAGACAAGGAATGGGCAGATGTTCATCCGAGTGGCAATCTCGTGGCCGCTTGTTGGACTCAATTTGACCATTACGGCAGTTCTGCCGAACAAGACAGCTCCATCATCTTGTGTGCTCACTCCAATCGCAAGGTGAGGAAGTGGTCAACTCCTATTCGCATCAGTTCTGTAGCAGGAGATTGCAAGGATGGAGATGATACGGTTGAAGGCGCTGTTCCAGCTTTTGGGCCTGACGGGGCCTTGCATGTTGTTTGGGCGCGTGGTGATTCCCTTTGGCTGAATCAGTCCCTTGATGGGGGCAAGAATTGGCAAGCTCAGGAGCGCAGCATTGCCGCGATTTATGGCGGATGGGATCGAGAGGTGCCTGGAATCGGAAGGGCGAATGGCATGCCGGTAACGGAGGTGGATTGCAGCGATGGGATCTACCGAGGCCGCATTTATGTCAACTGGACGGATTTGCGCAACGGTGAGGGGGACAGCGATGTCTTCTTGTGTCATTCCAGCGATGGAGGTGCATCTTGGTCTGAGCCCGTAAGGGTCAACGATGATGAGACCGCAACCGATCAATTTTTTACGTGGATGGCAGTGGATGACGTTACTGGATTCGTACACATCGTGTTCTATGACCGCAGTGCGAATGCGACTTCGAGTGGCCTTGAAACCGAGGTGGTTGTAGCAACATCTAAGGATGGAGGCGAATCTTGG
>DAISXU010000078.1:0-10194 GCA_036825655.1 Flavobacteriales bacterium | reverse complement strand
TGATGTTTTTGCCCCTCAGTCATTGGCCCAGCGCGGTGGGGTGACAGCAGCGGCATGGGGCGCCGAGGCTTGGGCCACCACTCCTCCCATGCCGAGCTGGACGCTTTGGGCAAAACAGCGCGCCCGGTGGGGCAAGAAAGCCCTGAGGTACAGCCAATCGGGGCCGCAGATCATGAGCTTGATGGTGCTCGTTTACCCCTTCATGCTCCTTGGATTTACCGCACTAACTCCGAGCAACGCAGCTGTTTTATTGGTGGGAAAAATGCTGGTAGATGGGTGGTATGGCCAACGGGTTATTCAGGCATTTGGGCTGTCATGGCGTCCTGTCCTGGACGACTTAATTTTCGCATTGGCATACCCATTCATGATTTTGTCCTCGCTGTTCTACATGCTGGGTAAAATGGAATGGAAAGGACGAAAAATTTGAAGGCTTGGAAGTTAACTTGGGCACATGAAGTGGCTATCCTCCCTCCTCCAGCACCGGTTGGCATTTTCTGGAGCCCTGTGGATTGCCCTGTGGACCTTGATTGCCGTCTTGGGTCCTTGGATCCGGCCAGATGGGTCGACTCATGCAAACAGTCAATCGCTTGAACATGCTTTGCTCGCTCCGGGAAGCGAAGCGTTGAGGCCGGACGGAAGCCTCACCGTGCACTGGCTTGGCACGGATCGGTATGGACGCGATTATTTAAGCCGGCTGATGGCGGGAGCGGGAATCAGTTTGGGCGTAGGCGCTGTTGCCGTGCTCATTTCCCTTTTGTTGGGCGTGGCCATCGGGGCTTGGGCCGGGTACAGAGGCGGATGGGTGGATGCCCTCCTCAGCTGGCTCATCCAGGTGGTTTGGACGCTCCCTACCTTGTTGATGGTGTTGGCCATCACATTGGCATTTGGCAAGGGCTTTTGGCAGGTTTTTGTGGCGATCGGGTTGACCATGTGGGTGGACGTCGCACGGGTGATTCGGGGGCAGTTTTTGACGTTGAAAGAGCAAGAATTCGTGGAAGCCGCCCGAGCGCTGGGTGTTTCTGAACGAAGAATCCTGTTCCAACACATGCTTCCCAATGCCGCGGGCCCGCTGGTGGTGGTGGCGGCCGCCAATTTCGCAGCAGCAATCCTCATCGAAGCCGGATTGAGCTTTTTGGGCGTTGGAGCACAGATTCCCATGCCTTCTTGGGGGAATTTGGTGCAAGAGCATTACGCCTTGATCACTGGACAACACGCCTGGTTAGCCCTCTTTCCTGGTGGACTTATCGTCAGTGTTGTGTTGAGTTTTACTTGGATTGGCGATGGACTGCGTGCAGCAATTTCTGAGTAATTTCGAACCATGGGCAGTTTCACTCCAAATCCGAATCACAGAGTTTATGTTGCAGGGCACCGCGGGATGGTGGGGTCGGCCATCGTGCGGGCGTTGAAGGCAAAGGGGTATGTGAACATCCTCACAAAAATCCGGAGCGAACTGGACCTCACTCGGCAACAAGCGGTGGAAGATTTTTTCCAAGCTGAGCAGCCGGATTTGGTTTACCTCGCAGCGGCAAAAGTGGGCGGCATTCATGCCAACAATACGCAACGTGCTGAGTTTCTGTACGAGAATTTGGTCATGCAATCCAATGTGATCCATGCGGCACACCAAGTGGGGGTGCAAAAGCTCTTGTTTCTTGGTTCCAGTTGCATCTACCCGAAACTCGCAGATCAGCCCATTCAAGAATCATCCTTGTTGACCGGGCCGCTTGAACCAACCAACGAGCCCTATGCCATTGCAAAAATCGCGGGCATAAAAATGTGCGAAACCTATCGGGATCAATACGGCGATAATTTCATCAGCGTCATGCCAACGAACTTGTATGGCCCAGGCGATAATTATGATTTAGAGAACAGCCATGTCTTGCCTGCCTTGCTGCGAAAAATTCACACTGCAAAAGTGAGAGGTTTGTCGCATGTGGAGGTCTGGGGAAGTGGGCGCCCGATGCGTGAATTTCTGCATGTAGATGACTTGGCTGCAGCTTGCTTGCACCTCATGGATCAATACAACGAGCCTGGTTGGCTCAACATCGGAACTGGTAAAGATTTGACCATCAAAGAATTGGCAGAACTCATCGCTGAAGTTGTTGGATTCCAAGGGGAGCTTCAATTCGATCCATCAAAACCAGATGGGACTCCTCGGAAATTGCTGGATGTTAAGAGTGTAAACGATTGGGGTTGGGAAGCTACCATCGACTTGAAACAAGGGATTGAGTCCGTTTATGCATCGGTTCAGCACCAGTTTTAATCGCATTCGGCCAAGTGTTCTGTGCTTGGCATGGCTCAGTTGGGGTGCCCTTCAGCTTCTCGGTCAGCAAGACTCTGTGAGACAAGAAGCGCGTTGGTGGGAAGGTGATTTGCTGGACTTTTCCTCGGACCGTTCTACCGTGCTCGTCAACCCCATCCTTCACTTCTCTGCTGGAGTTAGCGCAGGTCAACGAACATATGAGAACATTCGCGGTGCCAAGTTCACCGCTGAAATTGACGGAAAATGGAAAGTCAATGGGTCCTTGGAAGAACGGCAAGGAGCGGCGGATGACCTGGGGAGTGCGGCCAGTGCCGCTTACGCACAATTTGATGAAGGCACCGTTTTTTTGACCGGCTGGGGACGCTCGAAATGGATCAATCGATCCACCTACGCACCGGGTAGTTCTCTTGAATTCGATGCTTCCCGGGCTATGGGCCGAATTGAAAGATCCGGGGATTGGGTCAACCAAGGTGTGCACATTGAGTTCCAAGCTGGAATCGATCGGCACCATGATGGACCGGGTTTGGGGAGCATGTATTGGAGCAACATTGCGGCACCCATGCCCTTTGTCCACTCTGCATTCATTGGGGAAAAGTGGCAAGTTGGCGGAATGCTTGGCTCCAGCGTTGGGGCCGAACGAGGACCCAGCGGATCGACAGCGGAGTCCATATTTTCCCGTCAAAGTGTTCAGAACGTACAGATTAACCGATTGACTCATGCCCATTTCGAGCCGGGCATCACTTGGTACCGTCTGCGGCGCATCCCTTTCGAGGGGGAAGCGAAACGGGTACGCCAATGGGGGGGGGTGCACCTGGATTTTCAACGCAATCACTGGCACGCCTACGGTGCCCTATCCATCAATTGGATGGCGCTATCGAGTTCACATGACGAGCCCATCTACTTGGGCGAGTTGCTCCATTTGAGCTGGAAAAACCAAAAAATGGAACATGCAATCGAATGGCAACGATTCACACAGAACGCAGGCCAATCGGCCTCGGATGGGACAATCATGGACATTCCCATTGCGCATGCTGGTGGACCAATTATGAGCATTTGGGGCGATAATGTCCCAACTGTGTCCGTTCTTTCATCAATGAAGGGAGGTCATGATTTGTCAGGATTTGCCATTTTTGGTCGCTACATGGAGTTTTTTAATCCTGCAAATTCCATTCTGGCTGGGTCAGAATTCGATTGGTCCAATCACCCCAAAAGAAGGGTATCATTGTTTGTCACCAAGAGGTTAATCAATTCATTATCATTGTATTTAACAACTCAAGCATTCATAACAAAATGGCATCACCCCTATCCCGACGGCTTCAATGAACGGTGGACCAGAGGCTTTGCCATCTCCCTTCAAACCGATTTTGTTGATTTACGTCGTGACAATAAGTAACACCCTGTGTAATTTGTAAGGCATGGATTTGATTAGTGCATTGGCCTTGTCAGGCACCTTGGTGGTGGTCATCATGCCAGCCTTGATTCGCGTTGCATTCATGAAACAACTCGTGGATCATCCCGAAGAGGATCGGAAGCTTCACAAGAAGTCCACGCCCACCATTGGTGGTGTTGCCGTGTTTGTTGGGTTCATGGTTTCTTGCTTCATCTACCTCCCCCATGCCTACAGCGACCTCGATGCCGCTTACCGTTGGGGAGCATTGATGGCGGCTTGCGTCATCTTGTTTTTCATGGGCGTAAAGGACGATTTGGTGGGAATGAGCCCGAGCAAGAAGCTGTTGATCCACCTTCTGTTGGGCGGACTGCTCATCTTCGAAGGAGGCTTCAAGATCAATACGTTTGACGGTTTGTTTGGCCTGAATGAAATACCGTTTTACATCGCTTCCTTCTTCAGCCTCTTCGTGTACATCGTAATCGTCAATGCCGTCAACCTCATTGACGGAGTCGACGGATTGGCAGGTGGCTTTGGTGCCATTGCGGCCTGCATGTTTGGGCTGTTGTTCGCAAGCGCCGGTGCGCTGCCTGAAGCGATCATTTCCTTCTCCATGGCAGGTGCACTCCTCGGCTTCTTGTGGTTCAACTGGTGCCCTGCTAAGATCTTCTTAGGCGATGGCGGATCCCTTCTGATTGGCTTAATTTTCTATGGTTTGGGTGTTCAATGGATCAACATGCCCGATGCCCAGGTGCATGATTTTTTCCAGGACATTCCGAATCCGGTGATGAGCATGAGCATTTTGGCCTACCCCCTAGTGGACACCCTCCGGGTATTTACCCTGCGCATTTCGAGAGGCCTTTCACCCTTCTCACCAGACCGAAATCACTTGCATCATAGGATGATGTCTTTGGGTTGGGGCCATCGCAGAACGAGCACCATGGTGTACTTGTATACCTTCGTCATGGTAGGAAGTGCATTCCTCCTTTTCCGATTTGCACCGCTTGACGAATCCGCACTGTTCCTCATACAACTGGCATGGGCCTTCGGTCTCTTCACCCCCATTCTTCGGCGTTCTCTTGCAAAGAAAATCCGCATACAGGAAGGTCAGGACAAGCGTCACAAGGAGGGCAACATGGATGTCCCGGCGTCCGAAATCATTAGGTAGTGAGGAGAAGATGGACCATCCTTTTTTTGTTAGCACTCTGCAACAAGGGCACGGCTAAAAGCTGTGCTGATTCCATTCCGTCGTTTCCATCGATCTCTTCTCCAGGTCACATCTGGCCGCTCCAACCCCCTGCACCCGCAGACAGCGGGTACTTTAACCTGGGTGCTGGCATCGAACCAATTTGGGCCGCAGGAGCCTTGCAATGGCTCGGTCAAAACTGGAGTGGAAGTGGAGGTTGGGGAGGCTCTGCGCTGGCCAACGTTGAAGCAAGAAGCAAAAACCACCGATGGAATTTGGACATCGATGCGAGGCACCAACGAATCCCCGGCGTGACTGGAGCATGGCATGAATTGGCCTACAACTGGGGCGTTTTTGATGGCTGGGGAAGGGCGTACACGCCAGACTTGCAATCGGTTTCTGTTTCACGACTCACGGGGTCTGTGGCTTACAAGGTGAGCCCTTCCATTGAGTTGCAAGGAGGCATGCTGAGCCGGCATTGGGGTCACGGACATCGTTCTGTTTGGTGGGACCGGGCAGCATCTCCGATGCCTCAAATGTCACTGCTCGTCGACGCGGGAAAAGTCCGTTACGTGCAAGTCATTGGAAGCAAACGCCACTGGTTTGAGGGCTCTCCACCTGACATCTTGGGGCTTGACGTTTCGGCGCTTGCACCTTGGCAGTATGCGCAACGCAGCCGATCGTGGGTCGCTGCGCATTCCGTTACAGCAGACTTGGGTCGGGGGTTTCAAGGGACGTTGTTTGGAGCGGTGACTTGGCTCGCTCAAGATTCTGGGTATCACCGGCGATTTGAACCAAGCTACGCAGTTCCTTTTGTGGCCTTCCGGCCTTCTGAGTATCGCTTAGGTTCTGCGGACAATGCACTCGCTGGACTTGAAGGTGCTTGGAGATCTCCTAACGGGCAATGGCTAATGAGTTCCCAGTGGTTGTTCGATGAATGGACCACGAAGGAAGTCTTTGGTGGCACTAACTGGTGGGCAAACAAATGGGGTTCAACCCATACCATTCAATGGCAAAAAGGCAACTACAGCGTCCTCATTGAGCGGTGTGCGGTGCGGCCCTTCACATACAGCCATGCAGCGGTCGAGACCTCTTGGACGCACGATCGAAGCCCCATAGGCCATCCCATGGGGGCCAATTTCGAAGAATGGCGGGTTCGGTTGCAGGGATCTTGGAGGGCGGTTCGGTTGCGGTGGGCCATGACCCATCTTCTGCAGGGCGTGGACGACGTGGATGCAGCGCTCAATGGAGGAAGGAGCATCATTTCCATGAGCAGTCCACATGCGATGTCGAGCGTAGGGACCAGTCCGCTTTTGCCCTACACACTGCGCCCAGAGGATTATGGAATTGAGGGACTTTACGCTGGAACAGAAGCCACACCCATCGCTGGAATCGTAGAAAGCTATCGACTCTTCTGCGACGTTGATTTCGCGCACCAGCGCATGGGTTTTGGGCGGTTGTTTCTTCGGGCAGCAGTGAGGCGATCTGTGGAACGTGGAATGGTCTCAGCAGAACCCATCTGGTGGAGCAGATTGGAATTTGGTTTACGAGTCCGACCGCCCTCTGAAGAGCGGGATTGGTGACACAAAACCAACTTTGCGAAAATTCGTGCAGTACTTTTGCGCCGCAAGTTGTTAATCCATCATGACCACCACCTTCAAAGACGTTGCAACCCTCTTCAAAATCCGCTTGGGATTCTTTGTGGTGCTCTCTGCTGTGCTCGGATGGTTCATGGCCACAGACGAAATCGACCTCCCGACATTGCTGAAAATTGCGGTAGGCGGTTACCTCCTAACCGGAGCTTCCAATGGACTCAATCAAATCATCGAGCACCGGATCGATGGATTGATGAAGCGCACCGAAAACAGGCCACTCCCAACAGGTCGAATGACAAAATCGGCAGCTTGGGCATGGAGTTTGTCGGCAGCCACAATCGGATTGTGGAGTTTATTCTCCCTGAATCCTTTGAGTGGCTGGTTAGGCGTGGCAGCCATTGTGAGCTATGCGTTTATTTACACCCCGCTGAAGGCAAAAACCTCCCTGAGCGTGTTCGTCGGCGCGTTCCCTGGCGCCCTCCCCCCCATGATTGGTTACGTGGCGGCGACGGGTGACTTTGGCATCGAGCCCGGAACGTTGTTCGCCGTGCAGTTCATGTGGCAATTCCCTCATTTCTGGGCCATTGCTTGGCTCGCCCATGACGACTACGCCAAGGCCGGTTACCAACTTCTGCCATTCGACGGAGGACGTACGAAAGAATCCGCGTTTCAAATCCTGACTTACACCGCATTTTGCATTCCTGCCAGCCTGATGCCATGGGCACTTCCTGCCAGCGCTCCGATGGTGGGCAATGCCGCTTTGGTGGTCGCCATCCTGGCCGGTTTGGGGTTTTTATGGGCCGCATGGCGCTTGTACAAGTCCCTGGAATTGGCCGATGCCCGCCGCCTCATGTTTGCCTCATTCATCTACCTCCCACTGGTCCAAATCGCATATGTCCTCGACCGACTTTAATTCCATCCAATGAGCACCACCACTGACCCCAAATTTGATGTCTTTGAAGGCGTCGACCTTCAAGTTAGAGCCCGGACCAAAAAGATGCTGATGTACTTCATCATTTTCGCGATTGTGATGATGTTTGCTGGCTTCACCAGCGCCTACATCGTGCTCAACATGGGGAAGTTCTGGGTGCATGCGGTGGCGCCTGACGCCCTGTGGCTGAGTTTGGCCTTTCTGGCAGCTTCTTCTGCCTCAGCCATTGTCGCGTTGCGCCAAATGAGATCAGGTTTCAAGAAGGGAACCCTCATCGCGCTGGGCCTGACGTTAGCGCTCGGCATTGGATTTACACTGACGCAGTCGAAAGGATGGAACCAACTCGCAGAAATGGGATTGGGATTTACAGTCAGTGAAAACGAGTCAGGTCAAGCGGCCTATCGGTGGAATTCCATCAAAGACCTCATCAACGGCCCCGCTGTCTATGGAGTAGATTATGAAGTCACCATCAATGGGGAGGCCTTGTTGTTTGATCCCGTTCGGAAAAATTTCTTCATGCCCGATGACACCTTGATGGCTCAAGCCATCACCCCGGACGTCACGCGCACCAGCAACTTGGGAGGAGGCATGCTTTGGGTGTTGATTTCCATCCACATCTTGCACCTGATTTTTGGATTCATCTACCTCGTAGTCAATGGCATTCGTGTGCTTCAAGGATCCATTAACTCAGGAGATGTTGTGCGGTTGCAGACCCTCAATCTCTACTGGCACTTCCTTGGAATCTTGTGGCTTTACCTCTTCTGTTTCCTCTTTATTTTGCATTGAGCACGGGAAGGGTAGTTTAGAACCATTCTCAATAGCCGGGGTGTAGGGGGGATTATTGCACTTCCTTTAGTAAGTTTGCGCCCAAATTCCCACCATGGGCGGAGAAGCAACAAAAGCGATTTCTACAGAGATCCTCTGGGGCGGCGGACGGTCGCCATTTAGCGTCACATACGGCAAGATGATGATGTGGTACTTCCTAGTTTCGGACGCGTTGACGTTCGGCGGGTTGCTCACTGCATACGGATTCAGTCGAGCCGGAAGCGAAGACGCTTGGCCAATTGGAGAACAAGTGTTCCGGGCACTTCCGGGGCTCGATGGCCAGTACCCACTGATTTATGTCGCCCTGATGACCTTCATTTTGATTGTGTCATCGGTGACGATGGTGCTTGCTGTTGAAGCTGGGCATCGCAACGACAAGCGCGGCGTTGTTCGCTGGATGTTTGCGACGGTGATTGGCGGGTTTTTCTTCCTTGGGTCGCAGGCCTGGGAATGGTCTCACTTCATTCACGGTTCTGGCGGCATGTTCCTGCTCTCCGAAGAGGTGACCGTAACGGATGTAGACGGTGAGTCGTTCACTTTGGCCGCTGGAGATGCTGTTTACATGGATCACCACCTCGGTGATGCGGTTGCCAAGTGGAACGAAGGAGATTTAACGGTCTCCATCCATGAAGACCACGGGCATGTGAGTTTCACCGACAACGGCCACGAAATCGCATTGGAAACGCTGACACTCAACAAATACGTTGAGAATGAAAGCGAAATTTCAGGAGAGGATGCCGTGAAGCTTTGGAACGCCCGTTCCAAGAACTTCGCCTTCGGCGCGAACATGCACGACAGTGAATATGCCGTGCAGCAATCGTACGCCAATTTTTTCTTCTTCATCACGGGCTTCCACGGCTTTCACGTATTCAGTGGTGTCGTCATCAACTTGATTGTTCTGTTGATGGCGATGAATGGAGTTTTTGAGCGCCGGAAGCACTACGAAATGGTCGAAAAGGTTGGTTTATACTGGCACTTTGTAGACTTGGTTTGGGTATTTGTTTTCACCTTCTTCTACCTCATTTGACGTCATGGATCGCGACGACCTCATTGTCAACGACAGCTACGCCCTGAATGCTCATCACAGCGAAGAAGAGGGCCTGAAAATTCGGAAGAACATTTGGAAGGTGACCTTGTTGCTCACCCTCTTGACCACCGTAGAGGTGATCATGGGTGTTTACTTCAAGCGATCCGAGGCCTTTACTTGGACCGCCATCAAGTGGACTTTCATCATTTTGACCCTCGTCAAAGCGGCTTACATCGTGATGGTGTTCATGCACTTGGGCGACGAAAGAAGAAATCTGAAACGCGTGGTGTTGGCGCCCTACCTGCTTTTCATTGGCTATTTGATTTTTATTGCGATCACAGAAGGATTTGGTCACCTGAGCCTTTTCAGCAATTTCCACTGATTCAATCCATCCGGAAAGCATGAACCGGAATAACGCACTGAAGAAGTACGCTCTCCTAGGGGGCGTACTTTTGTTTTTACCACTCTTTGGACTTGTCCTTTTTGGAATCCTTGGAGACCATGAGTTCAATACG
Organism: Flavobacteriales bacterium; assembly: GCA_036825655.1. Taxonomy (GTDB): domain Bacteria; phylum Bacteroidota; class Bacteroidia; order Flavobacteriales_D; family Sanyastnellaceae; genus JALQTD01. Next base: position 468 of record DAISXU010000078.1, on the reverse strand, counting down.
CTTCCCTACTTTACGAAAGAGGGACCGGTAGAGGGCAGAATTCCAGGGGTACAGCAGGTGGGTTCATTCAACCTGATCAATCAAGATGGAGCTCCTTTTTCGAGTGATTCGTTGAAAGGTAAGGTTTGGCTGGCGGCGTTTTTCTCGACCGATGCGCCTCACGTAGCTAGCGTCACAAAGCAACTGCTTTGGCCCAATTTTAGATACCGCTCGGAAGAAGACATCGTGACCGTTTGCTTTACATTGGATGCCTCCACTGACCAACCGGCTGTCCTGAAGCCCTACGTTGCAGAGAACACCCGTTACAACGACCAGCCCGGCAAATGGCAGTTCCTGACAGGGGATCAAGCCGCAATTGACGAACTGATAGCCGATGACTTCATGATCCAAAGGGACGAGGAGGAACCCAACAACATTGCAACCATCTGGCTTGTTGATTCGGAAGGCTACTTGCGGGGTGTATACCAT
>DAISXU010000077.1:0-10220 GCA_036825655.1 Flavobacteriales bacterium | reverse complement strand
GATTACCTTACAGCTGGTTTTTGGGCCATGACTCGGGAAGAAGAGCTCTTGAACCCCGATTTGACAGCGACCTTCATCGACCGCATTGAAGATGTCACAGAACGAATGAGCCAAGCCGAGGATCGGAATGCCGAAGAGGCGGCCATCATCGCAGAATACACAAAGGATACGAACTTGGATGGGAACGTGGTGGCATTTGACTTTGGAAACTCCTATTACCTCATCACAACCCGAACCTACCGGGATGTGCGCTTGGTGGGTGCTCCCCCGAGCGCCGTGGGGAAATTCGGTGGCGATACAGACAATTGGGTTTGGCCAAGGCACACCGGAGATTTCAGCATGTTTCGGATTTACGCTGATGCGTCGAATGAGCCAGCTGATCCTTCCGCGTCGAATGTTCCCTATCGGCCTGGTCATTATCTCCCCGTAAACATTGGAGGAGTTGCCCCTGGTGAGTTCACCATGGTATTTGGTTTTCCAGGCAGAACGGAGCAGTACTTAACATCGGATGCCGTTGATTATGTCATTTCCGAGTTGAATCCAAAGCGCATCGCCATGCGGGATGCAAGCCTCGCGGTAATCAATGCCGCTCGGCTTTCATCGGATCATTTGCGGATTGGCTATGCTGACAAGCAGAGCAGTGTTGCGAATGCCTGGAAGAAGTGGATGGGCCAAAACAAGGGCCTCATTGAACTCGATGCTTTAGGTGTTAAAACCAACCTCGAATCCGAATTCGCCAAACGCGCTGCCAAAGTGGGGAACCGAGAATTTGCAGCGTGTGTTCCTGCCATTCAAGAGTTGAATTCCGCGTACTTTCCTTACCAAACGGCTCGGGCATTGTTCATCGAGTACATCTACTATGGGGCAGACATTTTGAATTTTGCGAATGCCTTCCAGCAAGTGATTGAATCCGGGGCAGAACTGGAGGAAAATGGTGAATGGGATTCCCAAATGGAGGGCCTCAAAGCGACTGTTGCGAACCATTTTCGGACCTACGATGCGGCCACGGATGAGGCCATCCTAGCGGCATTGACCCCCCCGTATGTGCAATACTCTCCGCGCATGGAGTTTTTACCAGAGTCCATGCACGGTGTAACCGATGGCGTTGCTTTTGCCGCTGAGGTGTTCAACGGTTCGGTTTTTGACGACCGCCAAGAGTTGGAACGGTTGTTGGAAAAGGGAAATACCAAGTTGTTTGCCAAATTGGCTAAGGACCCCGCATACCAGTTGATCAGGAGCCTTCGAAGCATCTATTTCAGCGAAGTTGCCCCGGTCTATGGAGATCTTTCGGAACAACTGAGTCAGCAGACTGCACTTTACACCCGAGCGCTGCGCGAGCTTTTCCCGGATGAGGCATTTTTTCCAGATGCGAACAGCACGTTGCGCCTTACTTACGGAAAAGTGGAGGGGTCAGCTCCCTACGACGGCATGCGGTATGAGCCATTCACTACCCACCGGGGCATCCTTCAGAAATACGTTCCTGGTGATACCGACTTTGATTTGCCGATTGACTTGGTAGAGGCGCTGCGTTTGGGCGATTGGGGAGTGTATGCGAATGCAGACGGCGAGCTACCCGTTTGCTTCACAGGGAGCAACCACACAACTGGCGGAAATTCAGGTTCTCCAGCGTTGAATGGGTCGGGTCACTTGGTGGGCATTAACTTCGACCGAACCTGGGAGAGCACAATGAGCGACATCTTATTCGATGAGACCCGATGCAGAAACATCATGGTCGACATTCGCTATGTGCTTTGGATTGTCGACGTTTATGCGGGTGCTGGACACCTGGTAGAAGAGATGGAGGTGGTGCGGTAGCCCTTTCAAAATAACTCAATAAAAACCCCTGCTTCGCTCTGGAAGCAGGGGTTTTTTCATGAAATCGATTGAGGCATCAAGATGCCAAAAACGCAATGATCGTGATGACCAATGCGAACATCATGATCGCGAACACAACGGGTCCGCCGATTTCATTCTGTTGGGGTTCGTGGTGATCGTGTGCCATGGTGCAAAAATAGTTGAATGGCATGGAACTGCAATTTCCCAATTTTGAAACGCTTGAATGCAACGTTTTTAATGTGTCGCTTGTTATGACCTTGGCGGTGGTGCTTTTCGTACCTTAAGCCCTTGTTTGAATTGAAACCAATCGCATGAACCGAATTCTTATCCAGGGCATTCCTCTGCTTGCTCTGCTTGCTGCAGTTGGATTGCATCCATCCGTTTCCCTCGCGCAATGTGCCGCTGGCGAGACCGAAATCATCATTGGGGTTCAGCCGGATTCGTATCCGCAAGAAATTTCTTGGGAACTTTTGTCTGGTTCTGAGGTTCTTGCCGAAGGGGCTGGAGGTGTGAATGGGGTCTTGCAAGAAACGACGGTTTGTTTCGATGCAGCCGAAGAGTATCCCTGCCTCGAATTTAACATCTACGATTCTTACGGTGATGGCATTTATTCACCAGGGGGCTATTGGATCACAATTGATGGCGAAGAAGTTGCGTCCGGATACAATTACGGATTTGGAGAATCGGCATTTTTCTTATGTCCTGAGGGATATACCTGCACGGATGCAGCGGATTTGACAGAGGCAGATTACGGCACGGTTTCCCAAACCGGCAATACCTACTGGTACAATTTCACTCCTCCCCAGAATGGAATGTACCTGTTGAGCACGTGCGGTGCAGGTTGCGACACCCAATTGTGGGTCTACGACTACTGCAACATGAACAACTTCGATGACACCAACGAAGGCTCGATTTATTATGACAATTCAGAAGGTGGGTGTGGCGAAGAAGCGACGTTGACCGTTTTGCTCGAAGGCGGGGTGTCGTATTGGATTCGCATCGCGAGTTTGGATGGTTCTTGCAACGGAGAGTTGTCTTGGGAATTTGACTTCGTTGGACCTCCAACCGGGTGCATGGACCCTTTGGCATGCAACTACAGCCCTTTAGCGGAGGTGGATTCAGGAAATTGCATCTACCCAGGCGATCCTGATTGCACGGGCCCCGATTTAGTGGTGCTCGAAAGTGCGATTTCCAACAGTTTGTCTGCGGCTACGTTGGAAGTAGGCCAAGGGGATTGCTATGTGGGAGAGGGGTGCCTCAACGGTTACGGAACCAGGGAGCTGATTCGCTTCACCACGCACATCAAAAACATTGGTGATGTCGACTATTACATCGGTACTACCGCTAACAATGGGACAACGGAACAATTTGAGTGGGGTTCATGTCACAACCACTTTCACTACAAAGGCTATGCTGAGTACATCTTATTCGAAATGGATGGTACAGCGCTTCCCATTGGTTTTAAGAATGGATTTTGTGTAATGGATTTGGAGTGCAGCGACGGAGGAACGTTTCAATACGGTTGCAGCAACATGGGGATTTCTGCACATTGCGGTGACATCTACGGCAGCGGGCTCTCTTGCCAATGGGTGGATGTAACAGATGTGCCAGATGGCGATTACCAATTGGTTGTGCGTGTCAATTGGGATGAAAGCCCAGATGCGCTGGGGCGGTATGAAATCACTTACGACAACAATTGGGCTGTTGTTTGCATAGGCATTGACCGCTCTTCAGGCTCACTCATGGTGGAGGAGTACGAAGATTGCGCGGAATACACGGATTGCGCTGGGGAGATCTTTGGGCTGGCACAGCCAGATTGCAATGGCGATTGCAATGGTTCTGCACTTATGGGAGATTTGGACGCCAATGGTGCTCAGGAATACTCGGATGCTGTTGGGTATGTCGATCACATTTTAGGCAACGACATCGAGGCCCTTCCTTGCACCGACATTGATCAAGATGGAAACATCTCTGTGACAGATGCAGCCTTCATGTCCCAATGTCAGTTTTACAACGTGGCTCACGAGCATCCTGATTCGTCAGGTGTGCATGATAAATGCCAATTTCCTGTAGTGGAAATCATCAATCCATTTGACACCGTGCATTTTTCAATTGGTTCGGTGAACATGAACGAGGGCTATTTGGACGTGCATGTACTCAATCCCAACAACCGAATTGTGGGGTATGAATTCACCATGAGTGGCATGTCCATTGCGAGTGCGGTCAGCATTGCTGACCCCATTGAATATCCGATTGAGCCAGCGTTCATGCCAGGTGGACAAAAGGTCATCGGCTTGTCTTATTTCGGCGAGAGCTTCAAGAAGAATTATGAGTGGGTTCCTTTGGTTCGGTTGTACTGGTCGGACATCTCGGATGAGGTTTGCATCGAAGAGGTCATCGATGTGGTCAACGATCAATACGAAAACACCTTGCATGTCATTGCTGAGGGATGTGTTATGACCAATGGTGTGAATGAGGTATTGGCCTCAGCGCCTCTGATTTATCCCAATCCGATGGTCGAAGAGGCCATCCTGCGATTTGAAAATTCAGGAAGGCAACGCGTGTTGATCGAATTGCTCGATGTTCGAGGACGCATTGTGCTTGCAGATGCAACGACAGGAGTTCAATACCGCTTTGTTCGCGGAGACTTGGAGGCTGGTAGCTATATCTACCGCTTGACTTTACCAGGAGGCCAGCCTGTGACTGGGCGACTCAACATCCAATAAATACATTGAATCAGATGAATTCACTCCGACAAGGGTTTATGGCTTTCCTATCCCTCTTGACTTTCGGAACCGCTGCAGGTCAAGTGGTCATCAATGAGTTTTCTGCTGCGAATTACTCCTTAGGAATCGGTGGGGACAATGAGGATTTCATCGAATTCCATAACCCGACAGCCGCAGCCGTGGACCTTGGGGGATACTTTTTAAGCGATGACTTATCCAACCCAACGAAGTTTGAAATTCCGGCAGGCACAACAGTCAACGCTGGTGGGTTTCTGATGGTCATGTGCTCGGCAGAAGGCGAAATACCTGCCAACCTCTATGCAGGAGGGAATTTGAATACGAACTTCAAGATTCGTCAAACCGCCGGTGAATCTGTTGTGTTTGCCGATCCTTCAGGTGCGATCCTCGAATCCTACACATTTGGAGTTGATGTTTCTCCATCACAGGCGGACCACAGCTGGTCAAGGGAGGTGGACGCTAGTGGAGAATGGAAGGTCTGTACAACTCCGACTCCTAACGCAAGCAACGGAGGAACCTTTTACACAGGTTACGCTCCAACGCCCATTTTCGATACAGAAGCTGGTTTATATGCAGGGGGTGTGAGTGTGCTGGCCAGCGCGCCGTCCGAATTCGAAGTCCGTTATACCACGAATGGCTACGCGCCTACAGCCGCCAGTCCATTGTACAGTGTGGCCCTTGACCTCGGCACAACGACTGTGGTACGCGCAATAGCCGTTGATCCTTCCGGTGATTTCGCACCCAGTTACATAGCGACCAACACCTTTTTTACGGGGGATGACGTGCACGAAATCATAGTTGTTTCTGTTTCTGGAAATGGGCAAGAAGATGGTGCTTGGCCTGGAGGTTGGGGTGGAGGAGTTGATGAACCAGCGCACTTGGAGTTCTTCTATCCTGACGGAACTTTCTGGTGCGAGGCTACTGGAGATTCGAATGAGCATGGCAACGATTCCAATGCCTACCCTCAGAAAGGTTTTGATTACGTGTCCCGAGATGAGATGGGTTACAGTTATGCGGCTGAAGCGACGCTGTTCCATGTCAAAGAAAGGGACGCTTATCAACGTTTGATTTTTAAAGCGGCTGCCAACGACAATTACCCATCTTCCGGTGGAGGTCACATACGCGACGCATACGTGCAAACTTTGAGCCATCTGGCGGATTTGCATTTGGATGAAAGAACCAATGAATCCTGCATTGTCTACCTCAATGGTCAATATTGGGGAGTTTATGAATACCGGGAAAAAGTGGATGATTTGGATTTCACTTTGGAGTACTACGATCAGCCTCGCCATTTCGTTGATTTCATCAAGACTTGGGGAGGAACGTGGACTGAATATGGCAGTGCAGCAGATTGGAATACACTTGTCAACTTCGTCACGACGCAGGACATGACCGATCCAGCGAATTACGACTACGTAGTGAGTGCGCTCAATCCCATGAGCTTGATTGATTACTTCGTGTTGAATTCTTACGTGGTATGCGCAGATTGGCTCAACTGGAATACAGCGTGGTGGAGAGGACGTCATCCTGATGGAGATGCAAAGCGTTGGCGCTATGCCCTTTGGGACATGGACAACACCTTTGGACATGGAGCCAATTATACGGGTCTCCCAACTCAACAGCCTGATGCTGACCCCTGCAACCCCGAGAGTTTAGGGAATCCTGGAGGACAAGGTCATGTGCCGGTATTGAACGCCTTGCTTGAGAATGAGACGTTTTGGGCTACCTACATCAACAGGTATGCCGACCTCAGTAACACTTACTTCAGCTGTGAATACATGCATTGGGCATTGGATTCTATGATCGCTGTGATTGAGCCTGAAATGCCTCGTCACATAGATCGATGGGGAGGGAATTATGGACAATGGGAGTCAAACGTTCAAGAGATCCATGATTACATTGATGAGCGTTGTGCGTCCTCGCTAGTAAGCGGAATGGAGGACTGTTATGATGTTGAGTCCGTCACCGTCACCCTTTTGATTGATGGCATCGGTGAGGTCGAAGTGAATTCAGTGACCATCAACCAAAGTGCTTCGCCTTTTGACGCCACATATTTCATGGGACTTCCGATTACCTTGACCGCAGACATCGGCAATGCACTCCCATTTCTTTTTTGGGAAGTCGTGGACGGTGATGTTGAGTTGTTGGATCCTGAAAATCCAGAGCTTGGCTTCATACTGCAAGGTGATGTTACCCTGATTGCGCACTTTGCAACCGATCTTGATCCAGAAATTCTGGTATTCCAAGTGGACCCGCCAGGTGCTGGTGATATACTGCTGGATGGAATTCCCTTCATCTCATATCCGGCCACGCAATTGACAGATGCTGGTTATCATGGCATCGTCGCTGAAGGAGTGGATGAATGGCATGTGTTCACCGGCTGGTCAACTACGGGGTTGAATGTTTCTCCCTCGTTATTGAGTTCACCCGGGACCATTTTCGTGAACCAGCCCGATACGATTACGGCGCATTTTGAGGTGATTCAGCACATTGAGGTCACGGTGAATGTAGAGCCTGTTGGTTCTGGCACAGTTAGCTTGGAGGGAGGCGTGAGTACGATGTCGAGCTGGAGTGGTGGTTTGGAGCCCATCGGTGCCTTGGATGCCTGGGCGACACCTGAGCCGAATTGGGTTTTTGATCGCTGGACCTCTGAGCAGGCCAATCCCTTCCCCGGTCCGCAAGAACGGGAAGTGGCATTCGACATTGAGGAGTCAGATGTCATCACTGCTCACTTCAGCCCCATCGAATTCGCCATTTACGTACCTACAGCATTCTCCCCCAACAACGATGGAATGAATGATGCATTCATCCCTGTTGGAGAGGCCATTCTTACCGAGAACTACCGCCTTCGTGTATTCAATCGTTGGGGTGAAATTGTATTCGAATCAGAGGACCCCCTACAGCCTTGGTTGGGTGAGCATCAGAGTGGAGGTTACTATGTTCCAGATGGAATTTATCAATACCACTTGAGGCTGCAATCTGCGCATAAAGATTCACCAGAGGAGCGTTCGGGATTCATTCAAGTGATACGCTAATGCCAAATCCAAAGGGTCAGGTTGTATCCCTTTGGTCAGGCCCTCGAAACCGATCGACGGCCTTGATGTACTCTGTGGCTCAAAGGCCTGAGATTGAAGTGGTAGATGAGCCATTGTTTGGGCATTACCTGGCATTGACAGGCGCTCTACGGCCATCAAGGAAGGAGGTTCTTGAATCTCAATCTACGAATCCACAGGAATTGTTGCCCATCCTTCAAGCCGGGCCCAAGGTGAAGTTCCTGAAACACATGGCTTGCCACCTGCGGGGTTGGTCCCCCGACGTTTTTGCAGATCACCTGCATGTATTGCTCGTGAGAGACCCAAAATCTGTGGTTGCGAGCTACCGCAAACAGATTGAGTTCCCTACGATAGAAGATTTGGGAATCGAGTGGCAAAGGTATTGGCTTGATCATTGTAAAAAAGAGGGTTGGCCCGTTGTGGTTTTGGATAGCGATCGCTTGGCTGCTGATCCAGAATCTGGATTGAAAGTCTTGTGCCATGCCTGTGGCTGGGAGTGGAATTCTGCGATGCTGTCTTGGTCGCCAGGGCCTCGCAAGGAGGATGGGGTTTGGGCGAAATATTGGTACCAAGGTGTGCACGCTTCAACTGGATGGAAAATAAGCAGTACGCAGGCAGAATGCTCTTTGACCACAAGAGAACAAGCCCTTGTCGATGTTTGCAGGCAGCACCACCATGTACTTCAAGAGCACTGCGTGAACTAACTTGCCCGCATGGCGAAATTCAATCTACCAGATCCAAGAAACGAAGGAACGTTTGTTTGGGTCAATGGTCTCGTGAAGCGCGAGGAGGCAAAGGTCCATGTGTTAGATTCCGCGGTGCAAGGGGGCGATGCCGTTTGGGAGGGACTAAGGGTGCGTTCAGGACATGTAATCCAGTGGGCGGAGCACGTCCAACGCTTGATGGATTCCGCCAAGGCGTTGGCCTTTGTCGATGTGCCAACAGAAGCAGAAGTGTGGAATGCGGTGCAAACCACATTGGCAGCAAATAACATGCAAGATGGTGTGCACATTCGTTTGACGTTGACCCGTGGAATGAAGAGCACCAGTGGAATGGACCCCCGACTCAACACATTTGGCCCAACTTTGATTGCCTTGCCAGAGTACAAGGGGTATGTCTATGGGGAGGAGGGCATCAAATTGGTCACCGCTTCGATTCGGCGCAACGCGCCCTCTTTTTTGGACTCAAAAATTCACCATGCCAATTTGTTGAACAACATCCTTGCAAAAATTGAAGCCAACGTGGCCGGTGCCGACGATGCCTTGATGCTTGATGAAAGGGGATTCCTTGCAGAAACGAATGCGACCAATGTTTTTTTGGTGAGGGATGGGAAGTTACTGACCCCTCGAGCGACGGCTTGTCTTCCAGGGATTACGAGGGCTTTTGTTCTCCAAATGGCAGACCATGCTGGAATTCCTTGGGAGGAAAAGGACCTTTCGTTGAGTGAGATTTACACGGCGCACGAGGCTTTCACAACTGGAACGATGGGTGCATTGGCGCATGTCATCGAGGTGGATGGTAGATCCATCGTAGGGCCTGGGCCGATTACCCAAAAGTTGAATGCCCTTTACAATTCGCACATCTTGAACCACTCAAAATCACTTCTTAAATGACCCTGTTCTATCAAATCTTACGGCAATTCGTGGCCTTTGTGTTGGCTGCGGCACTTGGGTCAGTGGCCATGTTGGGCTTGCATACGTTATCTGGTGTGATTTGGCCGGAATACGCTATGGAACGCATGCCTTCCGACCCAGTCCAGTTGGAGGCTTTTCTCATGGAACTCCCTCTCTCGGTTCAATTTAGTGTGCTCGTTGCGCATTGGGCGGGTGCAATCTTGGGTGCAGTTGTTGCTATGTTGGTTACCAGGAGGCAATCGCGATGGCCAGGCGTTGCTTTGGGGGCGTGGTTCATGATCGGTGGAATTGCCAACAACTGGATGTTGCCTGCTCCGCTGTGGATGGAGGCTTTGGATTTGGTGGGATACATCCCCTTGGCTTTTGGTGTTAGCTACCTGTTGCATCGGGCGCCGGAGGCTGCTTCCTCTTAAGCAGCGTATTCATTGTTACAGCAGCTACAACCACAGCAATTCCCGCCATCGCGAAAGCATCCAGCCGCTCATCGAAGAGGAGCAGCCCACTTGTGAATGCCAAAACAGCTCCAATGTACTTGAATGGCATGATGGTGCTCGCTTGGCCTTGGTGCAGAGCAAAGGTCATGGCGATTTGGGCCACAATACTCAACAACCCGACAGCGATGGCCAAGCCCCATTCCCATCCAACGGGCGCCACCCAAGAAAAAGCCGTTAACGATCCAGAAACAGGCACCGCGATGATGTGAAACCAAATTACCACTCCAACGGGATGGTCGGTTTCACGGCATTTCATGGTTGCGAGGTAGGCGACACCAGCGGATGCTGCACTGATGATCCCCAAGGTGAGGTACCACCAACTGACACGTGCGTCAAACCCTTTGACCATCAATACGCCAACAAAGGCCAAGCCAAAAAGTCCCCATTGAAAGGGGCGCATCGCTTGTTGCCCATCGAATTTGCGGGCCAAAAGCACGGTAAAGATTGGCGAAAGGTATT
>DAISXU010000076.1:0-10342 GCA_036825655.1 Flavobacteriales bacterium | reverse complement strand
TGCCTACATTCCGACCAACGTGATTTCCATCACGGACGGACAGATTTTCTTGGAATCCAACCTCTTCTTGAGCGGTATCCGCCCAGCGATTAACGTGGGCATCTCGGTGAGCCGAGTCGGTGGTAACGCGCAGATCAAGTCAATGAAGAAGGTTTCTGGTACATTGAAGCTGGATCAAGCGCAATACCGGGAGCTGGAGGCGTTTGCGAAGTTTGGTTCGGATTTGGACGACGCGACGAAAGCAGTTCTCGACAAAGGAGAGCGCAATGTTGAGATTTTGAAGCAAAACCTGAACAGCCCAATGCGTGTAGAGGATCAAATTGCGATCATTTACTGCGGGGTTGAAGGGTTGCTCAAAGACGTTCCTGTCAATCGGGTTCAGGAATTTGAGACAGCGTTCATTGATTACTTGCGCAACAAGCACGGTGATACGATGGATCAACTCAAGAATGGCAAGTATGGAGACGAGCAAAAGCAAGTCTTGACGGCCGCAGCAAAAGAATTGACCGCACAATACGCTTAATCCCATGGCTGGAGGACTCAAAGAGGTAAGGGAGCGCATAGCATCGGTGCAAAACACCATGCAAATCACGTCTGCCATGAAAATGGTTGCCGCCGCGAAATTGCGTCGAGCACAGGATGCGATTACACGCATGCGCCCTTATGCTGAAAAACTCCAGGTGGTGTTGACCAACGTTAGCGGCTCTTTGGATTCAGGAGAGGGTGTGTTCTCAGCGAAACGAGACACTAAGCGCATACTTTATGTGGCGATTACCTCGAACAGGGGTCTTTGCGGGGGATTCAACAACAACATCATGAAGGCCATCCGTCAGGAAATGGCACAGACGGACGCGGAGTGCCATGTGTTGCCTTTGGGAAAAAAAGCCAATGACGCGTACAAGAAGCTTCCCGAACTCAATCCGGTGGGATTTGAGGAGAATGCTTGGCAGATTTTTGACGACCTGAATTTTGATCGGGCGCAAATCGTAGCCGAGCATATCATGGCTCAATTTGAAGGAGGCCAGTACGACGAAGTCAAGATTGTTTACAATCGTTTCGTCAATGCTGCTGTCCAGGTCGCGACGGTAGAGAATTACTTGCCTTTGGAGGCGTCGGAAGAGGCTACCGATTCTGCACCAGATTCAGATACGGATTACATTTTTGAGCCATCTCAAGCTGAGATTGTAGAACGGATCATTCCGAATTCTTTGAAGGTCCAACTCTACAAAGGCTTGCTCGACAGTCACGCCTCCGAGCATGGCGCCCGAATGACCGCGATGCACCAAGCCACGGAAAATGCCGGGGAATTGTTGCGGGATCTGCGGATTTCATACAATAAGGCACGTCAGGCGGCTATCACTACGGAGATCCTCGAGATTGTTGCAGGGTCGGAGGCGCTTGATTCGTAAAGAATCGTTGGCACAACCTTTGCTTTTCGTGGAGTCGATGTAGATTCGGCTCATGGGATTTCAAACCCGCATATTGCTTTCCATGTTGTTGGTCATCGTTTTATCGCTGACCGGCACGATGTTCGTTGCTTGGCAATTTGCCAACAACCAAGAAGAGGCGTACAATGCGCAACGCCTGACCCGAAAGGAGTCGTCAGTGCAGCGCAGCTTAGAGTACACACTGAACAGACTTCCTTATTCCCTGACCACAGCTGAGATTCCGCGGATATTTTCGGATCGAATTTGTGAATTGTCGGATGTTCACGGAATGGACATTGCGCTCTATGGTCCGAGCGGATCTCTCTTGACTCAGTCAACACTGATGCAAGGCGAAGGCGCAGCCATTCAATTGAATCAGGACCTGTTGTTTGCTTTGGAGGGTTCGTCAGTTCGTGTAAAAGGGATGGATTTCGGGCCGTTTATCAATGTTTACTGGAATGTTGAGGACGGCAGGGGCAATGCCATTGGAATTGCGGGGGTGCGTTACCAAAAGAGAACCCTGGAAGAAGGGGATTTCAGAGCATTTTGGAGTCAATTGGCTCCCCTTTACGTCGTTTTGCTCATCGGTGCCGCCCTAATCGCTGCCGTGCTGTCGAGTGGGCTTGTTCGGAATTTGAGGATGATCAGTGACCGCATGCGGGAACTGGATCCTGGCAGCAAACAATCGCCCATCGCGTACCACCGTCAAGATGCGATTGGTGAACTCGTAACGGAGTACAACACGCTCTTAGAGCAACTGCACGAAGCAGTAGAGGCGCTCGCCAAACGGGAGCGCGAAGGTGCATGGCGCATGATGGCAATGCAGGTGGCACATGAAATTAAGAACCCTCTGACCCCTATCAAGCTGGGAGCGCAACAATTGGAGCGGGCGTGGAATGACGAAAAGGCGGATTTCGGAGAACGTTTGAAGAGGCATTGCGAGGTGGTTGTTCAACAAATAGATGTGCTTGCAGAAATTGCTCAAGATTTTTCGGCCTTGGCAGCGATTGGAATGGATGAGCTGGAGCGGGTGGATGTGTGCGCGGTTGTGCACGAGTCAGCCGCCCTGTACCGTTCCAGCAACGCAAATATTACATGGACCTTCGAGGGGCTTGACGGTAAGCATGAAATCCAAGCAACGCGATCGCATTTGTTGCGGGTTTTTAATAATCTCATATCGAATGCGGTGGATGCTGTGAGCGAAGAGGCGGTTCCGCGTATTTCGATTTCCTTGAATCCGACCTCGTCGGAACTGGAAGTTGTGGTTCAAGACAATGGAGAAGGGATTCCAGAGGAGCGCCTCAAAAAGGTTTTTGAACCGCGTTTTACATCCAAAAGGAGTGGAACAGGGTTGGGATTGACCATTGCCAAGTCCATAGTGGACCAATTAGACGGCAGCATTGAGGTTTCCTCGAAACCCGGTCTTGGCGCAACATTCCGTGTCTTTTTTACACGACATTGAAGGTTATCAACTGCTGAGAAGGATAAGTTTTGTTCGATCTTGTGTCAGATTTTTGCAATTTTTCGCACCTTACGAACTTCAGGGTGCCGAAACGATTGGTTCCCAGTGATTTCTAAGTTCAACTAAAAACGTTATTCATGAGAGCAAGTATTCTTCTGATGTTGACTGTGCTGTTCGCAGGAACAGCTTGGTCACAAGGAAAGGTGACCGGAAAGGTCACCGATCGATCTTCCGGTGAGGGGCTGCCAGGTGTGGCTGTTGTTGTTTCAGGCTCCGGCAGCGGTGTCTTTACTGGAGCAGATGGTGCGTATTCGATTTCAGCCAATGCGGCGTCGGACAAATTGGTATTCACCTTCATTGGATACGACAGTGAAACAATCGAAATCGGCGGTCAGGCGTCTGTGAATGTAGCCTTATCCGCAGGTGTTGACTTGGACGAGGTGGTCGTCACAGCACTGGGGGTTTCGCGGGAAAAGAAAGCCCTCGGGTATTCGGTTCAAGAGCTTGGAAACGACGCATTTACTGAAGCGAGATCTGAGAATGTTGTCAAGTCCATGACGGGTAAAATTGCCGGTGTGCAAGTCACATCAGGCACAGCGATGGGAAGTTCTTCGAAGATCATTCTTCGGGGTGCGAGCTCCATTACCGGCGACAACCAACCGTTGTTTGTTGTAGATGGTGTTCCCATGGACAATGCAGATTATTCAAGCGGTAACCAACAACGATCGGTTGGAGGTTATGACTATGGAAATGCAATGCAGGACATGAATCCGGATGATATTGAGTCAGTAACTGTATTGAAAGGTCCTGCCGCTGCAGCATTGTACGGCTCACGAGCATCCAATGGTGCTATTGTCATTACGACGAAGACAGGTAAAGGGCATCGAGCATCTGGGAAGAAAGGCCTGGGTGTGTCGGTAAGTAGCACAGTTGCTTTCAACGACGTGTTCATTTTGCCAGACTACCAGAACTCTTATGGTGGTGGTGCTGGAACAGATTGGATTAATCAAAACATGGTTGACAGCTTAGGCGAGACTCCGATTCCAGATTATGGATATGATGGGTCGTGGGGCCCAGCTTTGGACGGAACCATGGTTCGCCACTGGGACAGTTGGTACGAAGAAGATGCTGATTTTGGCGAAGCACGTCCTTGGTCTGCTACCGATAGCGATGTGTCGGAGTTCTTCCAAACGGGTGTCACGTATAGTAACAACTTCGCAGTGACTGGCGCGAGCGAAACGAGCTCATTCCGAATGAGCTATACGAACCACAAGCAGACGGGTGTGTATGAGAATTCATCATTGGATCGGAACACGTTGTCTTTTGCGGGCTCTTCTGACATCAGTGATAAGCTCTCTGCAAGCGTCAATATGAGCTATGTTCAAAGCGTGGGCCAAGGCCGACCACTGACAGGTTACGGCGAATCAGTGATGAGCCAGTTTACCCAGTGGGGACAGCGTCAATTGAGCATGGATCGCATGCGTAATTATGAAAACGCTGACGGATCACAACGCACTTGGAATCGAAACAGCGTAACAGACCCAAGTCCGCACTACTGGGACAACCCGTTTTGGGAGCGTTACAAAAACGTGCAAGACGATCAGCGTGACCGTGTCTTCGGAAACATGACACTGAACTACAAGATCAATGACAATTTGAGCTTTATGGGACGTGCACTGACCGACTTCTACACTGACCGACGTCAAGAGCGTATAGCTGTCGGAGGTGTTCGCGAGTCTTCTTACAGTGAGTACACGCGTCAGTTGCAAGAAACGAACCTCGACGGTTACTTGAACTTCAATAAGGACATCAATTCTGACTTGAGCGTGGTCGGTTTCGTCGGAGTCAACCGACGAATCCGTGACTACAAGCGATTGGGTGCTTATACCCTCGGCGGATTGAATACTCCGGGCTTATATACCATTGAAAATGGTGGCGATGGCTATCAAATCAGTGACTATGAGGAAAGCAAGGTGATCAATTCGGTTTTGGCTTCAGCTAGTTTTGGATATCAGAACACATTGTTTATCGATGTAACGGGTCGAAATGACTGGAGTTCAACGCTCCCGGAGGCGAATAATAGCTACTTCTACCCATCTGCAACAGCGAGCTATATATTCAGCGAGTTGGCTGACATAGAGGCATTGAGCTTTGGTAAGTTGCGTCTGGGATGGGCCCAAGTGGGCAATGACACAGGTCCTTACCAAACGGGCTTGACCTATGGTGTCAATCCAAACTTTGGCAGTGGCGGTTCTGCAACCGTACCGAACTCTCAGAACAACCCCAATTTGCGGCCAGAGAAGACCACTAGTTTGGAGGTTGGAACAGAGTTGAGCTTCTTCTTGGATCGATTGAGAATTGATGCGACCTACTACAGCAACATCACGGAAGACTTGATTTTTAATGTTCCTGTTTCTGCTGCCTCTGGGTATACCAGCACAGTATTAAACGCGGGTAAAACCCAGAACAGAGGGATTGAGTTGGCAATCGCAGCTACGCCTATTCAAACCGAAGACTTCCGATGGGACATCGGTGTGAACTTCGCTAAGAATGAAAACGAACTTTTGGAATTGGCGGAAGGAATTGAGAACATCCGATACACATCACTCTTCGGAGTTACATTGGAGGCACGTCCAGGTCAGCCGCTCGGTACATTCTACGGGTATGATTTCTTGTACGATGACGACGGAAACAAACTTGTTGATGGCGACGGTTATTACCTGAGCACGGACGAGGTGGTTCCAATTGGTGACATCCTAGCGGACTTCACAGGTGGTGTTTACACCGACCTCGCATACAAGAATGTCTCATTCAGCGCCTTGGTAGACTTCCAGAAAGGAGGTTCGGTCCATAGCTATTCCAACCAATGGGGTAAGTACTCTGGAACGCTTGCCGAGACAGCAGAAGACGGTATTCGTGAGGATGGAGTCGTTGTTGAGGGAATGGTTGCTGAGCAAAACTCGGATGGCGACTGGATTTCCACAGGAAACGAGAACACCACTACGATTGGTGCTCAGTCTCACTTCTTCTACAACCAAGGTTACATCATCCACGCTGCGGACCAGTACGATGCGAGTTTTGTCAAACTTCGTGAGATGCGCTTGGACTACAACTTGCCTGAAAGCATGACGAGTGGCTTGCCATTTAGCAACATCAGCATTGGTGTTTATGGCCGCAACCTTGCAATCTTACATAAGAATGTACCACACATTGATCCAGAGGTAGCCACGTCGGCTTCCAATGTTCAAGGTTTCGAAGGTGGCCAGCTTCCTGCTGAGCGCACCATCGGGTTCAACTTGAAGTTCAACCTCTGATTGTCCACCTTTAAAAAATTATGAAAATGAATAAGCAAATTTTCTTCCTAGTGGGCTTGATTGGAATCTTAGCCTTCACGGGGTGCCAAAAGGACTTCGAGGAAATCAATACCAATCCCAACGAACCAACAGCGGTTTCACCTGGGTTCTTGTTGACCAATGCACAGAAATCTATCATGGACCGTGTCTATGATTCATTCTGGGGCAGCCGTCGCGCGATGCAAACGGCGCAATACTGGAGTTCAAATCAGTACTCCAATGAGAGCCGTTACCAGTACCGCGAGACTACAGCAAACGGAGCTTGGGCTTCGTTTTATGCAGGACCGCTTCAAGATTTACAAACCATCATTGACTTGAATTCGGGAGATAATGCTGCGGATTATGTAGGATATGGTGACAATGGCAACCAGATTGCCGTCGCTAAAATTCTACAAGCATGGACCTTCCAACATTTGACAGATGCGTTCGGTGATATCCCAATGTCTGCTGCGCTTCAGGGCGGAGACGACACGGCACCAGCCTACGACAGTCAAGCGGATGTTTATACAGGTCTTTTGACACTGTTGGACGATGCGATGGCGTCAATGACCTCTGGTTCTGGACCGCAAGGGGATCAAGTCTATGGTGGCAATATGGACCAATGGATGAAATTCGCGAACTCCTTGAAGTTGCGAGTTGCCATGCGAATGGCTGATGTCAACGCATCTGCAGCGCAAAGTGCAGCAGAAGCGGCTTTGGGCTCTGGAATGATTATCGCAGGAAATGAGGACAACGCATTGTTCAATTACCTCGGTGGTGCTCCAAATAACAACCCGATCAATGAAGACGCGAAGACGCGAAATGATTTTGCGGCTTCGAATACCATGGTTGATTTGTTGGCCTCCTTAGGAGACCCGCGGGTAGGGGTGTACTATGCACCAGCCGTTTCCTCTGGAGAGTATACCGGTGAGGTGTATGGATTGGATGAAGCCAATGCGGCATTGACGCCTGACGATGATGTTTCACAACGTGGTACGGCTATCCTCGCGGGCGATTTGGCGGGGATCTACTTCGATGCAGCCCAAACACACTTCTTGGCGGCGGAAGCTGCTGAGCGGGGATGGACGAGCATTTTGTCTGCAGAAGAGCATTACAACGCGGCGATTTCCTTGAGCATGAACTACTGGGGAATTGCTGACGATGCAGCCATTGCGGATTACCTCGCACAAGAGGCCGTGGCTTATGGCACAGCAGAAGGTGCTTGGAATGAGCGAATCGGACGCCAGAAGTGGATTGCCTTGTACATGCAGGGTTATGAAGGATGGGCTGAGTACCGCCGATTAGACTTCGGAGTGCTCGTGCCTTGTGCGGATGGTCATTTGCAAGGGGACGGAAGCGTTCCTAACCGATTCACTTATCCGTTGGATGAGCAAACATTGAACAATGCTTCATGGTCAGCTGCGACGGGTGGTTCGGACGAAATCACTTCGAAAATGTGGTGGGACGTCAACTAAGACGATTCACTTACCGAAACAAGAAAGCCCCGCAACTGCGGGGCTTTTTTTATGCGTATCAATCGAAGGTCGCGCCTACAACTGGTATCCGATGCTCATGCAGAAATAGCTCGGTGTCGTGGTGTTGGATGCGCCTGCGAGAATGTAATCACGGGTGTCGCCTAGGAAGTTGAACCAACGCTGCTCAAACCCCCACATCGTCGATCCGATGCGCATTTGTGCACCAAAGACGAATTGAGTGGTGGTCATGACGTCGCTGATTTCCGTAATGCTTGGATTCACCCCTTGTTCCCACGCGTTAAACTGCCAATTTTGAGCGGATTTCTCAGCATTTGGGACCACGGCCACGGCGCCTGTGAATTTCACGCGGTGCGTTGGTGCGTATCCGGCTCCAACCTCAAAGAGCAACGGATTCCAACTCGCCGTCACACGGGGCTGTTCGCTTCCCCACCATCCTTGATAAATGGCGCGGAGGTGAAAGTAATGGTCTGTGAACGCGGTGGCCATCAGGTCTGTTTGGTTAAGCCCCACGGCGCCGCCTGTTTCCTGCAGATTGCTCTTGGCGTAGAAGAGGGCCGTTGAGCGACCAACGCCCAATGACACATCAATAGGCAGCGTTTCCACCGGTTGGTACCGCACGCGAAGCAAGCGCGGCCCGATTTGTTGGCCACCACCCCCGCTGGCATTCCGGAACGTCCACATGACATTGAATTCCATGTCGTTCAGCGTGTTCTGTAATTGCCCTGAACTGAAATCAGGGTGGATGCGTTCTACAGCTTGCCGGATGGTGGCGTCGCTCTCGTTGTAATCGATGGGGGACCAACTGTACCCATTGAGGCAGAACACCCCTTCGATGGTAAAGCGTTTCCCCGTGGCTTTATCGGCGCCAAAGTCCCAATTGAACCCGCCTTGCTTTGATTCCGAGTTCTTCAACAAACTTGGGTCCAAGGTCTGGGCGCTGCACGCGGATACCAATCCCAGGCCCCCTGCAAAAGCGATGAACCGGTTCATTCAAACACGAATTTCCCGCCAAATCCAGCGACTTGCACGGTTGTCTTGCGGAAGAAGAAAGCTCGTTGCTCTCGGACGATGTATTTCGGGTTGACGAGCACGTCGGCGTTGGTTCCGTCGAGCGCTTTGTAGACGGCGGCGCGCTTCTCTCGGGTGTTGCCGTTGAAGCCGAGGTTGATGCCGGGGAAGTCGGCGAATTCGTTGTCTCCGAGGCGGATGAACCCGAGGATGTGGGTTGTGGATGACATGCCGATGAGGCTTTTTGTGGTGTCGACGTTGACGTGGGCTTTGATGGTGTCAACGCCCAATACTACAGGGCCTTCGGCCAAACGTGCCGTTTGGGTCAATTGGGTGCAGCTGTTCAGGCCAACAAGCCCCAACACAATGGCTGCAGGGATAAGGAATTGTTTCATGGTTCAAATTTGGTTGCACGGAATGATCACTGGACGACTGGGCGTTGCATCCAAGTCGAAAGGCGCGGTCTGAAGGTTTAACAGGTGACGACCATCCTCAAGGGATTCAGGGGCGTATACAAACTCTGTAATCGTTGCATGGTGCCTTGGGTTGCCGGGGTAGTTCCAGTAAGCGTGATGGGCCGCTAAAGCGCCGCCATCCGATTCACGATCCACGGAAGGCAGATCGATTAGCCAATGGTCAACGCCTTTTTCAGCAAGCCAGGAAGCAGCAGCAGCTTCGAAATAAGCTGGATTGGAATTGGACCAATTGCGGGACTTTTTGGTTGCCTGATTGGGAAGAGTGCGCACGATAATGGCAGGCGGCAACGGTTTTTTGGAATCCCAATGGTTTCCGCATTTCGCTTGCAACTGATTGCGGGAAATGATGCCATCTCCGTCGAGGGTTTCTGGTGTTACCGTGATCAACAAGCAAGGCATTATCGCGGGGATTAGCACCTCATTGACTGAGTGAGCTTCCGGGGAGATGTGGCCCAAACACTCGGTGTGGGTTCCATTTCCGTGCGGATTGAAGGTGACATTTCGAAAATTCACCGCTCCACCTTCGGCCACGGAGCCTAGAAACCCATTGCTTCGGACAATTTCAACACGCATGTGATCGACATACCAAGCACTTGCACCCCCATGTTCGGCAATGGGAATGCTCAAATCCACTTCGGCTGCTCCAGAAGGGCTGAAAGTTTGGCCGCCAAATTCGAAGTTCACGTGCATCATTTTCATTGCGTCAAGCCGAATTTAAGCATAAAAAAAGCGGCTCCATGAGGGAGCCGCTTTTCAAATAGGTTGGGTTTCTCGAGCTTAGTCGAACAAGAAACCTACACGCAAGGCACCTTGGAATACATTTCCAATGGTGGTGTTGCTGATGTGGTTCGGCCAATCGTAGTAGAGGTCGTCTGCACCGGATCCGTCAGGATAGTATTCGTTGTAGATCACACCATCGAGCGCGCTAAACGGCAATTGGCCAACAAACTCGCCCATCAACTCCGCTCCTGCACCTTCCGTTGAGAATGCGTTATTGAAGTACATGTTGAACGCGGTCAAATTATCGGTTGTTATGCTGTGATTTCCGAACGATGTCGTTCCAAAACCGAGACCCGCCTCGAAACCGAGGTAGATGCCATCAGAGAAGTAATAATCAGCTCCGAACAAAATGTTCAAGCCC